>JANXCZ010000079.1 GCA_025060075.1 Thermodesulfovibrio sp.
TCCAATTCATGTATCAGAACTTCTTGCAATACTTGAAGGCACATCCTTTATTGCAAGAGGAGCTCTTGATAGTTATAAAAATATAGTGATTACTAAAACCTATATTGAGAAAGCCTTTAAATATCAACTTGAAGGTAAAGGTTTTAGTTTTGTTGAGATGCTTTCACCCTGCCCTACTGACTGGGGAATGTCACCTCAAGAAGCTTTAAAGTGGTTGAGAGAAAACATGATGAATGAATTTAAATTGGGAGTGATAAAAGACAAATGGAGCAACGTATAATAATAGCAGGTTCTGGAGGGCAAGGAATTCTCTTTTTAGGTAAAGTAATTGCTCATTCTGCTATGAAACAAGAAAAGGAGGTAACATGGTTTCCTTCTTATGGTGCAGAAATGCGTGGTGGTACAGCAAACTGTATGGTTGTTATTTCTGATGAATTTATAGGTTCACCAATAGTTAGAAATGCTGACTATCTTATAGCCTTAAATGAAATCTCATATAAAAAATTTATCAATAGAGTTTTACAAAAAGGTTGTATTATTTATGATGCATCTATCATAAAGAATTCTAAATTTCGTGATGACATTAATTTTTATCCAATTGAAGCCTCAAAAGAAGCCTCCTTAATTGCAAATCCTAAGTTTGCAAATATGGTTCTTCTTGGAGCTTTTGTAAAAATATCTAAAATACTAAGCATTGAAAAAGTTATTGAAACCATTGAAGAGATAATTCCTGCTAAGAAAAAAGAAATAGTTGAAATAAACAAAAATCTTATATTGAGAGGTTTTTCTATTATTGAAGATTAGAAAAGCAACAGTATCTGATGTTAAATCAATTCACAGATTAATCAATGAATTTGCCAAAAAAGGTGAAATGCTTCCTCGTTCTTTAAACGAACTTTATGAAAATATAAGAGATTTTTTGATTGCTGAGGAAAATGGTGAAATAAAAGGAGTATGTGCCTTACATATACTATGGGAAGATCTTGCTGAAATAAGATCTCTTGCTGTCAAGAAAGACTCACAAAAAAAGGGAATTGGAAGTCTTCTTGTAAAAAAATCTTTGAATGAAGCTAAAAAACTTGGTGTAAAAAGGGTTTTTGTTTTGACATATATTCCAGAGTTTTTTAAAAAAAAAGGATTTAAGGAGTTTGATAAATCAAAACTTCCTCAAAAAATATGGGGTGATTGTATAAGATGTCCAAAATTTCCAGAATGCGATGAAGTAGCTCTTATTTATGAGATTAAGGTATAAAAATTATTTTTATTTCAGTAGTTTGTCTTAATTCTTCAATATGTTCTTTAAGTTTTTGATTTAACTCCTTTTCAAAAAGATATTTTTCTATCTCATCTCTCACATTTATATAAGGTGTATTTTTGAATTTAGCTTTATTTTCCTCATAGTACTCTCTTATTTTACTTTCTGGAATTATAATATCTGACTTTATTTTTAAGTCAATATAGTTCGTAATCAAATCTTCTTCTTTTCCTTCAATAAAAAGTTCCTTTGATTTTTTAAAAATAAGAAGTTTATTAATCATTGTGTCCAAAATTTCTTGATTTTTAATTTCTGGAAATTTTTCTTTCATCTTAGAAGCTGTTCTTTCAAATTCCCTTAGAGTTATTGCATATGAGTCTACATAAGCAACTACTCTGTCTATGGTCTCTGATAAGGCTGATGACACAACAAATATATTAAAAAGCATGACCAATACTAAAATGGATCTCACCACGTGACTCTCCCTTTTCTCTATTTAGTTTGTATCCATAATCTACCCTTATTGGTCCAATAGGAGTTTTATATCTTAATCCTGCTCCTGCAGTGTATTTAAAATTTGAAATATCTACGTCCTTTACTTTTTTCCATACATTACCAAAATCGAGAAAATTCACTATAAAAAAGTTTTTGCCTAAATATGTTCTAAATTCAAGATTTCCCATTAAAAAAGCATTTCCACCAGTTGGTTGATTATCCTGTTTTGGTCCAACAGTATTATAAGCATATCCTCTTACGGTATTTCTTCCTCCAAGAAAATATCTTTCAGATATTGGTAGATTATCTGTCTTTCCATAAATCCATGCCCAACCTCCCCTTAAAGATTTAGCTAAAACCAGTCCTTTTGTTATTTCTGTATATTTATTTATATAAAATGATGACTTTATGAAATCAATATCAGAACCTAAGAATTTTTTGCTAAATTTTGAATTAACTCCAGCAAGCCATCCCTTAGTTGGATCAAAAGGATTGTCTCTATTATCATAAATCAATGAAGCTTTAACTCCGCTTATAAGTAATTCTCCAATATCTTCATCAGAAATAACAACTTCTGGAATAACATCCCATGTTTTTGAGTATGAAATTTCATAAAGAAGCTCAACTTTAAAGGACTCAAAAAACTTTTTTTCGAAACCTAAAGAAGCATTATACTTTTTTATTTTGTAAATAATATTCTTGGTATCAATGTTTTTAACTTTCATTTTTTCAAACATCAAAGATGACTTGAATGTTATATCTTTCCATAACCATGGATCAGTATAACTTATGTAAGCTCTATTTTCCAGAGTGCTTAACTCAACTCTTGAAAATATTTGTTTATTCATTCCAAATAGATTTACATAGGACAAATCCATAAAACCTTTTGCTTTTTCATACTCTCCATATCCAAAGCCAAACTCAAAAGCTCCTGCTGGAGCTTCTTCAAAGTTATAAATTAAATCTATAAAACTATCCTTAAATTCAGGTTGAACTTCTATCCGCGAAAAAAGTCCAGTTTTATAGAGAATCTGTCTTTCTTCTTCTAATGTAAAAGGATTGTAAGGTTTTTCATCTTTGGGGATAAGTCTATTGTAAATAAATTTTGTTTTTGTTTTTTTATTACCAAGAATAATTGATTTACCGAAATATTTTTTGTTACCTTCATCAATTTTGAAATTTATATATGCTTCATTATCTTTGATCTCATATTTACCCTCAATATGAACATCATAGTATCCATTTTTAAGATATATTTCTCTGAGCTTTCTCTTTATTTCAAGAAAAGTTGTCTCGCTAAATGGATACTCTCTGTATATCTTCAATACTTCTGAGGCTTCAGATTTTAATAAACTATCCTTAGTTTCAATCTCTATTTTACTTATTTTAACTTTTTTACCTTCATGAATTTTAAACAATATGCTTATCTTGTTATTATCTTCTTTTAATTGAGGTAGAAATACCTGAGCATAAAAATATCCCTTTGCTTTAAGATATTCTTCAATTGTTTTTTTATCATTTTCTAATTGTTCAGGATTAAATGGAAAGCCTTCTTTGGTTGTAAGAATATTTTTTAATTCTTCCTTTGATAGCTCTGTTTCTATATCAATTTTTTCAATAATTTTTCTATTACCTTCATCTATAAAGTATGTTATTTTCCACTCATTATCCAACTCTTCTATTAGAGGAATAATTTTTACATCAATAAAGCCCTGTGTTTTATAAAAGGTAATTAGACTATTGATACTGTCTTTTACAACATTTTCGTTTACTTTATCTTGAAAATGAGATATTGCTATGTTTTTTAAATCCTTTTCCCTTAAGAAGTTAACTCCTTTAAATTCTATCTTTAATTTTTTCCCTTCTTTAATTTTTAATAAAAGCTCTCCATCTTTGAAGGAATATGTAATCTCTGAACTAATTAAGCCTTGTTTAGCAAAGTATTTTCGTACTTTATTAATAAAATCTTCAACCAATATTTCATTAAAAGGCTCGCCAGTATTTAAAGAAAGAAAGTTAATGATATGTTCATCAAAATATCCTTCCCATCTTATATTTTTTATTTTTAAGGGCTCACCTTCATTTATATAAATTGCTATATCTACATAGTCTCCATAGAAATTTTTATTTATTTTAACACTGGAGTTTATAAAACCTTGTCTTTTGAGTTCCTTTTCTATTTTATCTTTTGTTTTTTTTAGCTCCAATTCTTTTAACCTATCACCTTTTTTGAAACTAAGCAGTTTTTTGAAAAAACTTTCTGGAAAATACTTATTGCTTTTTATTTCAATTTCACTTATTATGGGTTTTTCTTTAATCAATATTTTTATTATTTGATCTTTTCGTTCAACAATGATATCGTCAAATAAATCTTTCAAAAAAACTCTTTTAATTCCCAAAGTTATTCTTTCTGGATCGAAAGGTTCATTTTCCTTTATTCCAAAAAGATAAATAAATTCTTCTTTTGATATAGATTTTAGACCTTCAATCTCTATTTTTTTTATAATTTCTTCTGCATAAACAGAGTTAAATAAAATCAAAAAAATACTAATGAAACTCAAAACGAAACTTAATCGCACCTGAAAGTCCTCCAATTTCATCTTTTGTTCCGACAAGAGAAACACCTCTTCTTATTAAGTATTCTATTTTTATAATTTGTTCAGCTGTTGTTGCAGTTGTAGTTGAATAAGTAACTGTCATTCTTCCATCCATGAGTTTTTTGCCAACTGTCACTCTTGGACCAATAGAGCCTGTTGTTTTTGATACTCCTGGCTCAACTGTCATAACATCAAGTCCTGTTAATCCCTTAACTCTTTCTTCTATGACTTCCTGCATTTGCCCTGTAATAAATGAAGCAGCTTCAGAGGTTCCAGGGATTCCCTTCCCTACTGCACCATTTTGTCCTAATACCAGCATGTTAAGTAGTTCTGATTCTGAAAGAGGAGGATTTGAACTGAGTATAAGATTAAACTGATCAATGTATCCATTTATGTTCAAATTTATATTGTATTGAGATATACTCGTTCTTGCAGAAATATTAAGATAAGGTTTTATTGATGTAGGATCATTAAACTGAATAAAAAGTTTTGAAATCTCAAATTTATTTCCCCTAAAATAAATCCATCCATCCTTAGCATTTATCCAACCAATTAAAGAAGGTTCAGGTACACTTCCCTTTAACACAATATCACCATTTAAATTTACTGTAGCAAGATTATTATTAACAAAAAAATTATTAGTCTGAACTCTTATATTAAGTTTTAAATTGTTAAGCCAGCTGTCTTTTGTTAAGATTGTTTTTGTAGAGTTGGATTTAAGAGCCAGTTTTGTCCAATCAAATTTTTCTGTATAAACACCATTTTGAATATTTACCTGACCTAATAGGAAGGGTTGATTATAAGATCCTTTAAGATAAATCTGTCCATTAAGATATGCCCAACATCTGGGAGCAAAAATCCATCTAACTTGAGAGATTTTTCCAGAAAGAGCAAGATGTTTTATGGTGAATTTTTCAAAATACACAATTCCATCCATATAAACATTACCTTCTGAAAATATGCCTTGAGCTTTTTCTATTAAAACTCTATTTTCATTAAAGGATATAACAGCATTCAAATTATGTAAGGTGGGAATATCTTTTCTTAATGTAAGGGATGCATTTTCTACTTCTACTTCGCCTGCTATTTCAGGATTTTTTCTGTTTTCATAGATATAAACTTGCATTGATGCTCTTCCTTTTATTTCATCAACCTTAAAGAGAGCTTTAAAAGGTCTAAGATCAGTAAAACCCTCAATGAGAATATCAAAATAATCAACAATCTTACCTTTTATTGTCAATTCTGTTGATTGGCCCAAGAGAGTTATGGGACTAAAATATACATTGCCTTTTTCTATATTAATACTTACAGGATTCTTATTGTTAAGCCCTATTCCATAGAGTCTTGTGAATATCTTTTTTAAATCAATCTGAGCATTCAAATTTTCATTACTCAATGAACCTTTTATTTTCCCGTCAATAAGAATCACTAAATCTTCTGGAAGATTATTAATAAAAAGTCCAGTCAATGAGTCTACTCTTGCTGAGTTAAAATTACCAGATATATTCCATTCTTTCTTGTCTATAAAACCTTCAAGAGTAATTAAAATATTTTTCATAATATTGGAGTTAGTCTTTAAATAATTTTGTGAATAATTCAAATCGATTATTCCATCAATTTTTTTTCCATTTTTAAGTTTTACTGTTAAGCCTGAATTTGCCGTAATTGTTGGGTTTTTTATTGATCCAATAATACTAAAATGTAAATTATTTAAGTCAGTTTTCTCTATATATTGGATTCCTAACCTTTTTGCATACCCTTGTATTATGTTTGTTATATCAAAAGTTTTTGATGCTCCAGAGATATCAAGTTTACCGTTTAAATCTATATAACCAGTTACATTTAAGATATTTTTATCGTTATTTATATGCAGTTTTTTTATGAAAATAATATTTTTTTCACATTCAACTAAGGCAGTTAATCTATCAATAATCTTATTATCTTTAAGAAAAACTGGAGCAAGAGTAACTTGAGATTTTATGTTTCCTTTACCTTTTATAGAACCTTCAATAGAAACAATGGTGCTAACTTCATTTTTAAGCTTCTGTATATTAAGATTTTGAATGGGTATATTTTTTACGGAAAATACGATGTCGTATAGAGGATCTTTTATTTCAAAAATATTTTTTGCTTTAGAAAACAAAATTTTGCCTTTCAGTGAAAGATTCTTACCAATAATATTGTCAATTAACAAAATATTTTTTGTATAGATAAGCTTACCTTTTATATTATCAAACGTAATAGAATACTCTGGAACAGATTTTTCAATCTCGTATGTGAAAATATTAATTTTTTCTGATGAAAAATTAATAGCTATTTCAGGATTTTTTATCTCTCCATATAATCTACCTTGGACAATCATATCTCCATAGATGCCTCTTTGATATGGAATCAAAAGTTCACTTATGTCTCTACTAAATCCTTTAAACTCCATATTAAGAGAATTAGTCTTTGTATCTATATATCCCGTAACTTCAGCTTTAGTTTTGGATAAAGAAATTTCTAAAGGATTAAACCAATAAATTCTATTTGATGAGATAAAATCACCTTTTATCCATTCAATCTTACCTCTCAAATCATCAGGTTTTTGGAATTTTCTTATATAAACGAAAGAACCTTTTGGCGAAAAGACTTCTCCTTCAGATATCAACCATCCTTTTACTAAGCCTTCTGCAATATTAGGATTCCATTGAATAATTTCAAAAATTCCTCTACTTGATACATTCTCTATGTTTATAAAGACATAATGTTTTACTACCTTAGGAAGAGTTATCCATACATAAGCTTGAGCAAACCCTCCATAAAGATTTACTCTACTATTTTTAAACTCCAATATTCTATTTTTATAAAACACATCAGTATTTATCTCATCCACTTTTACACCAAGAATATTTCCTTTCTTGAGAGTTGCCTTAGCAGAAATTCGAGGTGAAGAAATTGTCCCTTCAATTTTTCCTTTAGCTTCTGTAAATCCATTCAGTTTTTCAGAAACTTTTAAAATCTGCATTAAATCTTCAAGAAAAAAGGAGCTATTAAATTTTAAATTTAACTTTATCTTTTCATTCCACTTTTTGCCTTCTTCAAATAATATATTGCCATCAATGTTAACTTCTCCATAACCTTCTTTATTTATACCAAAAGTTTTCATAAAAGTTTTAAAAAATATCTTACTTGAAATAACAAATTCTCCTAAGAAGTCCTCATAGTTCATTCTTCCAGTAGCTTTAAATAAAGAGTTAATGTCAAAAATTTTAAAATCTTCAAGAATTATCTCATTTTCCTTAACTTTAAAAGAAGCCTTTATATTGGTTTCAATATTAGGATACTGTAATGAGAGAATTTTAATATTAGAGATAAGAGAAACTTGAGGTTTATGTTTTAAGAGCACTCTTCCATAAAGGTTTTTTAAACTTAGATGTAAATCATCGTTGTAAATTGAACCATTAAAGTTTTTTAACTCAAATGAGCTAATCCTTAGTATTAATGGAAAATCTATTGGCATCCTTAAATACTCAGAAATATTTTCTGTACATTGTTTAATAATTGAGTATTTGAAAGAAAAATCAGCTGAATATATAACGGCTTTTCTTACTTCTATCTCTTTATTAAAAATTTTAGTTAATCCTAAGTAAAGTTTTATTTTGTTTAATCTTATATTGTCGTTTTCAGAGTTAGATATATTAACATTTTTAAACTCAAGATAGAGAGGAATAAAATGTATATAAACTTTATCAATTGAAACATCCATTTTTAGCATTTTTTTAAGCTCATCTGAGACTGGTTTAATAAAAATAGATGAAATATCAATTTTGGAAAACACTAAAAAAATCGTAAAGATTAAAATTATAAGCAATAATATTAAAATTTTCTTTTTCAAACCATAACCTCCATTGTAATTTTTTCATTCTATATATGTTTTAATCTATTGGTCAACTAAGTGTTATACTATTTTTATGAAATCAAGATGGATTATAGCAGGAGTATTGATTTCAATAATTATCCATATAAGCATAATGATGGCTCTTACGAAGGTTCAACTGAGTTTTCCTCTTAGAGATTTTATAGATACATATATTCTTGAAATTAAAAAAAAAGAAGAGATAAAAGATAAATCTTACCAAAAAAATGTTATAAAACCACAGGATTTAGAAAAAAGAGAAAATAAAACAGAAGAGGCTTTTGAGAGTCTTAAACCGGCAGAGTTTACAGAAAACAAAGAAGAAAGTTATATAGCCTCATATATTCAAGAAAACAATAAAAATCAATCAGAAATAGAAAATAATCCTTTTGTTCGATTTATTAATGAATCAATGAAGTTTGATATATACTGGACAGGTATTTATGTAGGCTCAGCAGAAATTTATGTTAAGGGTAACGCCAATGAAGTTACAATAACCTCTACGGTTAAGTCTGCAAGTTTTATCTCAAATTTTTATTATGTAGATGATTATGCAGAAAGCAAAATACAGCATGGAAAACCAAAACATTTTAGATTAATTCAAATAGAGGGTAAATACAGAGGTAATAAAGAAACAATATTTGACTATGTGAATAAAGAAATTATATTTATAAATCATATAAAAAACAATACAACCTATCATAAAGGTATAGATAAAATCTTCATGGATGTTCTTTCAGGTTTCTTTTATCTTAGAACTTTGCCAATCAGTTTAAATGAACCTGTATCAATAGATATTTTTGATAGTAACAAGTTTGCAAATGTTAAAATTAAACCGATTAAAGAAGAAAAAATAGAACTATTAAACAAAAAAGAGATGGATACGATTGTCATAAAGCCTTTGCTTGACACAGAAGGACTTTTTAGAAGAAAGGGAGATATTATTATTTGGCTCAGTAAGGATGAAAATAAAATTCCCTTAAGAATTGAAACAAAGATACCTGTTGGAAAGATTACTGCAGAGTTAAGAGAATATAAAAAATAATTATGCAGCAAAATATTTTAATAAAGAGGGCAAGACAACATAATCTTAAAAATATTGATTTAACACTTCCAAGAAACAAAATTATTGTTATTACTGGACCTTCTGGTTCAGGAAAGTCATCTCTTGCTATGGATACTATTTTTGCAGAAGCTCATAGAAGATATCTTCAAAGTCTCCCTATAGAGTTAAGAACAATTTTTGACCAATTACAAAAGCCGGATGTAGATTTTATTGAGGGACTTTCACCAGCAATATCGGTTGATCAGAAAACTATATCAAAAAGTCCTCGTTCAACAGTTGGCACAATTACTGAAATATATGATTACTTAAGACTTCTTTATGCAAAAATAGGAACTCCATACTGTCCAAAATGTAATATAGAGCTTGTCTCTCAAGATATAGATAAAATGCTTGATTTTATATTAAGTCTCAATGAAGGAACAAAGATTCAGATTCTTGCACCTGTAGTTATTGAAAAAAAAGGAGAACATAAAGAGATTATAGATAGAGCAAAAGCTGAAGGATTTATAAGAGCAAGAATTGATGGTAAAGTTGTTGAACTTACTCAGGAGCTTTCTCTTAAAAAAAATGTAAGACACACAATTGAACTCATTGTTGATAGAATTATCGTTAAAGAGAAATATAAAAATCAGATAAAAAGAGCATTACAACTTGCTATGAAATATGCAAAAACAGTTGTTATAAATATAGTAAACGAAAATAGAGATATTATTTTTAGTAGTGTTCTTGCATGTCCTAATTGTGGAAGAAGTTTGCCAGATATTGATCCAAAACTTTTTTCCTTTAATAGTAAATATGGTGCCTGTCCCAGATGTAAAGGCTTGGGTTATGAAAATATTGAAGAAGAGGAGGAGATAGATATTTTAAACTTATTTCCGTGTAAACTCTGTAGAGGCACAAGACTTAGAGAGGAAAGTCTTGCAATAAAAATTAATGGTAAAAATATAGCAGAAATATCAACCTTATCAATTGATGAACTAAATAATTTTTTAAATAATCTAAATCTTTCCTCAAATAAAGCCCAAATTGCTGAAAGAATACTAAAAGAGATTTTTGTAAAGATCTCTTTTCTTCAAAAAATTGGAGTTGGTTATTTAAGCTTAAATAGACCTTCTTTTAGTCTTTCAGGCGGAGAAGCACAGAGAATAAGACTTGCAACTCAACTTGGATCTCATCTAACAGGAGTCCTTTATGTTCTTGATGAACCAAGCATAGGACTTCATCCAAGAGATTGTATAAGACTTATAGAAAGTATGAAAGAACTCTCAAAAAGAGGAAATACTGTTATTGTTGTTGAACACGATGAAAGCACAATAATGAGTTCGGATTTAATTGTTGAACTTGGTCCTGAAGGTGGAAGAAATGGTGGATATATAACAGGGATATACTCTCCTGAGCAACTTATAAAGAGTAAAGAGTCTCTCACTGCTCAATATTTAAGAGGAACAAGCAGAATTGCCATACCTAAGAAAAGAAGAAAACCTCAAAAATTTATAAAAATTATAGGAGCAAAGGCTTATAATCTTAAAAATATAGATGTAGAAATTCCCCTTGGAGTATTCGTATGTGTTACAGGTGTTGCAGGTTCTGGTAAAAGCACATTAATATTTGAAATCTTATATAAAGCTTTATTAAAAAAACTTTACAATGCAAATGTCTATCCAGGCAAACATAAGGCAATTGAGGGTATTGAGCAGATAGATAAAGTTGTATGTATTGATCAATCTCCAATAGGAAGAACTTCTCGTTCAACTCCTGCTACATATACTCAAGTTATGACTGAAATAAGAGAACTTTTTTCACTTCTTCCTGAGGCAAGAATTCGTGGATATTCAAAGTCTCGCTTCAGTTTCAATCTTCCAGGGGGAAGATGTGAGTCTTGCCAAGGTGATGGAATGAAAAAGATAAGAATGCATTTACTACCAGATGTTTATGTTGTTTGTGATAGTTGCAAAGGAAAAAGATATAATGAAGAAACATTACAAATTAAGTATAAAGGCAAAGATATAAGTGAAGTTCTTCAAATGACAGTAAGCGAAGCAGTTGAATTCTTCTCAGCTTTACCAAAACTTAAACATAAACTACAAATAATGGAAGATATAGGACTTGGATATATAACACTTGGACAATCAGCAACAACTTTGTCAGGAGGAGAAGCTCAGAGAGTTAAACTTTCTAGAGAACTAAGTAAAAAACCAACAGGAAAGACTCTTTACATACTTGATGAACCTACAACAGGACTTCATATGGTGGATATAGAAAGACTGCTTAATATACTTCAAAGGCTTGTTGATATGGGAAATACTGTTATAGTTATTGAACATGACCTTGAGATAATAAAATGTGCAGACTATATCATAGACCTTGGACCTGAAGGAGGTCACTTAGGAGGCTATCTAATTGCGAAAGGAACTCCAGAGGAAGTAGCTTTAAATCCAAATTCATATACTGGAAAATTTTTAAGGGAAAAATTAGGGTTATGAGCATTCTGTTTAATGCTGAAAAAGCTGATGAAGGTAAAAGGCTAGATATATTCATTTCTGAAAAATTAAATATAAGTAGAGCAAAGGCTCAAGAAGCAATTGAAAACAAGCTTGTAAAAGTTAATAACTTTATTAAAACAAAAAGTTATAAGATAAAATTTAATGATTTGATTGAAGTTTTAAATATAAATTCTTTAAAATCAAAAACTTCTGAAGGAATAATTCCTCAAAATATACCAATTCATTTGATATACAAAGATGACTACTTAGCTGTATTATCTAAACCTGCTGGAATGGTTGTGTATCCATGTGTTGGACATCCTGATAAAACATTGATAAATGCATTAGCTTATCATATAAAGAAACTTGCAAATGTAGGAGGACCTTTAAGACCTGGAGTTGTTCACAGGCTTGATAAGGATACATCAGGAGTTATGGTTGTTGCATTGGATGATCAGGCTTATTACAAATTAGTGGAAGCTTTTAAAAAAAGAGAAATAAAGAAAGAATACCTGGCAATTGTCTATGGAGAACTAAAAGGTTCAGGCAAAATAACAACTCCTATAGGAAGAGCGATTCATGACAGAAAAAAAATGTCTACGAAATCAAAAAAAGCTAAAGAAGCAATAACTGAATGGGAAGTAATAAAAAATTTTAAAAATTATACCCTTTTAAAAGTTAGAATAATAACTGGCAGAACTCATCAAATCAGAGTGCATTTTTCATCAATAGGTCATCCTATCTTGGGTGATAAAACTTATGGAAGAAAGACTTACATTGAGCTTGGAAAAAGAAAAATTCCAGTATCAAGACAGATGCTTCATGCTTTTAGAATGCAGTTTATCCATCCAATAACTAAAGAAAATCTCGAATTTGAAGCTCCTTTACCAAAGGACATGCAATACATTATTAGTATTTTGGAGGGTCAACATGAGCTTAAATAGTAAACTACTAAGTGAAATTCTTGAAACAGTTGAAAAGAGATTTATATGTCTTAGATGTGCTGAGTGCTGCTATAGATGGGCTGTTCCTTTACCTGATGGAACAAAAAAGTCGGAAAATCATAAATGTCCTTATTTAGTGGATATTTCAAAAAATGGAAATGAGTGGAAAGAAGCAGAGTGTAAGATTTATCAAAATCGTCCAGAAGTTTGTAAAAATTTCAAAATAAGCTTTGCTACATTATGTCCAATTGGTTTATGGAAATGGCTTAAATTGAAAGATACTAATTCAGAAATAGAACTTCCTACTAGAGTTAGAAAAATACTTGAGGTTTTAGAAATATATTAAGCTTATTTAATTTTTTAATGATTTCTTTATTTTTTCAACTAAAAATGAATGAATTATAGGATTGCCAGCTACTATATGTCCTGTTTTTAAATAGTTATTTTCTCCTTCAAAATCTGAAACAACTCCACCGGCTTCTTTTATTAAGACCACACCTGCTGCAATATCCCATGTACTTAGAGAAAACTCAAAAAATCCATCTACTCTTCCACAGGCTACATAGGCAAGATCAATTGCTGCAGAACCAGCTCTTCTGAGATCACTTACTGAATAGAGTAATTCACGAAATATTCTTATATAAGGATCAATATATTGCTTGTTTCTAAAAGGAAATCCTGTTGCAATAAGACTAAAAGCTGGCTCCTTAACAGAAGATACTTTAATTTTTTTCCCATTTAGAAAAGCACCACTACCTTTTTCAGCATAAAAAGTCTCTTCTTTTATTGGGTCATGAACAACTCCTAAGATAAGCTCTCCTTTATACATCATAGCAATAGATATTGCAAACACAGGAAAACCATGAATAAAATTTGTTGTCCCATCAAGAGGATCAATTATCCAAAGATACTCTGTCTTTTTATAGTCATTTGAGGATTCTTCTGACATTATTTGATGTGCTGGAAAGTGTTTTTTTATATACTCGATAATTGTTTTTTCTGAGTGTAAATCTACTTCTGTAACATAGTCTGAAATACTCTTTTGTGTTATTTCTCTGTATGAAATTGTTCCAACTCTGTATTTAATAACTTTTTCTGCTTGTTTTACAGATTCAATAGCAATTGATAGAAAATCTTTCATTCAATAAACTCCAAAGCCTCTTTTATACTGACTCTCTGTGGTGGTGTGGGTATATATGCTGGATATCCAATAGGTAGTATTACAACAGGTCTTAAATTTTTTGGTAGTTTTAAAATCCATGAGACTTCCTCTTCTCTAAAAGCACCTACCCAAACTGTTCCGAGAGCATTTTCATGAGCTACAAGCATAGCATTAGTGATACTACAAGCAACATCTTGAATTGCATAAAGGTTTACACCTCTTTCTCCATATCTTGGATAAATTCTTTCTTTATCTATACATCCAACAATGACGAGAGGAGCCTCTGCAATAAACATTTGACTTAATGCAGCATGAGCAAGCTTAATTTTTATTTCTTGATTTTTTATAAAGTAAAACTTTCTTGCTTGAAGATTACCAGCAGAAGGTGCCCATATAAGTGCTTCAATTATTTTTCTAACTATCTCTTCTGGAATATCTTTTTTTAGAAAAGATCTTATACTTCTTCTTTCTTTTACTGCTTTTAAAACTTCATCCATGTTTATATTGTAACACCTTTTCTTTAAGTCTGCAAATACTACAAAGATCAGAAACAGTCATATATCCACAATTTTTACATTTCTTAAGAAATGTTTCTTTCGCTGTTTCAGAATAAAATTTTTTTACTCTTTTTAAGTAGCCTTTATAAAATCCTATTATTGAACCGGGAAAGTTATAGTTTATCTCATAAACAATTTTCTTAAATAATTCATAAATTTCTGATCTATAGGGACATGCTTCATCAAAGTATTTTACGGATGTAATTTCACAAAAAAGTCTTGTTTCTTGTTCAGTAATAAGACAGAGAGGTTTAACTTTTTTACTTAATCCTTCTTTTTCATATAAAACAGGATATATCCTTGACAAAAGCTCATCATTCCAGAAAATCATATTTTTCAAAATAAAAGAAACTTCATCATTAAGAGTATGTCCTGTTACAATTGTTTGTCCTAATGCTTCTTTATTTAAAATATATCTCCTAAGCATTCCACATACTGCACAAATCGGTTTTTTTGATATTTTTGATAGTTCTTTAAGAGATAAATCAATCTCTTCTTGTAATTTTATTATTTTTAGTGGAATATGCTCCTTTTCGCAGAATTCTTGAACAATCTGTTTTGATTTTTCTGAGACTTTTTCTATTCCTGCATCTATATGTAATGCTCTTATATTATATTGCAAATCTTTTAATGCTTTAAGAATACTCATGCTGTCTTTTCCACCTGAAACAGCAACTAAGATGATATCATTTTTGGTAAACATTTTAAATTTTTCTATTGTTTCTTGAATTCTTTTCCTAAAAAAATTAGGAAAGCACTCTCTACAGAGTTTCAAATTATAGTGATTTAAAACAAATCCATTATTTAAAGATTTACATAAACTACATCTTATTTTCTTGATTTCCATAATGCTTTCTTTGCAAGTCTATCTGCTACAGAGTTATCTTCTCTATGAATATGAAATATTTGATATTTTTTAAAGTTACTCAATAAGTTCCTAACTTTTTCATAAAGTGGTATCAAATTTTTATTTCTAACTTTATAAACTCCATTTATTTGATATACAAGGAGTTCGCTATCAGAAAAAATTTCTATCTCCTGTATATTTTGTTTTAATGCCTCTTGCAATCCTTTAATTAAAGCTGTATATTCAGCTACATTGTTAGTAGTTTTACCTATATACTCTGAAATTTCTATTCTCTTATTATCAAAAAGAATTAAACATCCAATACCAGCATCACCGGGATTCCCACTGGAAGCGCCATCACAGTAAATTTTTGCCTTCATTTAAGACTGAACCTGAGCCTCTTCTAATTTTTCTTCAGGTTTGTAATAGAGAAAACGTCCACATTGAGGACAATGATAAATAGATTGATTTATCTTAATTTCTACATAAAGTTGAGGAGGTATATGAAGAAAACAGCCTTGACAAACTGAATTTTTTACTTCAACAACTGCAACTCCCTTATGTTTTTTCATCAATTCTCTATATTCTTCGTAAAACTCTTGAGGAAGTCTACTTATTAATTTTTTTCTATCTTCCTTAAGTTTTTCAATTTTTTGACTAATAATTTGTCTTTCTTTTTCAAATTCGGTTTTTTGTTTCTCTATATCTTTCTTATTCATTTCAACTTCTGATTTTATCTCATTAAGCTTTTTCTGAGCTTCATCCAGAGTATAAAGGATTAAAAGAAAATTTTCTTCTTCTTTTTTCAGATTTTCTTCAATTACTTCAATTTCCTTCAAAAGTGCCTGATACTCTTTATTCGTTTTTACTTGTGATGTTTTTTCTTTGAGTTTTTTAATTTTTTCATTTATGTCTTGTATTTGCCTTTCTTTTTCCTTTTTATTTTTTTCTAAATTTAAAAATTTTTTCCTTTCATTTTCAAAATTTTTTTCAATATCTTGTATTTTTTCTTCAAGTTTTTTGATTTCCAAAGGAATTATTTCAAGTTTATGTTTTAAAGAGAGAATAAGAGAGTCAATCTGTTGTAACTGTATAAGAGTTTTTAACTCTTCATTCACTTTTTTCTCCTTGTAAATATGGGCCCACCAGGATTCGAACCTGGGACCAACCGGTTATGAGCCGGTAGCTCTGGCCGCTGAGCTATGGGCCCTCAAAAACATCTATTACAAAACTACTATAACCTTATAAAGATAGATAAGTCAAGACTCTCTGATGAAATCTCTAAGCCATTTAAGCCTGCATAGTCTTTTTAGTTTTCTAATCGCTCTCAACTCAATCTGCCTTATTCTTTCTCTTGATACAGAAAACTCCTTACCGATCTCATCCAGGCTTTTCGGTCTTTCTTCGTTTATTCCATATCTTTTCATTAATATTTCTCTTTCTCTGTTAGTTAAAATAGAGAAGATCTTTTCTAAAAAATATCTCATATCTTCATGTAATGCTTCCTCATAGGGATTTGGAGAATTCATATCTTCAATAAACTCCTTTAATAAGGAATCATCGTTTCTAATCGACATATCTATTGATACAGGCTCTCTAGTTATTGTGAGAAAATCTATAATTTTATCACTTGGTATATTTAAACTTGATGAAATTTCTTCAATATCTGGCTCATTTTCATAGTTTTGATATAGTTCACGATATACTTTATTTATTTTGCATATATTATCTATAACATGAGAGGGAACTCTAATAGTTTTAGAGTGTTCTGCAATTGCTCTATTAATTGCTTGTCTTATCCACCATGTTGAGTATGTACTGAATTTAAATCCTTTTTTATATTCAAACTTTTCCACTGCCTTCATAAGCCCTATATTGCCTTCTTGAATTAAATCCTCAAGAGTTAAACCTCTTCCTGTATACTTCTTAGCAATACTTACAACAAGTTTAAGATTTGACTCTATCATCTTATTTTTAGCTTCATTAAACTCATTGAATATTTTTTTTATATTTTGAAAGTGTTTAAGAAACTCTTCGTTTTTCATTCCTGTAATAGCTTGTAAGTCTTTTCCGTTTATAATCTCATATTTAAAAGCATCAAGTTCCTCTACAAACATATTTGTTAATTCATCCCTCAAGGGAATATTGAATATTTTTCTTAAAAATTCCTTGGTGGTCTTCTTTCTTCTCATAACTTTTTTTATATTTTCCGAAATATCAATAAATCTTTTTTTAATCTCCTCAATATCTATATCTTCATCATCTAAGATTTCTTTTGCTTTTTCAGGATTGTTTGAAAAAACTTTACTTAACTCATAAATCTTTTTCTGAACAAAGGGAATATTAAGTAGACATTTTATTAACTCTATTTTCTTTTCCGTTATAGTTTTTGCAAGATTTTTTTCCTCTTGCCTCGAAAGTACTGGAAATGAACTGATACTCTTAAAATAAAGATTTAAAGAATCCGGAGCAGATAAAAATTTATCTGCAACTTCATGCTCTTCTGAAAATTTATCTAGAAAATCTTTATTCTTATCCATTATAGTCTTTTATAACACTTTTTTTTATTTTAATGAGTTCATGAAGAGTCTGCTCATCTCCAGATTTTGCAATATCTTTAATTTTTTTATCAATAGATTTAAGAGTCAAACTTTTAATGCAATCGTTTATATTTTGCATGATAGAGTCTTCATCAATTTCGTAATTTATAATTAACTTTGATATAAAAGCCTTTTCTTCCTCACTTAGTAGATTTAAGAGTTTACTAAATGAAAATTCATCATTTCTTTTTAATTTTTCTATCTTAAGAAATATCTCCTTTACAGTCGGAATATCAAAATCTTCTATGTTAATCTTCGGAAGAATATAATCAATTTTTTCAGGATAAGACAGAGCTATACGAAGAAGAATCTCCTCTTCCTTAGAGACCACATAATTTTTAATAAGATTGTTTTCATCTTTAAATTTTTTGTTCTTGATAATTTGTTTAAGCTCTTCTCTTAAAGTTTTTTCATTAATACCTGTCTTTTCTGCAAGTTCTCTAAGTAGCTCATCTCGGTATATTAAATCTTTTACATAACTTAAAGTATGAAGAAAACTACGAACGCCTTCATTTAATTTTTTGCCACCATATTTTTTTATAATTAAATCAACAGGAGATAAAGCCTTTGATATATAACTTCTAAAAACCTTATCTCCATATTTTTGCAAAAAACTTGCAGGATCCTCTTTTTCTGGCAGTAAAACTATTTTTGCTATAAAACCGCTGTAAAAGATTGGAATAAGCGATTTCTGAGCAGCATAAACTCCAGCCTCATCTCCGTCAAATATCAATAGTATCTTATTAGTGAACTTTTTTAAGTTATTTAAAATTCTCTTCGTTTTTTCCAATTGTTCTTGAGTAAGAGTAGTTCCTAAGGGAGCAACTACATTTCTAAATCCATATTGATGACATAGAATAACATCCATATAACCTTCAACCACTATTACATATCCTTTCTCTCTTATATATTGTTTTGAATGCCAAAGCCCAAAAAGATGAGCTCCCTTTTTAAATATCGGTGTATCTGGAGAATTAATATACTTTGGAAGATCAGACTCTGAATCTATTAATCTACCACCAAATCCAATAACTCTGCCAGTTAAATCTTGAATGGGGATAATAATTCTATTTCTAAAAAAGTCAACAGAGTTACTGACAAGTCCAGATGAATTAATTAGAGCATCATCAAAATTTTTTTCTTTTAAAAAGTTATATAAAGAGTTTTTTTCCGATGGAGCATAACCAATTTTAAAAATTTCTATAGTTTCTTGATTAATACCTCTTTTTTTAAGATAATTCTTAGCTTTCTCTGAGTTTTTTAACTGCTCTATATAAAAGTATGTGGCAGTCTCATATATTTCGTATAGTTTCTCTTTAGAAATAGAAGACACACTATTTTTAATAGGCTCAAAATTTAAACCTACTTTTCTTGCAAGGATAGAAATTGCCTCAATAAAATTTACTTTTTCATACTCCATTAGAAATGTTACGATATCACCGCCCTTTCCACATCCAAAACAGTGAAATATTTGTTTGGAAGGACTTACAAAAAATGAAGGTGTCTTTTCGGAGTGAAAAGGGCAAAGAGATCTATAGTTTTGCCCTGTTTTTTTTAGATCTAAATATTCAGAAATAAACTCTACTATATCTAATCTCTGTTTTATCTCTTCTAAAATTTTTTGATAATCCATTCCAAAGGCTTACTGCCTTTTTATACGTTTAAATCCCGAACACTCCAAGATTTTAATATCTTCTCCTTCAATTATTTTGTCAAGAAGTAGATTCAATCCAACAGAATCACTTGCTATATGTCCAGCAATAATTACATTTATATGATTTTTTTCTGCTTCTTTGCGATGATCCTCGCTTAAATGCATTGCAACTACTGTATTTATCCCGCTTAAAGCCATGCTTTGAAAAATATCTTTTGATCCTTCTGTCCCTCCTGTCATATCTACAAATATTTTTCCTGCTTTTCTCTCTTTACTTCCAATAAGAATTTTAGGTCCTGCATTATGTTTTTCAGCTTCTCTATATTCCGGAATCTCCAAGAGTAAATCTATAACATCATCCAATGTATAAGGTTTTTTTTCATCAAAAAGTCTTTGTAAATACGTAGTAACCATATTATCTGCGGGTGTATGGATACACATAAAAGGAATATTAAGAAGTCTTGCAGCATCTACTGCTCTTGTATGATTAATCGGCATTAGTCTTCTTTCTACTTCCTTTATTCTTGTTTCCATCAAGCTTTCAGCTATATTTATTGGAATCCCAAATCTTCCAAGAATATCTGCCTGCATATACATAACAGAAAATAGTCTTGCATATGCTCCTCCTTCAGGATGATGAGAAAGGATTAAATCAACTTGAGTGCCATTTTTTCTTAAAGAATCTGCCAAAACTACCTCTCCAACTTCCATATCTATTCCAACCATTATGGTTTTTATCTCTTCATCTCCTGTTCCAAATAGAATTCTTGAGTCACTATAGGGATTTTCAAGAGATTCTAAATCAAAAAATTCTTTTTTCTTTTCAGGCATTGTTTCATAATCTTTTTTTCTTTTTTCTAACTCTTTTAAAACTGTGTCTTTGCCTCTTGGATCATTTTCAATTCCAAGTTGAATAGCCTTTTTGTATAACTCTCTAAGTTTCATGAATCCTCCTGTCTATTAACAAAATTAAGGAGATTCTGTAAAAACAGAATCTCCTTCTTTTTAATTAAGTAATTAAAAAAAACTATTTAGATAACATTTTCATTTTTTTTGCTAATTTCTTTTTGGCAGCAAGGAGCTTTTTCTTTCTTTTGACACTCGGTTTTTCATAATGCTCTCTTTTTTTGATCTCTGAGAGTATTCCCTCTCTCTCACACTGCTTTTTAAACATTTTAAGTGCTGCCTCAAATGACTCCATCTCCCTAACATTTACAGAGGGCATTCAGTTTATTCCCTCCTCTCTTTTTAGAATTTTTAAATAAATTTTTAATATAAATACTTTACCAGTAAAAAGTTATTTTAGTCAATAAAAATGAATTTTAAATTTTTGATATTCAAAATACTATCAGGCATTTCAATGAGTCCTTAGCATTTGCTGTGATTTCATAGGCTTCCTTAGTTTTTTCAATATTAAATCTATGGGTAATAAGTAAATCTGATTTTACTAAACCCATTTCTAAAAACTCTAATGCTCTTTTCATATCGTCAGGTCCACAGGAATAACTTGTGGTAATAGTAATATCATTAAAGTAAAGATCATTCACATTTAAAATCAATCTCTCCTGAGGAGGAGTTGGAGTAAATATTAAAAGAGTACCACCTCTTGATACAAGTTTTAGATAATCCATTATTACATTTACACTTCCAGGACCTACAATTATCTGTTGAGCCATTAATCCATTTGTTATCTCTCTTATTTTTTCGTAAATATTCTCTTTTGAAACATTAACTACATAATCTGCACCTGATTGTAGAGCTTTTTTAAGTCTAAAATCAACCATGTCTGCACCAATAACTTTTTCAGCACCAAATTCTTTAGCAAGCATTATATGGATTTGTCCCATTACACCAAGTCCAACTATGAGTATGGTGTCACCTTTTTTTATATTTGCTCTCTTTAGAGACTTAACAACACATGCAACTGGCTCAACCAAGGCTCCTTGTTCAAAGGATAATGATTCAGGAAGCTTAATAGTATCATTTTTTAGATTAACTTCAGGAACAATAATATATTCAGAAACTCCTCCAGGAGTAATCTTTGTCTTTTTCCATGTTTCACATTGAACAAAATCACCTCTTCTACAGTAAAAACACTTCATACATGGAGCATGATGATGAACTACTACTCTGTCTCCTTCTTTTAGATTTACTTCAGATTTAATTTCCTCTCCAATCTTTATGATTTCTCCTGAAATCTCATGTCCTAAAACTAATGGAGCTTTTTTTTCAATATACCATGGCATTACATCACCAGAGCATATTCCACATGCTCTTACCCTCACCAGAGCCTCCTTTGCCGAAGGTTCTGGTAAGGGAACATCTTCTATCCTTATATCTTTAAACTTATAGAGTTTTGCTACACGCACTTATATTTTCACACCCTTTACTGCATCTGTAAGTTTACGTATTACATTATTAAGATTTTCAACTTCTCTAACTACCATCTCTGTTGTCTCTTTAACCTCCTGAGCAAGTATAGTTGACCGTTCTGCATGACGTGCTACTTCTTCACTGGCTGAAGATTGTTCTTCTGTAGCAGTTGCTATTTGAGTAATTGAATCTTTAACTTTTTGTGAAAAATCAGCAATCTTATTAAGAGAATTCTTAACTTCATTTATAGATTTTAAAGCTTCTGCTACTTCCTTAGCAGTAATGTCCATACTCTTAAGAGATTCGCGAGATTCATTTTGGACAGCTGTAATCTTTTCCCTTATTTCATCTGTTGCTTTAATTGTTCTTTCTGCTAATTTTCTTACTTCATCTGCCACTACTGCAAATCCTCTTCCTTGTTCACCTGCTCTTGCTGCCTCTATTGCAGCATTAAGCGCAAGAAGATTTGTCTGATCAGCTATATCTTTAATTACTGTTATAATATTACCAATTTCCTCTACTTTTTTATTTAAAGCATCAATTGTCTTTTTGAGTTCTAAAGTTGATTTATTTGCAGATTGTACTGTTTTCATAGCACTGTCAGATAATATGACACCTTCATTTGAAACATTTCTTGATTCATTGGCAAGATCAGATGCATTGGCTGCATTTTTAGCAATATCAGTGATTGTCTGGCTCATCTCTTCTGCAGCCGTAGCAATCTGATAAGCTTGAGATGTCTGTTCATCTGCCTTTCTTTTAACGTTTTCTATATTTTTTTCTAAACCCTCTATAACACTTTGAACCATCTTTGCAGAGTTTGTTATTTCTTTAACCAATGATTGTGTAAATTCCTCTACTTTAATTATGCTTCTTGCAATGAGTCCTATTTCATCTCTTCTGTTTCTATAACCTTTACCAAAACCTACTATGCTAAAATCACCTTTTGCAACTTCTTCAAGTTTGGTTGCCATATGAGGTATTGGTCTTAATGCTCTTTGAGTAACAAAAAGAATAAGCAAAGAGACAGTAATAGCTCCTATTATATTGACAAGCCACATTATATTTCTTATTGTTGCTACTTCGGCTGCTATTTCCTCTAAATATGAGCCTGAAGCTATTATCCAATTCCAAGGTGCATAATGAGTATATGCTACAACTTTTTCTCTAGCAACTTTTTCATTTGGATTCTTCCATGGATAATAAATTATTCCTTCCTTTTTTTGAACAATTTCCTTTATAAACTCTCTTCCCTTTGCATCCTTAGAGTCAAGAATATTTTTTCCTTCTAAAGCTGGATGAATAATTAAAGTACCTTTATTTTTTTCTGATGAATCAAGAACATACATATAACCTGTTTTACCAACTTTTATAGAACGAATAAAATCTTTAAGTTGTTTAATTTTACTGGTTATATCAAACCCTACAAAGTAAACACCGATTACATTCCCTGAAGAGTCTTTTACTGGTAAATATTTTGTCATGTATTCTTTTCCAAAAAGAGATGCTTTACCAACATATACTTCACCTTTAAGAAGTAATGGATAAGCTGGATGATTTCTGTCAAGAGTGGTTCCTACTGCTCTTGTACCATCTTCTTTTTTCAAAGAAGTGGCAATTCTTAGAAAATCTTCTCCTCTTTTTTCAAAGATTGTGGCTACTGAACCTCCCGTTATAGCAGTAAATTTATCACACACTTCATTATTAGGTTTAATTCCTGGTGCCATACTCAAAAAGATGCTCATAAACCTTTCAACAACCTCCCTTGTAGAGTAATCAAGAACTGAAATTTGCTCTTTAATTAATGAGACTTCTCTTTTTAAACTATCTATATTATAGGATTCAATCTTTGATTTTGTCTGAAGATATATTGCAATAGCCACAAAAGAGTAAACAAATAAAATTGAAAGAATAGCCATTAAAAATAGTTTTTTACTTAAAGATAGCGAATTATATATCTCCTTTAACATAATCTCCTCCCTACATTAAAAATTTTTAAGTTATAATATACCATGGAAAAAATAGAAAAACAAGGAAAATTTTTTTGTGAAATAAAATTTAATGAAAAACTCCAAAAAAGTAAGATAATTCGTTTCAAAAATAATAAATGGCAAGGACTAAAAAGCATTCCCTATAAAGATACAAAAGGCAATTGGGCTTTTATTGAAAGAATACCAATTTTTTTAAGTGAAAATGCAAATTTTGAAGTTAGATACTTTGAGATCGCTCCTGGTGGGAAATCCTCTCTTGAATACCATAACCATATTCATCTTGTTATATGCATAAAGGGAAAAGGCAAGCTAAGATTAGGTAAAAGTTACAGAACTATAAAATATCTTGATATAGTTTATATAGCGCCAAATGAAGTTCATCAACTTTTAAATCCATTTAAAGAACCCTTTGGTTTTTTCTGCATTGTTGACAGACAAAGAGACAGACCGATTGAAATAGAGGATTAGGTAGTTTTTCCACAACATTTTTTATATTTCTTTCCACTTCCACAGGGACAGGGATCATTTCTTCCGATTTTGTAAGGCTTTTTTATTGGTTCCTTTGGAGAATCTCCATCACTTCTATTTATTTTATAGCTACGTGCTACTTTAATCTCACTTTCTTCTTTTACTTGAATCTTAAAAAGCCTTGTTAGTATTTCGGATACTATATTTCTTGACATCTCCTCAAAAAGCTCAAAGGCTTCTTTTTTGTATTCTACAAGAGGATCTCTCTGAGCATAACCTCTTAAACCAATTCCTTCTTTTAAATGATCTATTCTTAAGAGATGGTCTTTCCATTTACTGTCTATTACATGTAAAAACACCATCTTTTCTATCTCTCTCATTAAATTTGTTCCAATTTTTTGTTCCTTTAGTTCATAGGCTTCTTTAAGCTTTTCAATAAGATAACTTTTTATCTCATCCTTAGATTTATTCTCTATATCAGGATTAATATCAAATCTTGCCTTTATCTGTTCTTTAAGCTTTATAAGTCCTTCCTCTTCCTGAGAAAGATAAAAATCAACTAAATCTTCAACTTCAGTTTCAAGAAGTTCAAAAACTTTCTCCTTTAAAGATTTGCTTTCAAGAACTTCTCTTCTAAAAGAATAAATCTCTTTTCTTTGACTATTCATAACATCATCATACTTTAAAAGATGTTTTCTTATCTCAAAATTATGAGCCTCTACTCTTTTTTGAGCATTCTCTATAGCTTTTGATACCATCTTGTTTTCTATTGGAGTATTTTCATCAATCTTTAAAAACTGCATTAGACTCTGAAGTTTTTCTCCACCAAAAATACGAAGCAATTCATCTTCAAGAGAAAGATAAAATCTTGATGAGCCTGGATCTCCTTGTCTTCCAGCCCTACCCCTTAGCTGATTGTCAATTCTGCGAGATTCATGTCTTTCTGTTCCTATTATATGAAGTCCTCCAAGAGAGACAACCTTTTCATGTTCTTGTCTACATATTTCCTTTGCTTTTTCTAAGGCCCTTTTATACTCTTCTTCTGTGTATTCTTTTCCAGCAAGCATCTGTCTTGCAAGAAACTCAGGATTTCCTCCAAGAAGTATATCAGTTCCCCTACCAGCCATATTCGTAGCAATTGTTACTGCCCCTACTCTACCAGCCTGTGCCACAATTTCTGCCTCTTTATCATGATATTTAGCATTTAAAACATTGTGGGGTATACCCTTTTTCTTAAGCATTTTACTTAAAAGTTCTGACTTTTCTATTGATGTTGTTCCAACAAGAACGGGTCTTCCAATTTTATAACACTCTTCAATTTCTCTTACTACTGCCTCATATTTTGCCTTCTCTGTCTTATAAACAACGTCTGGATAATCTTTTCTAATCATAGGCTTATGAGTAGGAATTACTACAACTTCAAGATTGTATATCTCCGCAAACTCTGCAGCCTCAGTGTCTGCAGTTCCTGTCATACCTGCAAGTTTTTTGTACATTCTAAAGTAATTCTGAAAAGTAATTGTAGCAAGTGTCTGATTTTCAGCCTCTATCTTTAAACCCTCCTTTGCCTCAATTGCTTGATGAAGCCCATCAGACCATCTTCTTCCAGGAAGAAGTCTTCCTGTGAATTCATCAACTATGACAATCTTGCCATCTTTTACTACATAGTGTACATCCCTTTTAAAGAAATAATTTGCTCTAATTGCTTGGTTTATATGATGAACAATTTGAATATTTGATGGATCATATAGATTTTTTATACCTAAAAGCCTTTCAGCTTTTTGTGAACCTTGCTCTGTAAGAACAACAGTTTTAAGTTTTTCATCAAGTTTAAAATCTTCATCAGGTTTGAGATATTTGATTATTCTATTTACCGCATAGTAAATTTCTGTTGACTCTTCAGAAGGACCAGATATTATAAGTGGAGTTCTTGCCTCATCAATAAGAATACTGTCAACTTCATCAATAATGGCATAGTTAAGTTCTCTTTGGCAGAGTTCATCAATACTGTATCTCATATTATCTCTTAAGTAGTCAAAACCAAACTCATTGTTTGTTCCATAGGTTATATCAGCAATATAGGCTTCTTTTCTGCTACATGGACGAAGTGTATCAAATCTTTTATCTGAAACTCTGTATTTAGGATCATAAAGAAATGATGCATCATGTTGAATCACACCAACAGAAAGTCCAAGAAAATTATATATTGGACCCATCCATTGGACATCCCTTCGGGCAAGATAGTCATTTACAGTTACAACGTGAACACCTTTGCCTTCTAATGCATTTAAATATGCCGCAAGAGTAGCAACAAGCGTTTTACCTTCACCTGTTTTCATTTCAGCAATTTTCCCTTCATGAAGCACTATTCCACCTACAATTTGAACATCAAAATGTCTCATTCCAATAGTTCTTTTTGCAACTTCCCTTACCACTGCAAAGGCTTCCCTAAGAAGATCATCTAAGGTTTCACCCTTTGAAAGTCTCTCTTTGAATTCCTCTGTTTTAGATCTTAGTTTTTCGTCTGATAGTTGAGATATTTTCGACTCAAGTGCATTAATATCATCAACTATTTTAAAATATCTCTTAAGCTCTCTTTCATTTTTTGTTCCAAAGATTTTTTCAAGAATTTTGACCATATTTGTATGTTAAACTACAAACTAAAGTTTATTCAAGAAAAAAACTTTTTAATTTTAGACACTTTACAAAATCTATAAACTTTATGCTAATATAGTTAGAACGACCATGATAAATCTTATTAGTGCCTATATTATTACATTTATTGCGAGTTTTTGCACTCTCGTAATAGAGATTGTAGCTGGACGTATCCTGGCTCCCTTCGTAGGAGTATCCCTTTATACATGGACCTCTATTATTGGTGTAATATTAGCTGGTATAAGCATAGGAGCCTATTTAGGAGGCAAAGTAGCAGATAGATTTCCGTCTAAGAGAACTCTTGCAATTTTAATGTTTTTATCAGGGGTTTCGGCTTTGACAATACCTCCTCTAACAAATATTATTGCCGCATACTCCTTTCCAGTGCCTTTAATGTGGCGAATTCTTATTGTAACTACAATAATATTTTTCATCCCCAGTTGTCTTCTGGGTATGATCTCTCCTGTTGTTGTAAAACTCGCACTTCAAGGACTTGAAAGAGCAGGAGGAATTGTAGGAAAGATATATGCCTTCTCAACCTTAGGCGCTATTATGGGCACTTTTTTAACAGGATTTTTCCTCATCTCTTTTATGGGAACAAGAAACATTATTTTGTTAATGGGACTTATTTTAATAATCTCAGGAATAGTTATTAATCCCATATTTAAAACTAAAAAAGCTACTGCAGGGCTTCTTTTACTTATTTTTATTCCATTAATCGGCGTATATGATGTAGCATTTAAACCGGTTATCAAGGAAGACAATTATTATTATAAAGAAAGCAGTTACTATACCATAAAACTGTATAACACATATAGTTCAGATAAAAAGACTGAACTTGAGGCTTTAGTTCTTGATAATCTTATTCATTCCTATGTAAATCTTAATGATCCATTACATCTTGAATATGAATATTTGCGAATATATTCAGATATCTTAAAATGGCGATTTAAGAAAAATGAAAATTTTAAGACTCTTTCAATTGGTGGAGGTGGTTATACTTTTCCAAGATATATGGAAGTTTACTATCCAAATGCTGAAATAGATGTTGTTGAGATAGATCCTGAAGTCACAAAAGTAGTTTATGAGCATCTTGGACTTCCACCAAATACAAGAATTAAATCATACAACACAGATGGTCGCTGGTATGTAATGAACTGCAAAAAAAAATATGATGTTATATTTATTGACGCCTTTAATGATCTCTCAGTTCCATATCATTTGACCACTAAAGAATTTGCCCAACAACTTAAAAATATAATGGAGCCAAAAGGTATTCTTCTTACAAATATAATTGACAACTTTCAAAAAGGAGCTTTTCTTCCCTCCTATTTAAAAACTCTAAGAGAAGTATTTGGAGATAATGTTTTTCTTTTATCTATATCTCCAGATTTTGAAAAAATAGGTACTAGTACTTTTGTAGTTCTTGCTGGAGACATTGATATAGAGAGTTTAAAAAGATTTATAGAAAAAAATAAAGATACTACAGCATCCATTATACCAAAAAGTTTATTCAATGATTTTATAAACAGAAAACAAGCAGTGGTTTTGACTGACGACTATGCACCAGTTGACAATCTCATTGCACCTGTATTTGAAGAAAGATTTGACTACAAAGGTGTTCGTTAATAGAGTTTATTTTTCCTTATTTAATCTGGATATCTTAAAACTGTGCTAAGTTCCGAATTTATTGAAACTGTAAGATATAACTGTGATGTCTCAGATGCTAAATATTGGGGATATTTTTCTATTTGCACATTACTTTTACGTTTAAGAGAGCTTTTTAAGATTGAAAGAGGACTGGAACCATGGGAAAGTATAAAAAATGAAGAAATATTGCCATGGATTGAAAAAAAAGAAAAAAAATGGAAAGAACTTGAAGATGCTCAACTAATTCCAATTAAAATTAACAGTAAAACTTGCTCTCCCTTTGATATCGACGATATAAATAGTATTACTGTAAATGATGGCTTTGTGTATGGAGCAGGATATGCTTTGTTTATGAAGCCAAGTTTTTTTATTGGTTCCATCCAAAAATTTGAAAAAATTGAACAATATAATGTTTATTTTGTTGGAAGAGAGTTTGTAAGAGATATTTTTTCATCGCCTGGAATGAGTATTAAAAAAAATATTTTTATAAGATTGACTGATATAAAATACAGATTATGGGAAAGCTTAGAAAGCTGGCTTAGTAAAAATAGAACAATCAACGAAATCTTTCTCTCAGAGTTTGGAAATCCCAATGAATGGAGATATCCTTATAAAGAGTTTAAAAGTGTAGTTGATGAATACTCTAAGATTGTTCTTTATCACGAAATAGCAGAACAAGAAGAAAGCAACTTTAATTGGAATGAGATTATTAAACATTGTAATATCTCAAAAACAGAACACATCTTAAGAGGAATTAAGGATTTTATAGCTGATTTCTCAGAAAAAGGTCCTGTTAATAAAGCATTAATCGAGAAAGATAAGAGATTACTCGGATTGTATATTCTCTTACAAGGACCATACAAGAAAAAAATCTTAAATACTACTATACAACAGCTTGAAAGAGCCTTAATAAAAGATGACTGGCAAAAAATAGAAGAAATAAGAAAAAACGAGTTTAAAAGATGGAAAAATAATCTTGAAAAAATATTTGAAATATTCAAATTAGAAGGCTTTGAGGGAGTTGTAAGAATAACAAATAGAATATTTGAAGGAGCAATAAATTGAAAGAGTTTATAGAAATTATTGAGAGACTATCTAAGAAAATTGAAAAAACTGTAAACTTAATGGAAGTTTGTGGAACTCATACTGTTGCCATATTCAGACATGGCATAAGAAGTCTAATACCCTCAAATATAAGATTATTAAGTGGACCAGGATGTCCAGTATGTGTTACTCCTATTGAAGACATTGATAGAATGTTGTATATAGCAAAACAGTCTGATATCATCCTTACAACCTTTGGAGACATGATGAGGGTTCCTGGAAGCAATGGTTCTCTTTATAAAGCAAAAGCTGAAGGAGCTGACATAAGAATAGTTTATTCTCCTCTTGATGCTTTAGGTATTGCAGAAAACAATAAAAATAAAAAAGTTATATTTTTTGCAGTAGGATTTGAAACTACCTCTCCTCTTATAGCAGCTACTCTTTTTGAGGCAGACAGAAAAAACGTTGAAAA
>JANXCZ010000002.1 GCA_025060075.1 Thermodesulfovibrio sp.
GATGGTGATGCCTGGAGATAATGTTAATCTTATGGTTGAGTTGATAGCACCTATAGCTATGGAAGAGGGATTACGTTTTGCTATAAGGGAAGGTGGAAGGACAGTAGGTGCTGGTGTTGTTACAGAGGTGCTGGAGTAAAATGGACCAAAAGATTAGAATAAAATTAAGAGCTTATGATAACAGGGTCCTGGATCAGTCTGTTAAGGAGATAGTGGATACTGTTAAAAAGACAGGAGCAAGGATTTCAGGACCTGTGCCTTTGCCAACAAAAATAAGTAGATACACTGTTTTAAGGTCAACAAATCAGGATAAAAAATCAAGAGAACAGTTTGAGATAAGAGTGCATAAAAGATTAATAGATATACATGATCCCACCCCCGAAACAGTAGAGGCTCTTATGAAGTTAGAGCTTTCTGCTGGGGTAGATGTGGAGATAAAGCTATGAAGGCAATATTAGGCAAGAAAATAGGAATGACCCAAATATTTGATGAGGAAGGTAGAGTAATTCCTGTAACAGTAATTGAAGCAGGTCCTTGCTGGATTGTAAATGTAAGGAGCAAGGAAAAGGATGGCTATGAGGCAGTTCAACTTGGATTTCAGGAAATAAAGAAAGAAAAAAATGTTTCCAAGCCTATGCTTGGAGTTTTTAAAAAGGCTGGAATTCCTGTATGCAGAGTTTTAAAGGAAGTTAGGATGACTGGATTCAATGTAGGTGATAAGGTTACTGTAGAGATTTTTGCAAAAGGTGATATAGTTAACATTTCAGGCATTTCTAAGGGAAAGGGTTTTCAAGGTGTAATGAAGAGGCATAACTTTGCTGGTGGACCAGATAGTCATGGTTCTATGTTTAACAGGGCACCTGGTTCTATTGGTGCAAGTTCTTTTCCTTCAAGAGTTTGGAAAGGTAAGAGAATGGCAGGCCATATGGGTAATGAGAAAGTCACAGTAAGAAATTTACAGATTGTTGATGTAATTCCGGAACAGAACTTGCTTCTTGTGAAGGGAGCTGTTCCGGGTGGAGAAAATGGAATTCTACAGATATGGAAGGTAGAAGCATGATAGAGATTGAGATAAGAGATATTAATAACAACATAGTTGGAAAAAAGGAAGTTCCAGAGATTGTTTTTAATAATCCTGCTTCGGAATCAGTAGTTCATACAGCTGTAGTTGCCTATATGGCAAATCAAAGGCAGGGAACACACTCTACAAAAACCAGGGCTGAAGTATCTGGTGGTGGCAAAAAGCCCTGGAGGCAAAAACATACAGGAAGGGCGCGGCATGGCAGTATAAGATCACCTTTATGGAGAAAGGGTGGAATTGTATTCGGACCTAAGCCAAGAGACTATTATATTCAACTTCCTAAGCAGATGAAGGATACAGCCTTATTTAAGGCACTTACTATGAAGTATAGAGACAATGAGATTTTGTTGCTTGATAATCTATCGCTCAATAGAATAAAAACAAAAGATATGGTAGAGATATTAAAGAATCTACAACTTGCCGAAAAGTCTGTTCTTATTGCTCTTGCAGAGAAGGATGAAAAGGTGCTTCTTTCAGCAAGAAATATTCCAAGTGTGGGTGTTGTAAGGGCAGAAGATTTGAATGCTTATCACGTGGCAATGTTTGATAAGGTAATATTTACAGTTGCAGGACTTGATAAGTTGCTTAGGATTAAGGGGGTTTCTTGATGGATATCTATAGTGTAATAAAAAAGCCAGTTTTTACAGAAAAAGCTTTGAATCTCAAAGAAACTCAAAATAAGATTGTTGTAGAAGTTCATCCTGGTGTAAACAAGGTTCAGGTTAAAAAAGCCTTTGAGGAAATATTTAAGGTTAAAGTTGACAGTGTGGCTATTATTAATGTAAAGCCCAAAATTAAAAGAGTTGGACTTCATTTTACAAAGACTAACAGGACAAAGAAAGCAATAATTACCCTGAAAGCAGGGGAAAAATTAGATTTGATAGAGGGTGTATAAAATGGGTATAAGAAGGTGTAAACCAACATCACCAGGAAGAAGATTTGTAACTTATCCTGATTTTAGCGAAATAACAAAAGATGAACCCTATAAGCCATTGACTATATGTATCAAAAAGAGAAAAGGAAGAAATAATCAGGGAAGAATAACATCTTGGCTAAAGGGAGGAGGAAATAGAAAGCTCTACAGGATTATAGATTTTAAAAGAGACAAATATGGCATTCCAGCAAAAGTGGAAAGTATTGAGTATGATCCTTACAGAACAGCAAGAATAGCTCTTTTAAAGTATGTTGATGGAGAATACAGATACATTCTTGCTCCTGATGGACTAAAAGTTGGCGATACAGTAATGAGTGGCTCTGGAGTAGAGATAAAAGTTGGAAATGCGTTGCCTCTCAAGGAGATACCTCTTGGAACAATGATACATAATATAGAGCTTTTCCCAAAGGGAGGCGGCAAGCTTGTAAGAAGTGCTGGAACAGCAGCGCAACTTATGGCAAAAGAGGGTAAATATGCTCATGTAAAACTGCCTTCAGGAGAGGTAAGGCTTATAAATCTTGAGTGTTTTGCTACTGTCGGGCAGGTAAGTAATCTTGATCATGAGAATATAATAATAGGAAAGGCTGGAAGAAAAAGACACATGGGAAGAAGACCTTCAGTAAGAGGTGTTGCAATGAATCCAGTTGATCATCCTTTGGGAGGAGGAGAAGGAAAATCCTCAGGAGGAAGACCTGCATGCACTCCATGGGGTAAACCTGAAGGAATTAAGACAAGAAGAAATAAGAGAACTGATAAATACATAATAAAGAGGCGGAAGTAAAGGGGGTAAAAGGTGCCAAGATCACTTAAGAAAGGTCCATTTGTAGATGCTAAGCTTATGGAAAAGGTAAGAAAAGCATTGGAGAGTGGAGATAAAAAACCTATAAAGACTTGGTCAAGAAGATCTACAATTATTCCAGAGTTTATTGGGCTTACATTTGCTGTGCATAATGGAAGAAAGTTTATTCCTGTATATGTCACTGAGAATATGGTTGGCCATAAGCTTGGAGAGTTTGCTCCAACGAGAACTTTTAAAGGTCATGCAGGCTCTGAAGAAAAGAAAAAGTCTAAGGGGAAATAAAAGATGGAAGCAAGAGCTATATTAAGATATGCTCGTATAACTCCAACTAAGGTAAGAAGGATTGTTAACTTAATTCGTGGAAAAAAGGCAGCAGATGCCTTGTTGATGCTTAAATACATGCCTCATAGAGGTGCTCGTATAGTAGAGAAGCTTTTAAGGTCTGCTTTAGCAAATGCAGAACAAAAAAATCCAAGAATAGATATTGATAATTTAAAAATAACCAAGGCCTATGTTGACCAAGGTCCAATGATGAAGAGAATTGAGTATAGAGCTATGGGAAGAGCAAATATTAGAAAGAAAAAAACTTCCCATATTACAATATATGTTGGTATTGAATAAAAATAAATCGGAGGTGATGAATTGGGTCAGAAAACAAATCCTATAGGTAACAGGCTAGGAATTATTAGAACATGGGAAAGCAGATGGTTTGCTAAAAAAGGATATGCTGATAAGTTAATAGAGGATCTTAAGCTTAGAAAAATGTTAAAGGAAAAGCTTTATCATGCTGGAATATCCAGAATTGAAATAGAGAGAGTTGGAGAAAAGATTAAGATTTTAATATTCGCAGCCAGACCAGGAATAATTATTGGAAAAAAAGGTTCAGAGGTTGAAAAACTGAAAAAAGAAGTAGAGGAGAAAACAGGTAAACAAGCAACTATTGATATAAAGGAAGTAAGAAGGCCTGAACTTGATGCTCAATTAGTTGCTGAAAATGTAGCACTTCAGATAGAAAAAAGAGTTGCTTATCGTAGAGCAATGAAAAGAGCAGTGGCTTCTTCAATGAGATTTGGTGCAAAAGGTATTAAGATATCTTGTGCTGGAAGACTGGCAGGAGCAGAAATAGCAAGAACTGAATGGTACAGAGAAGGAAGAGTTCCCTTGAGTACTTTTAGGGCAGATATTGACTATGGTTTTGCAGAGGCGAAAACCACATACGGAGTAATTGGTGTGAAGGTTTGGATATTTAAAGGCGAAGTTCAGCCAGGACAGTATGTAAACTATAACTACTAAAATTTGGAGAGGAATAGATTATGTTAGCTCCTAAAAAAGTTAAGTTTCGTAAAATGCAAAAAGGTAGAATGCATGGTATTGCTTACAGGGGTAGTAAGATTGCATTTGGTGACTATGGGCTTAAGGTTCTTGAACCTGCTTGGATTACAGCAAGACAGATTGAGGCAGCAAGAGTAGCAATAATGAGGCATGCTAAAAAAGGTTGTAAACTATGGATAAGAATATTTCCTGATAAACCTATTACACGTAAGCCTGCTGAGACAAGAATGGGTAAGGGAAAGGGTAATCCTGAGTTTTGGGTTGCTGTTGTTAAGCCTGGTAGAATTATTTTTGAGCTTTCAGGAGTGTCAGAAGAGGTTGCAAAAGAGGCTTTTGAGCTTGCATCTCATAAACTTCCAGTTAAAACAAAATTCGTAAAGAGGCAGGAGAGTTTTGTATGAAAGCTAAGGATTTAAGAAATCTTTCAATAGAAGAATTGAGAAAAAAAGAAAAAGAACTGAGAAAAGAGCTTTTTAATCTAAGATTTCAACTTTCAAAAGGTGAATTACAAAATGTAAGAAGAATAAGAGCAGTTAAGAAAGATATAGCAAGAATCCTAACTATAATTACAGAAAAAACTAAACTTTCCTCTGAGGGCGATGCCCGAAAGAATTAAGATAAATAAGGGGTTAAGGATATGCCAAAGAAGATATTAAGGGGTACAGTAGTAAGTGATAAGATGGATAAAACAGTAGTTGTATCTGTTGAGAGGGTTTTTCAGCATCCTCTTTACAAGAAAACTATTAAAACAAGAAAAAAATATAAAGCCCATGATGAGGAGAATATTTGTAAAGTTGGTGATATAGTTGAAATAATTGAAAGTAGACCAATAAGCAAGACTAAAAGATGGAAAGTTTTAAGAATTATCAAGGAGGGTGAGGCTCAATGATTCAGCCAAGAAGTATTCTTGAGGTTGCTGATAATTCAGGTGCAAAAAAGGTACAGTGTATAAGGGTTCTCGGTGGTTCTAATAGAAAATACGCAAGTTTAGGAGATGTTATTGTAGTAAGCGTAAAGGAAGCTTTACCTGATAGCAATATAAAGAAAGGTTCTGTAGTTAAAGCAGTTATTGTTAGATTGCGTAGAACAGTAAGAAGAAGTGATGGTTCTTATATAAGATTTGATCAAAATGCTGTTGTGCTTGTTAATAATCAACTTGAACCAATTGGTACAAGAATATTTGGTCCAGTGGCAAGAGAGTTAAGGTGGAAAGAGTTTACAAAAATAGTCTCCCTTGCACCAGAAGTTATTTAGATGGAGGAATAAAGTGAGCTTAAGAATTAAAAAAGGCGATACAGTTGTGGTTTTATCAGGCAAAGATAAGAATAAAAGAGGAAGAGTTCTTGCTGTTCTTCCTAAAAAGGAAAAGCTTATTGTAGAGGGTGTTAATATCTTAAAGAAACATCAAAAACCCTCTCGTAAATATCCACAAGGTGGCATTATTGAAAAGGAGTTTCCAATTTATATATCAAAAGTAATGCTTGTTTGCCCAAAGTGTGATAAACCAACAAGAATAGGGGCAAAATTTTTAGAAGATGGCAGAAAGGTCAGAGTTTGTAAGAAGTGTAAGGAGGTTATTGACTAATGGCTGAAAAAGTTAGCAGCAAGTATGTGCCTCGTCTTAAGGAGAAATATTATAAAGAGATAGTTCCTGCGTTAATGAAAAAATTTGACTATAAAAATGTAATGCAGGTTCCAAGACTTGAAAAGATAGTTGTACATGTTACTTTGGGAGAGGCTGTTCAGAATATAAAACTTCTTGATGCTGCTGAGAAACAGCTTGCGTTAATAACTGGACAGAAACCAATCATTACAAAGGCTAAAAAAGCTTTGGCAGCCTTTAAATTAAAAAAAGGTATGCCTTTAGGTTGTAAGGTTACTTTAAGAAGGGAAAGAATGTATGAGTTTTTAGATAGACTAATCTCTCTTGCTTTACCAAGAATAAGGGATTTTAGAGGACTTTCTCCAAAGTCCTTTGATGGAAGAGGAAACTATTCCTTTGGAATAAAAGAGCAGTTTATATTTCCAGAGATAGATTATGATAAAGTTGAGATGATACATGGACTTGATATAACTATTTGTACAACAGCAAAGACAGATGAAGAGGCATTAGCCTTATTAAAAGAGTTTGGAATGCCATTTAGAAAATAAGGGAGGGACTGTGGCAAGAAAGTGTAAAATAGAAAGATCAAAATATCCACCAAAGTTTAAAGTCAGAGCAAGAAATCGTTGTAAAATGTGTGGACGTCCAAGAGGATATATGAGAGATTTTGGTCTTTGTAGAATCTGCTTTAGATTTTTAGCCAACTCAGGGAAGATTCCCGGAGTAGTTAAAGCAAGTTGGTAAAGGGGTGATATTATGATGACGGATCCAATTTCTGATATGCTAACTCGAATTAGAAATGCAATACGAGTTAAAGCAGACAAAGTTGATATTCCTGCTTCAAGGATGAAGATTGAAATTTCTAAGATACTTAAAGAAGAAGGTTTTATTAAATCATATAAGATTATTAAAGATAAAAAACAAGGTATTATAAGAATAAATCTTAAGTACACACCAGAAGGAGACTCTGTTATTTCAGATTTAAAAAGAATAAGTAAGCCTGGAAGAAGAGTATATGTTAGCAAAGACAAGGTTCCATATGTAATGGGAGGTCTTGGTATAGCTATATTAACTACATCCCAAGGTGTTATGACTGATAAAGAATGCCGACAAAGAGGCATTGGTGGAGAAGTAATATGTTATGTATGGTAAGGGGTGATAAAATGTCAAGGATAGGAAGAAAGCCAATTAAAATCCCAGAAAATGTAAATGTAACAGTAGAAAATAGACAAGTAATAGTTAAAGGACCTAAAGGGCAGTTAAGTTATGTTCTGCCTGAGGGAATTGATGTAAATATTGATAATAAAACAATTTTTGTAACAAGGCAGTCTAATCTTTCTAAGTATAAAGCATTACATGGACTTGCAAGAAGCTTGATATCAAATATGGTTGTAGGTGTATCTGAGGGATTCACAAAGTCTCTTCAGATTCATGGAGTTGGTTATAGAGCTCAGTTAAGTGGAAATAAGATTATACTTAATGTTGGATATTCACATCCAGTAGAGTTCGTTCTTCCAGAGGGAATTAAAGCTACAGTTGATGAAAAGCAGACAACTATTACACTAAGTGGAATAGACAAACAGCTTTTAGGTCAAGTAGCTGCTAATTTGAGAGCTATTAGGCCTCCAGATCCATATAAAGGCAAGGGAATTAGATACAGTGATGAAGTCTTAAAACTAAAACCTGGTAAGACTGGAAAGAAATAAGGAGGGTAGACTTTGCGAGACAAGAAGCTTTTAAGAGAAAAAAGGCGTAAAAGAATTAGAAAAAAGGTTTTTGGTACTCCTGAAAGACCAAGACTGTGTGTGTTCAGGAGTCTTAATCACATATATGCTCAGATTATTGATGATACAAAAGGACACACACTTGTGGCCGCCTCTACTCTTGATAAAGATTTGAGAAAATTAGAGGGACATAAAGGCAATAAGGAGTTTGCTAAAAAAGTAGGAGAGCTGATTGCAGAAAGAGCACTTAAACTCGGTATAACAAAAGTTGTTTTTGATAGAGCAGGTTACAAGTATCATGGATGTGTTAAAGCGCTTGCAGATGCTGCAAGACAGAAGGGATTACAATTTTAAGGAGGTGTAATGAAAAGACAGCGAATCAATCCCAATGAATTGAATCTAAAAGACAAAGTAGTGTACATAAACAGAGTTGCTAAGGTTGTAAAGGGCGGTAGAAGGTTTTCTTTTAGTGCCTTAGTTGTCGTGGGAAATGAAGCAGGTATTGTTGGAGTAGGAAAAGGGAAGGCAGCAGAAGTCCCGGATGCAATAAGAAAAGCAATAGAGAAGGCAAAGAAAAATCTTATATCTTTTCCTTTAAAAGACACAACAATTCCTCATCGTGTGGAGTATAAGTATGGAGCTACGAAGATAGTAATAAATCCAGCACCTAAGGGAACCGGAATAATAGCTGGAGGACCTGCAAGAGCGGTTTTTGAAGTAGCTGGAGTTCAGGATATTGTTGCAAAAGTTCTTGGAAGTCACAACCCATTTAATTCTGTAAAGGCAACAATAGGAGCATTGAAGACACTGAAAGAGCCTTCTTCTGTTACTAAACTAAGAGCAAAACCTTCAGATATAGAAACTTCTGAAGAAAATCAAACAGTAAGTGAGGAGGAAAAGACTTTATGAAAATAAATGAGTTAAAGCCAGCTCCAGGAAGTAAAAAGAAACCAAAAAGAGTTGGAAGAGGATTAGGCTCTGGACATGGTAGATATGCAACAAAGGGAATAAAGGGGCAGAAAGCTCGTTCAGGGGGTGCTAAGGGACCAGGCTTTGAGGGTGGACAGATGCCACTTCAAAGAAGAATTCCTAAACGTGGCTTTTCAAATGCTCCTTTTAAGAAAGAGTATGCTATAGTAAATCTTAAAGACTTAAATAAAATTATTGATGAAGTTGATACCATTACTCCTGAAATTCTTTTAGAGAAAGGTGTTATAAAAGACCTAAAAGATGGATTAAAAATTTTGGGAGATGGAGATATAAATAAACCCATCACAGTAAAAACTCATGCAATAAGCAAATCAGCACTTCAAAAAATTCAATCCGCTGGTGGCAGGGTAGAGGTCATATAGTGGGACTTATAACAGCCTTAAGAAACATCTTTAAAATACCTGAACTGAGAGCAAGGGTTTTATTTACTCTTGCAATGCTTGCAGTATACAGAATTGGAGCTCATATACCAACACCAGGCATAGATGGTGAAGCATTAAGTAAGTTTCTGCTTGAGCGTGGTGGAGCTGTTATGGGCTTCTTTGATATCTTTACAGGTGGAGCACTCTCTAAGGTTACCATTTTTGCTCTCGGTGTAATGCCATATATAAGTGCATCTATTATTTTTCAGCTTTTGACAGTTGTTATTCCTTCCTTACAAAGGCTTGCAAAAGAAGGAGAAGAGGGTAGAAAAAAGATTATAAGATATACAAGATATGCAACAATACTCATAGCTGCTATTCAGGGTTTTGGAATAGCAGTTGGACTTGAAAGCATGGGAGGAGGCCAGTTTATTCAGGAGCCAGGCTGGACTTTTAGAATAGTAACAATGATAACTCTTACAGCTGGAACAGCCTTTCTTATGTGGCTTGGAGAGCAGATAACAGAAAAAGGCATAGGAAACGGTATTTCTTTAATAATATTTGCTGGAATTGTTGCAAGATTTCCAAATGCAATCTATTATACTTATAACCTTGTCAGAACAGGAGAGTTGTCAGTCCTATTGGTTTTGATATTGATTGTTGTTATGGTTGCTGTGGTTGCTGGTATTATATTCATTGAAAGAGGGCAGAGAAGAATTCCTATACAGTATGCAAAAAGAGTTATAGGCAGAAAGATGTATGGTGGATATACAACATATCTACCTTTAAAGATTAACTCAGCAGGAGTTATTCCTCCAATTTTTGCTTCATCTGTGTTGATGTTCCCTGCAACAGTTGCTGGTTTTATAGCTATTCCATGGGTTCAGGAGTTGGCTAAACAGTTATCTCCAGGAAGCTTTCTTCACATAGTTTTATACGTGGGTTTAATAATTTTCTTTACATACTTTTATACTGCTGTGATTTATAATCCTGTGGAAATTGCCGAAAATCTTCAAAAAAATGGAGGATATATCATAGGTGTAAGGCCAGGACAGAAAACATCTGAGTACATTTATAGAGTTCTTTCACGTCTTACATTCATTGGAGCACTCTATCTAAGTGCAGTATGTGTTTTGCCAGAGATTCTTATTGCTAAGTTTAGAGTTCCATTTTATTTTGGAGGCACCTCCCTTCTTATTGCTGTGGGTGTAGCTCTTGATACAGTTTCTCAGATTGAAACTCACATGATAAGCAGGTCTTATGAAGGTTTCTTTAAGAAGCTTCGAATAAAAGGCAGGAAGGATTAATTAAGTAGTGATTATACTTAAAAGTCCTCAAGAGCTAAAAAAAATGAGAAAATCTTGTCAAATAGTAGCAAAAGTTATTCAAGAACTTAAGGACTATATAAAAGAGGGTTTGACAACGAAACAGATAGAGCAGTTTGTTGAAAATTTAATAATAAAGATGGGAGGAATTCCAGCATTTAAAGGTTATAGGGGATATCCTGCAAGTGCATGTATATCTATAAATGAGCAAGTTGTTCATGGAATACCTTCAGAAAAGGTTTTTATTAAAGAGGGAGATATAGTAAGTGTAGATGTTGGAGTTTTATGTGAAAGCTTCTATGGAGATGGCGCATATACCTATCCTGTTGGTAGAATTAGTGAAGAAGCTGAAAGACTACTTAGGGTTACAGAAGAAGCTTTATATAAGGGAATTTCTGAGGCAGTTCAGGGAAAAAGAGTTGGTGATATCTCTTATGCTATACAGATGCATGTGGAAAGTAATGGATTTTCGGTTGTACGAGCCTTTGTAGGACATGGTATAGGAAGGTCTCTTCATGAAGAACCTCCAGTTCCTAATTTTGGTTCTAAAGGTGTTGGTCCTATATTAAAAAAAGGAATGACTTTGGCAATTGAGCCTATGGTTAATGTAGGAACACATGAGGTGGAAATTCTTTCTGATGGATGGACAGCAGTAACTAAAGATGGTTCTCTTTCTGCTCATTTTGAACATACTATTGTAATTACTGAAGGAGAACCTGAAATCTTGACTAAAATATAAAATTATAGATATATTAACAAGTTATGCCGAAAGAAGAACACATAGAAATGCAAGGGACTATTGAGGAAGCCTTACCTAATGCTATGTTTAGGGTAAGGCTGGAGAATGGGCATGTTATACTTGCGTATGTTTCTGGAAAAATGAGAATGCATTTTATAAAGATTTTACCTGGTGATAAAGTTTTGGTTGAGATATCTCCTTATGATCTTACTAAGGGTAGAATAATTTATAGATTTAAGTAGGAGGTGTTGATTGAAAGTAAGAGCTTCAGTAAAGAGAATTTGTTCAAAGTGTAAGATAATTAAGAGAAAGGGAGTTATTAGGGTGATTTGTGAAAATCCAAAACATAAACAAAGACAAGGCTAAGGAAGGAGTGTTAATATGGCAAGAATAGCAGGTGTTGATATACCTAAGAATGAAAGAGTTGAGATAGGATTAACAAGAATTTTTGGTATAGGTAGGAGTTTATCAAATAAAATATTGAAAGACACAGGGATAGATCCAGACAAAAGAGTAAAGGATCTTACCGATGAGGAAATAGTCAAAATAAGGAATGAAATAGAGAAAAAATACAAAGTTGAAGGCGAACTAAGAAAAGAAATCTCTATGAATATAAAAAGATTGATAGATATAGGTTGTTATAGAGGATTAAGACATATGGCGAATTTACCTGTAAGAGGACAAAGAACAAGAACAAATGCAAGAACTCGTAAAGGGCCAAGAAGAAAGCTTATGAAAAAGAAATAAAAATTTGGAAGGAGGTCATAAAGATTAATGGCACAAAAGAGAAAAGGTGTAAAAAAGGTTAAAAAGAATGTTCCTTATGGAGTTGCCCATATTAAGACAACTTTTAACAATACAATAATTACCATTACAGATCCAAATGGTAATGTTGTAGCATGGGCATCTGCAGGAAGTTGTGGTTTTAAGGGTTCAAGAAAAGGAACTCCATATGCAGCTCAAGTAGCAGCAGAGACAGTAGCAAAAAGGGTTATAGATATGGGGATGAAACAGATAGACGTTTTAGTTAAAGGACCCGGTGCAGGAAGGGAAACAGCAATAAGAGCTCTTCAAGCAGCAGGTCTTGAAATTAATTTAATTAAAGATGTAACACCTGTGCCTCACAATGGATGTAGACCTCCAAAAAGAAGGAGGGTTTAAATGGCAAGATATAGAGGTCCACTCTGTAGATTATGTAGAAGAGAGGGTGTGAAGCTATTTCTTAAAGGCACCAGGTGTTACACTGAGAAATGTGCTTTTGAAAGAAGAAAATATCCTCCAGGACAGCATGGTCATAACAGAGGTAAACTTTCAGATTATGGATTACAGTTGAGAGAAAAGCAGAAAGTAAAGAGAATCTATGGTGTTATGGAAAGGCAGTTTAAAAACTATTTTGAGAAAGCCACAAAAATGAAAGGTATAACAGGTGAAAATCTACTTAAACTTTTAGAGAGAAGACTTGATAATGTGGTTTATAGAATGGGATTTGCTGTAAATAGAAGACAAGCAAGACAGTTAGTAAGGCATGGATACTTTATGGTGAATGGTAGAAAAGTAGATATTCCATCATATTTAGTAAAACCGGGAGATGTAATTGAGATTATTCCAAAAGGTAAAGAGTTAGAAATAGTTAAAGAAAGCCTTGCTTTAGCTGAACAGAGAGGATTTCCAGGGTGGTTAGAGGTTAACGTTGAAGAGATGAAAGGAAAATTTGTTAGAATTCCAGACAGACAAGAGATTCAACTTCCCGTCCAAGAGCAATTAATCGTAGAGTTTTATTCAAAATAATCTTTAAATAGATAAGTTGGGAGGCAGTAAATGAATTTATATAAAGAGTTTCAAATGCCAAAAAGAATTGAGTTTGAGCAAGAAAGTTTAAGTGATACTTATGGGAAACTTATAGTAGAACCACTTGAAAGAGGATATGGAATAACCTTAGGGAATTCATTAAGAAGAGTATTGTTATCTTCCCTTGATGGTGCAGCAGTTTATGCAGTAAGAATAAACAATGCTTTGCATGAGTTTACTTCAATAGAAGGAGTAAGAGAAGATGTTGTAGATATTATTTTAAACATTAAAAAATTGAGATTTAAATACTACTCTCAGGATTCTGATAAAAAATTAGCTACAATCAAAATGAAGGGACCAGCTGAGGTTACAGCTGAAGCTATTCAAACAGATGGAACATATGAGGTTTTAAATAAGTCTCAGTATATATGCTCATTGGATCAGGACGCTGAAATAGATATAACTCTTTATATAAGAAGAGGAAGAGGCTATGTTCCTTCAGAGGCAATTAAAGATGAAGATTTACCAGTAGATGCAATTACTATTGATGCTATATTTAGTCCAATTAAAAAAGTGAATTTTAGAGTTGAAAAGACAAGAGTTGGAGAACTTACTGATTATGATAGATTAATTTTAGAAGTATGGACAGATGGTAGTATAACACCTGAAAAAGCCATAAGTGAGGCTTCTAATATATTAATCAAACATTTTGAGTATTTAATATTCTTTAAAGAATCTGAAGTTCAGAGTAAAAAAAACATTGAGAGCGTTGCTAATCCTGAAGAAGATTTAAACTTTGATTTACTGAATGAAAATATATTTAAACCTATTGAAGACTTGGAGCTTTCGGTTAGAGCATATAATTGTTTAAAAAGTGCTGGAATAAATACAATTGCAGAGCTTGTTCAGAAAAGTGAAAATGAGCTTTTAAAGACAAAGAACTTTGGTAGACGTTCCTTGGAAGAGATAAAAGAAGTTTTATCAAACCTAGGTTTAAAGTTAGGAATGAGGATAAATCCTGAGCTACTGGAAAAATTTAAGGAAAAGGCTCACAGGAGGTAGAAATGCGACATAGAGTTTATGGAAGACACTTTGGAAGAACAGCTAATCAGAGAAAGGCGCTTTTAAGGGGACTTTTAGCTTCTCTTATAAAGTATGAAAGAATTGAAACAACCGTTGCAAAGGCAAAGGCAGTTAAAGAACTTGCTGATAGATTAGTTACATTTGGTAAAAGAGGAGATCTTCACTCAAGAAGAATTGCGCTTTCTTATTTGCCTGATAAAGAACTTATAAGAAAACTTTTTAATGAGATTGCTCCCCGTTTTGCTGATAGAAATGGAGGATATGTAAGGATTGTAAAAAAGGGATTTAGAGTAAAAGACAGCGCTCCTACAGCGATTATTGAGTTTGTTGACTATAAAAAACCCGAAAAGGAAACAGATAAAGAAGATAAAAAGTAAAAAGTTTGACAGAACTCATCTGAATTTGATAATTTTAATTAATTCCTGGGTAGCTCAGCCGGCAGAGCGGGTGGCTGTTAACCACTTGGTCGGGGGTTCGAATCCCTCCCCAGGAGTTTAAATTTTTTAATAGGTTTTCATACGGATGCTTTGCATCCTGAGGACATGATTAGGGAGGAATAGATGCCAAGGGCAAAAGGTGGATTTAAAACAAGAAGGTATCATAAAAAAATCCTTTCAATGGCAAAGGGTTACTACAGTGCAAGAAGGCGTTGTTATAAAGTCGCAGCTAAGGCAGTAGAAAAAGCACTTGAACATTCTTACAAAGACAGAAGACTTAAGAAAAGAGACTTTAGATCATTGTGGATTACAAGAATAAATGCTGCTGTTAGAATGTTTGGACTTACATATAGTCAATTCATTAATGGACTTAAGAAAGCGAATATCTCTCTCAACAGAAAAGCTCTTGCTGATATTGCATATCACGATTTAAATACATTTGGAGAGTTAGTTGAAAAGGTAAAACCATTTGTAAAAACAGCATAGATGCAAGAAAATCTAAAGCAAGTCTTTCTTAATGAGATAAACAGTATTAACTCTCTGCAAGAACTTATCAATCTTAAGGCTAAGTATATTGGAAAAAAAGGAATTATAAAAGAAAAGCTCAAAAACTTAGCAGATCTATCACTTGAAGAAAGAAGACTGCAGGGTAAGTTTCTCAATGAACTCAAAGATTTTATTGAAGAAACTATCAAAAATAAAGAGGAAGAGTTAAAACAAAAAGAAATATTAGAAAGTATAAAGAAAGATTTTATTGATATAACTTTACCAGGAAAAAATTTTTACTTTGGTGGAAGTCATCCTGTAAATAAGACTCTTTTAGAGATTATAGATATCTTTAGAGAACTGGGTTTCACCGTTGAAGAAGGTCCTGAAGTAGAGCTTGATTACTATAACTTTGAAGCATTAAACATTCCCAAAGATCATCCTGCAAGAGATATGCAAGATACTTTCTATATAAGTGAAGATGTAGTATTAAGAACTCATACCTCGCCTGTTCAAGTAAGGGTTATGGAAAAGAAAAAACCTCCATTGAGATTTATATCTCCAGGCAAAGTATACAGATGTGACTCAGATATCTCTCATACACCTATGTTTCATCAGGTTGAAGGATTAATGGTTGATGAAGATGTTTCATTTTCCCATTTAAAAGGTGTGCTCGTTTATTTTTTAAAAAGACTTTTTGGAGATATTCCTATAAGGTTTAGACCGAGCTTTTTTCCATTTACAGAACCATCTACTGAGATAGATATAGGATGCATTATATGTAACAGTAAAGGCTGTAGAGTATGTAAAGGTACTGGATGGCTTGAAGTTCTTGGAGCAGGTATGGTTCATCCGAATGTTTTTAAGTTTGCTGGATATGAAGAAGGTAAATATACAGGATTTGCCTTTGGAATGGGAGTTGAGAGACTCACCATGCTTAAATACAGAATAGATGATATTAGATTATTCTTTGAAAACGATATAAGGTTTTTGAGGCAGTTTTAATGAGAGTTCCTTTTAGTTGGTTAAGAGAATACATTGAAGGTGAACTTGACCCACACACAATAGCTGAGGCTCTTACAATGGCAGGACTGGAAGTAGGAGCAGTTGAAGATATTGAAGGAGATAAAGTTTTTGATATTGAAATAACTCCAAATAGAGCAGACTGTTTAAGTATTATTGGCATAGCAAGAGAAATCAAAGCGATATTTGGTTTGAAACTTAAAAAGCCTTCTTTTAAAATTAAAAGAGAGTTAAAAGAAAGTGGTTTTACCATCTCTATAGTTAATCCTGAACTTTGTTATCGTTATGCAGGAAGGATCGTAAGAAATTTAAGAGTAGCTCCTTCACCTCAGTGGCTTAAAAGAAGACTTGAAGCAGCAGGTATTCGCTCAATAAACAATGTTGTTGATGTAACTAACTATGTTTTACTTGAGTATGGTCATCCTCTTCATGCCTTTGATCTTGACCTTCTTGAAGGATATCAGATAAGAGTAGGAACCCCAAGGGATTTTGGAAAAACTGCATTAGAGGTTGTCACACTTGATGGAGTTAGAAGAAGAATAAACGATGATGACCTTTTAATATGGGATGGAGTAAAACCTGTTGCAGTTGCTGGAATTATGGGAGGTGCAAATACAGAAGTCACTGATAAGACTGTAAACATTTTGATTGAAAGTGCATACTTTAAACCAGAAAGAATAAGAAGAACATCAAAACGTCTTGGCTTATCAACAGAGTCTTCATACAGATTTGAAAGGGGCACTGATATAGAAGCTCTCAAAGAAGCTCTTGACAGAGCAGCATTTCTCATAGAAGAGCTTGCAGGTGGTGATGTCTATGAGGTTATAGATGTTTATCCTGTGAAAATCCCTAAAAAGAAAATCTTATTTGATACAAAGAGGATATGCAAATTTCTTGGAATCAATCTCAAGGATGAGGAAATTATAAGAATTCTTGAACTTCTTGAGATAAATGTTGACAAAAAAGAGGACTCTATATACATAGCAAGTGTACCTTCTCACAGAAATGATTTAGAAATTGAGGAAGATATTGCAGAAGAAGTTGCAAGAATCTATGGTTATGATATGATTCCTGCTCAAATTCCTTCAGTTTTTAGATATGTTCAGGAAAACTACGAACTTGCTCAAAAAAGAAAATTTTTAAACCTTATAAGAGACTACCTGATCTCACTTGGCTGTAGTGAGGCTGTGAATTTTAGTTTTATGTCTCCTGATGAGCTTGATATCCTTGGTATACCAGAAAATGATATAAGAAGAAACTATATCTCTCTTCTTAATCCTTTAAGACAAGAAGAATCAATAATGAGGACGATGCTTTTGCCAGCCTTATTAAAAAATGTAGAAAAAAATACTTCACGTGGTATAGAAAACTTAAGGCTTTTTGAAATAGGAAAAGTATTTATAGCTCAACAAGGATTTCCTCTTCCACAGGAGATTCTTCATCTTGGGATAGTTTCGAAAAAAGAAGAACTTAAATCATCATTTAAGGATGATCCTTATGATTTTTATTCATTAAAGGGATTAATTGAAGGAGTTTTCAGACATTTCAAGATAGACAATGTTTTTTATGTAAGATCAGAGGAAAAGTTTTTACATCCTGGTCAATCAGCAGATATTTTGATAGAGGGTGAAAAGATAGGTTTTATTGGTGTTCTGTCGCCTGAGGTTTTATCAAAGCTTGATTTTAAAACAAAGCCTTTTATATGTATGGTAGAGCTTGATCTTGATAGATTATTTAGTTTTGCTAAAACAGAGATAAAGTATAAACCATTTTCAACATATCCTGCTATAAAGAGAGACACAGCATTGATACTGCCTGTTGAGTTTGAGGCTTATAAAATATATGAAATTGTAAAATCATTTAATAATGAACTTATTGAAGACATCTTCATATTTGATGTTTATCAAGGAGAGGGAATTCCAAAGCACAATAAAAGTATAGCATTTAGGATAGTCTACAGAGCATATGACAGAACACTCACTACAGAAGAAGTTGAAAATATTCATAATCAGCTGATTGAAAAAATAATAGCTGAGACAGGTGCTACTGTTAGAGCCTAAGCTTTAAGTTTATAGCCTGCATTTTCAAGTGCTTTTGCAATCTTATTTAAATCTGTTTTTGTTTCATCAAAAATAATTTTAGCTTCTCCGATTTTTACATCTGCTTCTGTAACCTCAGCCTCTTCAAGAGCTTGTAAAACCCTTTTAATGCAGTGTGAACAGCTCATCCCTTCAATAATAATCCTCATTTCCTTCATTTTTTTCTCCTACTAAGTTTTTTTAGATTTTTTAAGATTTTATCATAAAAAGCTTTCTTTGTTAAACTTAAATATGTTTTATGATGAGGAAGAGTATATTCTTTCATTAGCATATGTTCCAGAGCAAATACCGAAGCTTATGAGTTTTTTGTCAGGTGGAAAACCAGCATTATTAAATAAGAAATATCTTTATCTTAGAGGAAAAGACTGGATCATCTTTATTGGCTATCCCTTAGATAAGAATTTTGACATAATGGATCTTGAAAGGAGTATTAAAGAAGTATTAGAAAAATTTAAACCTGAAACACTATGGCTTATTACAAATGAAACTCTTATATCTTTAAAGCAAAACTTTATAAAAATAGAAGATGACTACTACTACCAACTTGATTTAAAAAATTTGGATATTAATAAAAGACTTATAAAAGTTGTTGAAAAAGTCTCAGATAAACTCAAGGTTTTAGTAGAAAAAAACTACACAAAACAACATAAAGAGCTTATAGCTCAGTTTTTGAAAAATAGAGAGCTATCAGAGAATGTAAGAAAGTTGTATCTTAGTCTTCCTGAATATGTGAAAAAATCAGAGACAACTTATTTTTTAAGTAGTTACACAAAAGATGGCAAACTTACAGCTTACTATATTATTGAGATGCAGGCTAAAGAGTTTTCTGCTTACTTGCTTGGCTGTCGCTCAGAGATAAACTATGTTTCTTACTCCTCTGATCTATTAATGTATGAATTGATAAAGATTTCTCAAAAAGAAGGTAAAGATTATATCAATTTGGGCATAGGAGTTAATGAAGGCATTAGAAGATTTAAAGAAAAGTGGGGAGGCATTCCATTTTTAAGATATCAAACATATAAATACAGTAAAAAATTCAACTTTTTAGATTATTTCCTAATAAATCCGTGATTTCAAAGTTTTGTTTTTGTATCTAAAAGGGAAATAGTTTCTTTAAAGTATCTAAGAGAGAAAAAACTTTTGAAACTTTATAAAGACAAAACTCATAATTTAAAAAGGGCTCTCCTGACCACTTTTTCTTGAAAAACTCAATCCCTTTATTAATTCCCAATCCAAGATTTAGGTATAATTTGTTTCTGGTTTTTGCTTCTTTTATAATTTCATAAAGAAGTAGATCAGATACTCCTGGAACATAATCTCTGCGGGAGATAAAATTAAACATATAGAAAGCGTATTTATCAGCTCCATAATCTGCAATGCTAAATCCTGAAAGATTTCCTTTTTTGTCTATTGCATTAAATAAAACTGTAGTTTCAGAGAAGTTTATGTAATCTGGAATTTTTTTAAAAATAAGTTTGGTATATTCATCAACTTGATGGGTTTTTATAAACTCATAGATTAATTCAATATGTTGCTCTGTTATGTTGTTACACTTTTGAGTTATCACTTCTTTCAGAGCTCTTTTAATAGTGTTTTTTAAGTAAGAATTAAGCATAAAATGAGACAAACTAAGATGATAATAAAAATCAGAGGTTTTATAAAGAATTTTTCCTTTTGAAATTAGACTAAAAGGGGATATTAAAGCAACACTTTTAGGTTTGAACTTTTCAATAGTTATATCTAAGATTTTCTCTGTTTCTTCCTTAGAGTGAGTTTTTCCAAGAGGATATCCGATAAATATTAAATGAGAGTCTTTAAAGTAAAGTATATACTCATCAAATAAAAATGGCTCAGATTGAGAGATACTTACAACATACTCTGTAAGATGTTCAGGTATATAAGCATGTTTTTTTATATATTCTTTTTGGTCTAAAGAAAGCATTAAACACCTTCTTGAGTAGGGCTCCTTTTTGGAGCCCCATTTTTTTAATTCATCTTTTCAGAGCCGAGATTTATTTTTTCTCCATTTATAAATTTTGTAACCATAAAGCCTACTGCTGAAACAATCATACACTCCTGTTTAAATTGACATATCTGACAGTTTTGGAGATCTTCGGAAGGTGAATTAAGGCATGTTACGATTTCAGGAAGGTAAGCAATTAATGCAGCTAAATCAACAGATATTTTTGGGGTTTCATACATAGAAAACCCTCCTTACTCATGCATTTAAGAATGCATGGCTGGGTTATTTTTATTCCGCCTATAAAGCAGAGGATGTCCCAGCAGGCGGATTTCCTCTGCTATAAAAATTTTTCAAAGATCAAATCATAAAAAATCTTTAATTGTGAATCTTTTTTAATTAATTACGGAAGTTCAAGAATTTAAAATTCTTGAATGATACCTTTATGATAACAATTGTAATAAAGCTATTTCAAGTAACTAAGGATAACTAATAATCAGGAAGTGAATGTTAAAATATAACAATAATTATTTATGGTTTAACATTAAAGAGGTTTTTATGGCTTTAAATATAAGCAATAACCTTCAAACACTTTAAAAAATTTGGGAGGATTATATGGACAGCGCTATTTTATTCTTGCTTTTATTCATTTTGATTTTATTAGTAATAATAGTGCTAATTTACAACTCTCTTATTTCCAAGAAAAATCAAGTAAAAAATGCCTTTTCAACTATTGATGTTTATTTAAAACAAAGATATGATCTCATTCCTAACATTGTTGAGGCAGTAAAAGAGTATATGAAACACGAAAGACATCTTCTTGAGAAAATAACTCAAATAAGGACAACTCTTACTTCAGGTCAAGTTAATGAAAAAGAAAGATTTAAACTTGAGGGTGAGATAACAAACATTCTTGGAAGAATATTTGCAATTGCTGAGAATTATCCAGTTCTTAAGGCAAGTGAAAATTTTCTTCATCTACAAAAAACCCTTAATGATGTAGAGGAAAAGATAGCAGCAGCAAGAAGATTTTACAATACTAGCGTAACAGAGTTAAACAATGCTATTGAGATGTTTCCATCAAATATCATTGCAAAGTTAATGAAATTAAAGAAGACTGAATGGTTTGAGATTCCTGAGCCAAATAGAGAAAATGTTTATCTAAGTGAGTTATTCAAGAAATAGATGAACTCTGAAAAAGGTGATTTATTAGAAAAATTAGAACAAAAGAGGAAATTATACTTTCAATACTTTATTCTTTTTTCGCTTTTTATAACAATAATTGCGATACCAATATTCATAGAGTTTTTAAAGAGAGACTCATTTGTATTGATATTTTTGTCTATAGTTTACATCGTTATTTTATCAACCATATACATTTATTTTCAGTCAAGTTGGACTAACAAACTAAGAGAAGAATTTATAAGAGATCTAATAAAACAAAACTTTCCAGAGGTAGATTATTATCCGAAAGATTATATATCCAAGAAAATCTATCATGAAAGCAGACTCTTTGAGAGAAGTCCTAAGCCTGACAGATATGAAGGTGAAAACTTGATAATTGGAAGAATTGGAAAGACAAAATTCAGTTTATCATGGATAAACGTAGAATACAAAGAAACCGATAAGGACAGTGATGATAGAATTAAAAATGAGTGGCATACAATTTTTAAAGGTATTTTAATATTTGCAGACTTCAATAAGGACTTTTCATCAACAACAGTTGTGTTTCCAGAAAGTTTTATTAAGATATCTCCTCGTAAATTAGAAAGGGTAAAACTTGAAGATCCATTATTTGAAAGCATTTTTGATGTATATGGAGATAATCAGATTGAGTCCAGATACATTCTAACTCCGAATTTTATGGAAAGGATTATTAAATTTAGACAAAACAAAGGAGAAAAGATAAGATTGTCTTTCATCAACTCAAGTATATACATAGCTATTCCAACGAATAGAAAATTTTTTAAAGCAAGTTCTTTTTTCACAAGTCTTAAAGATATAGGGGAAAGAAATATTGTAAGTCAATACATAGAAGATTTAAAATTTATGACATCTTTTATTGAAGAACTTGACCTTAACAGGCGGATATGGACAAAAGATTAAGAGAGTTAGTATACTCTCTCAATGTCATCTTCTTTAAAGTCTGCCAAAGTAAGCAATAATATCTTTCTAATTATTCTTTCAACTTAGCTCTTCAATCCATTCTGGATATTCCTTAAGTGCACGCAAAATATCTGTAAAGGTCATTATTAATTATTTCTTTTTCTATGGTCTGCATTTTATAACAAATTTCCTTAGGAAGAGCTTACAGATTAAATTACGAGACAAATAAATAGGAATGTATCTAATTACTTAAATATTTTAAAGGAAATGTTTCAATGGGAAAGATTAATTTTTTTAATAAGAACGATTTGAAAAAGTTAAATTTAACGAAAAGATTAATTTCAGAGGAAACTATACCGAAAGATGTAGGAGAATGCCTATCTTATAAGGTGTAAAAAATTAGAGATAAAGAATAAAATAGAGATAGCATTCAAAAAGATGATATTTTAAATTTAAGGTTTAGCGATAGAAAAAAGCCAAAAAAGATATGCTCTATCAAGATACTCATTCATTTGCTTTCACTTTTTAAAAGAAATATTTGTATCACTTTCTTGTTAAAAAAATTCCTGAGAGTTCACACATTGCTTATTACTCTGATTAAATGTATAATATAACAAACAATGAGAATTAAAATAACTTTCCATAATGATTTATCTGATTTCTTAACTCTTCCATGTCATTATAATGAAATCATTCAAGGATTTATATATAAAAACCTTGACAGCTGGCTTGCAACAAAGATTCATAATCAAGGATTTAA
>JANXCZ010000087.1 GCA_025060075.1 Thermodesulfovibrio sp.
ATGTAACACTTTGAAGAACTTTTTCAATATCAGCCACATTAGCATACTTCAAAGCCAATTGTCTTTCACAGCCAAGCTCACGGAATTCATTAGAAGGGAAAGACTTCTCAGGAAAAACGTGCTTAATAGTATAAAAAGCAAAAGCAATTCTACGGGCATGAGAGCATTAAGTCTCAATTTTTTCTAATTTCCATTATAATCTAATCAGGACAGTATATAGCGCAGGCAGACAAGAACTCCTTAGAGATGACAAGGGCTACATAGCCCAAAGGACTTATCATGGTTTTGGCAGAGAGGGAACAGACACCTCAGAGAGTTTAAAAGCTTAGGTAAAATGAAGTTTTCCTGCTCTGCTATGTTTTTATAAGAGTAAAACTCTTTCATATAAAGTTTATAACAAAAATTATTAGTAGGAGGTTTTATGTTAGATAAGCTAAATGATGAATTAAATGACATTTTATCCGAACTTATTGAAAAATTAAGACAACAATTGCCGCCAGGGATTTATTATTTTGAAAAAAGAACTACAGGAGAATAATTTTTTCCCGTGAAGATTATTCCTATAAAGAAGACGAAAATAAATTTGGTGTAACATTTGGATTCAAAGAAACCAACTTTTATTCCAGTTGCTTAAAATTGCCAGAAGATTATAAAGTATCTTTAATAAAAAAATTCGAGAGATTATTGACAACAAAGACAAGAGGTAAGTTGTTTGAATTATCAAAAGTTATTTAATTCATGGATTTCTTATATTCGTCTTGAAGAGTTATCGAATATTAAAATTAGTACTAATTCAGTTCAAAATTTTAAACTTTATAGATTAAACAGCAAAGGGAGTATTTTTACTGCTGACAGAACGATCAAGCTTACGTTGCACAGCAAAGAGCTAATTAATTATCTTGCTGAAAAGGCTTTTTCTAAAGATTCAGAAGAAGAGTTTTTTCTATTGTTTCCAATAATAGAAAGGTATACACGTTCAGAGTCATATTATTATCCTTTGTTTATCATTCCATTCTCAGAAAAGCCTGTAAATTTTCTCAAATTGGATGTTAATTATGGCAAAGTTTTAGATGATGATAACTCATCTTCTCAAGTAAATCAAGAACGTTCAAAGGATGATAATGTTGAACTTAAGTGGTATGAAAGGGAGTTTATTCCTTATGAATTAGAGAATTTTATTGTTTGTAAGCCGGTGTTTAGAGAAATTTTAAAGATGGATGAAGATACCTATGAAAAGGTATTCAGTGGAAAGTCTTTACTTACATGTCTTCGTGAGTTGGTAGACCTTTCTGATGATGTAACTTTTAGTGAAGCTTTTTTTGCTTTGAAGGAATGGTGTAAGGAGAGGTTAAATTTTTTAGGACAAAAATCGTACAAGATGTCTCGTTTTGATCTTATTTTTGCTGATGATGATTTGAAGTTAATTGAGGCTGAGAAGATTAAAAAACAACTTTCAATTCTTAGTAATCCCAAATATGATCCTTTCATTTATAAAGAATCTGTGGCTTATAAGTATCTTTATGAAAAACAAAGCATTCATTTTGAGGAGTATAACAAGCCGGATAATACACCTTGGTGGGGGACTTTTCATAGATTTCCATTGAGTTATGGACAGGCTTTATTGTTGCAAAAATATAGTAAAGGAGAAAATTTGATTTCAGTTCAAGGTCCTCCAGGGACTGGAAAAACTACTATACTTATGTCGCTTATTGCTCATACATTGGTAAAAAGGGCTCTTTCAATAATAGAAAATAACAATGATTATTCTACTATTATCCTTATAACTTCAACAGCCAATAAAGCGGTTGAAAATGCAGCCAGAGAGTTTAAGAATAACCCTCATCTTAAATCTTTTCCTCTGTATGATAATGGTGGTTTTTATTTTGATTACACTGGAGGTCAAAACAGTAAAAACTTTGCAGACTCTATTGCTCGACTTGAAAGGTTGAAGAATTATTTGGAGTCAGAAGCCAGTTGTAGCACTTCTTACTACGATGAAGTAAAAAGGAGGCTGATATCATTATACAAATCGTTACTTCGTCGTATAGAGACTATTGAAAATTTAAAAATCAAACACCAGGGTCTTTGTGAGAAGCTATCTAAGATAGATTCTGAGTATCCTGATCTTGAAAAAAGGATAAGTGCTATAGAAGGGAAAATTGCAGAGATAAAAAGTTCTTTACTTCGCAATTTTAATTATTCAATTGATGTATTAAAACAGGAAATACCAGTTATTTTGGGTCGGCACAAACTTTGGCTTGAGGAATTCAGAGGAAGTAAATTCAAAAGTTTTAGTCTTGATGAATTAAGAGAGTTTATTAATTCTTCTTTTGAGAAAGATATAACTGTTGCTTATGTTTATTTCAAAAACTATTCATTTTTTGATAAGTTACTGGATCTTTTTATTAAAAAAAGTCAAAAAATTGTCTCTAACTTAATATTTTCTCACAAGGAATTTTTCGAAAAGATGGGTTACTCAATATCAATGATTTCTCATGTTAAGCAATTTGTCTTATTGATAGATGAGATGTATTCTTTAGTTTCTCAGGCACGTAAATTATTAGATGAGGTAGAAGATGAAAGATTAGTTCTTTATCCTGATATTGTTTCTTATTTGGAAGAGTATTTAAGTTTGAATTCAGAGTTAGACCATTTAGTTTCTGTAAAACAAAAAAGAGATGATATTTTGTCAGAGATAAAAAACATAGAAAATCATTATTTATTTTCCTACGCCAAATATGATTCTTCAATTTTTGAGTTATGGAGAACGAAGTATTATTTAAGGACCCGTGCAATATTTATTCTTTCCATGGAAATTCTTTTATTGTATAGCATTTTGAATAAAGACAAGGTTATAAAGTGTATTGAGTTATTTATTCAGCTTTATTCTCAGGACAGTTATCGTGCTCGTGAAGAGATTAAAAAGATAGGGGTAGAGGAGTTTTATAAGTATTTCTCTTTGGTTTGTCCTGTACATTTTTCAAGTTTGAATTCATCCCCTTATATTTTTGACAAATTCATCTATGCTCAAAATGAAAATTTTGGGTTGCAGGATATGTTTCTTGATAGGAACTTTAGGCCTATTTATCTTTTTTTTGTAGATGAGGCAGGTATGGCTCTTCCTCATCTTGTATATCCTGCTTTATACTGGTCGAATTATGCTATATTTGTTGGTGATCCTCTTCAACTTCAACCTGTTGTTTCTGTTGATAAGAACACTTTAGATATGTATCACGATAAGTATTATTCTGAAGATTATGTTTCAAGAAATAGGTATTCTCCTGCTTTAATTTCTGCCTATCATAGAGCTGCCAGATGTGAAACAGGTAATCCTGATCCTTCCAATATAGGACAAGCTTGTTTTCTTGACTATCATAGAAGGTGTCAACCAGATATAGCTGAGCTTTTCACTGTAGTTGCAGGGTATAAAAAACTTACAATAGCCACTTCTCCGTTAAAGGGAAAAGAAGCTGAAAAGTTACAAAACTGTGGAGGTAAAAATCTCATATTTTATGATGTAGAAGGAATTGGGATAGGAGTAAAGAATACCAATTATGGCGAAGTTTTAGCTATTAAAGCTATTTGCAAAAAGCTAAAAGATGCTGGATATGATTTAGATTGTGAAGTTGGTGTTATAACTCCATATGTGAATCAGGAGATTTTGCTTCAGAAAGAACTTGAAAATATTATCCCTAGGAAGCATATTGGAACTATTCATAAGTTTCAAGGAACAGAATTTCCTGTAATAATAATGTCTACTGT
>JANXCZ010000094.1 GCA_025060075.1 Thermodesulfovibrio sp.
GTAGCTTTTAGGAAGAAGATTTATGGTAGTATTGAAGAACTTCAGGCAGATTTAGATGAATGGGTAAGACAGTACAATGAAGAAAGACCACATAGTGGGAAATACTGTTATGGGAAAACGCCGATGCAAATATTCAAAGACACGGTTTGTCTTGCAAAAGAAAAAATGATAGGTTATAATTCTGTGACAGAAATATGAAAAACAGAAATGTCAGAACCAAGTATTGACTAATACAATTTATCTTCTTAAATAACCATTCCTTCTTTTTATATCTGTTTTGGGTTCTTTCATATCTTTTTGCTCCTACATAAGTTGTTATCTCTTCCTCTAAGGCTGCCTCAATAAATTTCTTCTTCATCAACTTCATCTTTTGTTCTAACTCATCCCAAAATGATTCATAAATTGTTTTGAATTCTTTCCATAAATCTGTTACTGTTAAATTAGTTAAAGCTTTTTCAGCATGGGTGTATTCCTCCTTTGTTTTATATTTAATTCAATGAAGGATACCCCTTTTTCTTGGTATTTCAATTTTACACATAAAAAATTTTACACTACCCGAGAAAGGCGGGTAGTTGTAATTTTTAAATTTTTTTCTATATAATAAATTAAAGTAAAAAGTGGTCAAGAAGGCCACAGTGAAGGGAGAATCCCTTGAGCTGTGGCTTTTTTATTTGATTATGATAGCAATTGATATAAATAGTTCATCATATTGGAATGATTATGCAAAATGGTATAAACTTTGGCGTGAACATAACAGATATCATGAGCCAATAAAAATGATTCTACTTAATATAGTTGATGAAAACATGAAAATTTTAGACATAGGTGCAGGTGACGGAGTTCTTAGTTTTCCATTAGTTACAAAGGGTTGTATTGTAACCGCACTTGAGCCTTCAGAGTCTATGCATAAATTCATACATGATAACAATAAAATTTATAATAGAAAATTAAAAATAGACACAAGAAGATTTGAAAAGTTGAATCCTTCAGAAATAAGTCAGTTTGATTTTGCCTTAGCCTGTAATAGTCTTCATCTTACTGAAAATGGGATAGAAAAATCAATTTTTAAACTCTTTAACTCTGGCATAGAAAATGTTTTTTTGGTTACCGAAAAAATTTTTTCTCTTGATCTATTATCTAGGCTTTATCCTGAGTATAAAATCCATTTCAGTTATTCATATATCTGTGAAAGTTTATTTGCTTATCACAGCCTTGAAGAAGTATTTGAACACTGGGAGTTTAAATTAAAGAGAGAGCTTTTTAGTTTGGATAATTTGTTTATTTTTTAACGCCCCCATCAATTCTATTTTTTATCTCGCCTTTAATATACCCTCCATCCCTTCCCCGCCCCCCTAATTTAATCTATATTTTAAAGTATTCAACACTCTCATCAAGAGCTTTTACTTCAGCATAAAGCTTATTAGTAATATCTCTTACAGAATCTATCATAAGCACTGTATTTTTAATATTCTCTCTAATGTTCTCCATATTTTGTGCAATTTCCTCACTCGTTGCAGATAGTTCTTCTGTAGCAACAGCAATTCTTTGAATCATATCCATTGCTTTCTCTGTAGCAGAAACAATCTCATCTAAAGCTCGAATTGCATCATTTGCAAGAGAGACTCCTTCTTCTGCTTCCGAGCTACTTGTGTTCATGGCCTTAACTGATGCATTAGCTTGGTTTTGAATATTTTTAATTTTTTCTGCGATCTCTTCTGTAGCCTTTGCAGTACGCTCAGCAAGCTTTCTTACTTCATCTGCCACTACTGCAAATCCTCTTCCCTGCTCTCCTGCCCTTGCAGCTTCTATAGCAGCATTAAGAGCAAGCAGATTTGTTTGATCAGCTATGTCCTTTATAGTTAATACAATTTCTCCTATCTCCTGCGAACTTTTACCTAGTTCTTCAATAGTTTGTGCAGCATCCTTGATAGAATTAGCTATCTCTATCATAGCCTTGACTGCCCTATCAACAGCGTCTTTACCTTTTTCAGCGGTCTCATTTGCCTGTTTTGCAGAATCAGATGCCTGCGCAGCATTCTTAGCTACATCTATTATGGTCTGAGATATCTCTGTTGATGCAGATGCCATCTGGTCAATACGCGATATTTGGTCACGAGAGTTTTTCTCTAACTCATCTGTTTCTTTTGAAAGAGAAGCCACTATATTATTTGTATTCTTAACTATATCTCTAATTTTGCCAATTGTAACCCTTAGACCTCCTGTAATTCTATGATAAATATCTCCAATTAGGTCACATACCTGTGATTTTTCCTCTCTTAAGTCTCCTTGTTCAAGCTTAGTAAAACATCCAAGAGCAGAAGACATATTCTTTTGATATGATCTATATGAGTAATAAAGCATTGCACTAAGTCCTGCAAGGGAGACAAAGAGAATAATTGAATAAGTTATTGCATGTTGTTTTCTAAGCTCTGATATTTCCTTATTAGTTTTTTCAAACTCTTTCTGGTGAACCTCTAATACTTTGAAAATCATATCCTTTATTTCTCTCCAGAGCTTTGTCTCTTCAATTATTTTCTGAACTGCTAAATCCTTTTTACCCTCTTCTGCCAGCTGCTGAACCTCTATTTTCATAGAATGGTCTTTCTGCCAAAGTTGAGCAATTTTTTTAAGTTGCTCCTGTATCTCTCCTGTAGTTAGCTTTATAGCTTCTTCATTAGATTTCATAAATTCTTGATGTGCCTTCTGATAGTTTTTCTTTGCCTGTTCATCCTTTGGATTTATAAAAACATTCCTTGTAGCCTGTCCTGTCTGTAGTCCTTGAGCGTACATATCATTTAAAGCAATAAGAAGTGGCACATCTCTTTTCGTTAATTTTTCAAATCTTTCTTGAAATCCTTTTTCATTAATGTAAGAAAATAAAAAAAGTACAGCCAACACTATTAAAATGATAATATTAATAAGTTGAAGTAATCTTTTTATGTTGCTCATCCTGACCCTCCCATAAAATTTATTTATTCATTAAAAATTTACAATCACATTAGGGAAAATACCCAATATCAATATCAATATCGCAGACAATAATGATATTGTTTGATTAAGATAACTTTTACTCAAACCATTCAAGGCTGAAACATCCTTATAGACATAAAAAACTACTCTTAAATAATAAAAAGCTGAAAATATGCTCATAAGGAGAGCAAAAAACACTAATCCACTGTATCCAACTGCAAAAACATCTTTAAAAAGATTAAATTTAACAATAAATCCTGCTGTAGGTGGTATGCCAGTTAGAGAAAACATTATAACTAAGATGCTTAAACCAAGCAAGGGATTGATTTTACCAACTCCGTGGTAGCTCACTATTTTTTCACCTTCCCTTATAGATAAAATAAAAGCAAAGGCACCTATATTCATAAATACATAAACAATTAGATAGGGAAGAAGCGTTGAAATAATTCTATTTTCAGGAAGTAAAAGAGCCATAAACATATATCCTGCATGGGCAATTGAAGAATAGGCAAGCATTCGCTTTAGGTTATTCTGTCTCAGGGCAAGTATATTTCCTACTAACAGTGAAAGAACTGAAAGTATGACAATAAAACCTTTGAAAGTTTCCTCATTGGAAAAGGACAATAAAGTGTTCATCGCTACAGAGAAAACTGCCACCTTTGGAGCAGTGGAGAAAAAAGCTGTCACTGGCGTTGGTGCACCCTGATATACATCAGGAGCCCATGCATGAAAGGGAGCAAGAGAAAGCTTAAATGCAAAGGCTGATATAAGAAAAACCAAAGCTAAAAGAGGGGTAGATTCTTCTGTTTTAATTAGTTTAAAAGAATCATAGGATGTGCTACCTGTTATAGCATAGAAGAAAACAATAGAACCAAGTAAAATTATTGAGGATACTGTACCAAGAATAAAATATTTTAATCCTGCCTCTATGCTAAGTTTGTCATCTCTATAAAATGCAGCGAGAATATATAAAGAAAGAGAAAATGTCTCAAGAGCAAGATAAAGCAAAAGTAAATCATTGGCAAAAATCATTATATTCATGCCAAATATAGCTACTGTCAAAAGAAAAATATACTCTTCTAAATTTTTGAAACCTTTTTTAAATTCCTCATAGGAAAAAGCAAGAATAAATAGTCCTGCCAAATAAATTAAAACTCTCAAAATCTGATTGTAAATATTAATTTTTATAAGTCCTGTTGAAAATTCTTCATAGGTAAAACTAAATAAAGCAACTATTAAGGAAACAGTAATGCTAATAAATCCAAGTGCCCATGTATGTAAAGAAACTCTTTTTATAAAACCATAGCAGAAAGATAGAATACCTAAGGTAAGAAAAACTATCTCGGGTAATAAAAGGTAATATTGACTCATCCTCTGCCTCCGAAAGGAATTATTTCTCTAACTCCAGAAAGAATAAAATCTGGAGCTAAACCAAAATAAATGGATATCAGGAAAAATAAAGCAAGTAAAATCCTTTCCCATGAAATTGCGTCTTTTACATAAAATGAGAGTTCTCCAGCTGGTTTTCTTAGAAAAACTCTATAAAAGAACCATGAAAGATAGATAACTCCAATGGAAACACCTAAAACGCCTAAAAATCCAAGCAAAATATTTTCCCTGAATATTCCACTAAGAAGCAACAGCTCTCCATTGAAATAATTAAGCCCGGGAAAACCACCCATTGCCATTATTAAGGCAAAGGTGAAGAAAGTGAGTGCAGGAATTTTCTTAGAGAGAGCACCAAATTTTTCAGAGTCAAAACTACCAGTGTGTCTATATAGTAGTTCAGCAATGTAAAATAATCCAGCAGATAAAATCCCGTGATTTATACTTTGTAGCAGTGCACCTTGATATCCATGTATATTACCGGTAAATACTCCTGCTGTTATTATACCTACATGACTTAAGCTCATATAGGCAAACATAACTTTTATATCCTTTACACTTAAAGCAAGGAAGGCAGAATAAACAAAAGATATTAAACATAATCCTATAATCCATTGGCTAATAATAGGAATAATATCTACGAAATAGGGTATTATTCTAAGAATTCCATATATTCCCATCTTCCCAAGCACTGCAGACATAAAAATAGTGACAGGCATAGAAGATTCATAGTAAGTATCTCTTAGCCAACCATGAAGAGGAATAATGGGAATTTTTACAAAGAAAGCCAATATAAAACCAAACAGAACTAAAAGCTTACCCTGAGTATTTAGCCTTAGATTTGCAAGACTTTCAAAATCAAATCCACCTCCATAGAAATAGACAGCTAATATGGCAATAAAAAGAAAAATACTAAATGAAAAAGTATAAAGTAAAAACTTCATTGCTGCTTGAGAGGAATTCTTACCTCCCCATCGCTGAATTAGCAGAACTGAAGGAATAAGCATAGCTTCATAAAAAAAGAAAAATTGTAATAAATTCGTAGACATAAAGAATGCATTCACTGAAAAAGAAAGAAGAAGAATAAGCACCATGTAGGAAGAGATTTTATCTTTTATAACTTTAATTGATAATGCTACAGCTACCACGGTTATAAAAGTTGTAAGAAGCACAAAAGGTGCATTAATAGGGTCAAATCCTATGGAAAAGTTAACCTTCCATGCAGAAATCCATTCATAGGAAAGGTAAAATTGAAAACTTTTAATTGTTCTTTCCATATTCAAGTAGTAAAACAGGGCAATAATAAAAGAAACAATTGATGAACAAATAGCAATAGCAAAAACTGTAGTCCTGTTTTTAATTATCCATGCTAAAATAGCACCAAAAAGTAGGGTGATTAATATAAGTTCAATTCCCATAAACTATTCCCCTAAAATAAAAAGTATATTAAAAGCACTAAACCTAAAAAGCTGAGCATGTATATGGCATAATCCTGTATTTTTCCTGTATGAAATACTGCCAAGCCATCACTTAAGAGTTTTGATAGATTTCCAAAAAACTCTGGAATACGAGAAACTTTTAAATTTTCAAACTTATTAACTTTTAAACCAAATGGTATAATAATTCCATCCATAATTCTTTTCCACAATAGGCTGATAAATTTATACTCTGCTGGAACAATAATGACATTTAAAAGTTTTCTCCCCAATTTAGCACCTTTCCGATAAAACCAATCTGTGTCAAGACTAATCTTTGGTTCAGGATCAAGATGGCTAAGAAGCATGAAAAATCCTAAAGCTGTAAAGGCAAGTATTCCAAGTGTTGATATTATATGATGCACTGTATAGGGTTCATAATTAATAGGATATGGAAGAATGGCATAAAGAGTATTTGGAAATATGCCAATAAAAATACAAAGTAAAGATGCAATAACCATCGCTACGATCATATTAGAAGGAGGCTCTTGGGTTCTAATTCCAGAGTCTTTCCAGAAAAACATATAATATGGAAGTTTAAGTCCTGTATGAAGAAAAGTTCCTGAAGATGCAAGTAAAAGCATAAGATATGGAATGCTCATATGTGCCTCTGCCACAGCAGAAACAGTAACTGATTTACTAACAAAACCACTAAAAAGCGGTACACCTGATATTGAAAATCCACCTATCATATAAAGAACCATAGTTAAGGGCATAGTTTTATAAATACCACCAAGTTCATTAAGTTTACTTTTTCCTGTCATATATAGCACCGCACCCGCACCCATAAAGAGCAAGCCTTTATAAAGTATGTGAGAGAAAGCATGAGCTGTAGCACCATTTAAAGCCATTTCTGTGCCAATACCAACGCCACAGACCATGTATCCAACCTGACTTATAATATGATATGCAAGAAGTCTTCTGCTATCATTCTCAAGCACCGCATATACAACGCCATATACTGCCATTATGGCTCCAAGCCATATTAAAATCTCAGCACCAGGGAAACCTCTTATCAAAACATAGACTGCTGATTTTGTTGTATAGGCAGTCATAAATATAGCTCCAGTAACTGTGGCATTTGGGTATGCATCGGGTAACCAAGCGCCAAAAGGAGGTACGGCAGCATTTATTAAAAAACTAATAAGAATTAGATAAAAAGAAATGTTTCCCTCATATGGTATCATACTTGTAAAGGCAATGGAACCTGTCTGTGTGGCATGTATTACAATTCCACCTAAGAGACAAAGACCGCTTACAACATGCACCAAAATATATCTATAACCAGAGTCTATCGATTCTTTTGTTCTCCTTGCAAAAACCAAAGCAGAGGCAGAAAAAGCCATCAATTCCCAAAAAACATACAAGACTACTAAATCACCAGCAAAGACAACTCCTAAGGAACTTCCGATATATATAAAAGCTGCAATATGCTGTAAGTCATCCTTTACATGTAAAGCATAAATCATGCCAATTATTCCCATTATGCAGAATACATAGGAAAAGACTAAACTAAGTTTATCTATTCTTAAAATTGTTATATCTAAACCAAGAAAATTTAAGACACCGTAGTGCCCTGCATTTAAATTTACACATATTAAAAGAGCAAATGTAGGAATCAAAACAAGGTAAAACTGTTTTAGCTTTCCCTTAAAAAAGGGAATTAAGAAAGAACCCAGTATTAGTAATAATCCTGGATGAATCCAATCACCTATCATAGTAGTCCTCCGGCTTCATAAGCCATATCTTACCTAAAACTTTTGAAACAATTATTATTAAGACGCAAGAGACAAATCCCAGTATGCATCCAAAAGCTGGTATCTTTTCAAA
>JANXCZ010000023.1 GCA_025060075.1 Thermodesulfovibrio sp.
GAAAACCGCTGTGGGTAATCCCCACCGAGGGTTCAAATCCCTCCCTCTCCGTTAACCTATAAATTTTTTAATTATTTTGTCTTCATATTCAGGAAAATCTTCAATATAAAATGGACGTTTTTTACCAATGTTAAGTTTAAGTAGTTTAAAGTTAAGTTCTCGGATTCTTTTTATTCTTTCTTCATCGTCATCTATTGTCTTAAGAAGATCTTTTAAATCTATTATTTCTTTTCTTATCTCCATCTCAGGTGGTATACATCCTGCATTTTTAAGAATTTTATATGCAATTCTTAAATCTTCAGGGACAAAGCTCAGATCTTCAAGCTTTAGAGGTTTTCCCTTATTTGGAAGATCATTAAATAATCCTTGTTCCATAGCTTCGCGGATTTTTTCTTCTGCGATTTTTTCGAATATATCCATATGTTTATAATGCCAAAAAAAACTCAAAGAATGTCAAATATAATTTTAGTTTTTGTCAATGAATTTTAAAAAGTGATATAATCAAATCAATTAAGCCTGTGGAGGTTAAGTATGGTTATCTTAGGTGTAAATGTTGATCATGTAGCAACTGTAAGACAGGCAAGAAGAACTTTTGAACCAGATCCTGTAATGGCAGCTACATTAGCAATTCTTGGTGGTGCTGATGGAATAACTGTACATTTAAGGGAAGACAGAAGACATATCCAGGACAGAGATTTAAGAATTCTAAGGGAAGTAGTTCCATGTGAGTTAAATTTAGAGATGGCTGCAACAGAAGAGATGATTAACATCGCATTAAATATTAAGCCAGATATGGTTACAATTGTTCCTGAAAAAAGACAAGAGCTTACTACTGAGGGAGGACTAAATGTATTTGAAGTTAAAGAGTCTCTTAAAGAGGTAATAAAAAGAATAAAAGATGGGGGAATTCCTGTAAGCCTTTTTATAAATCCAGACCGAAAAGATATAGAGTGTTCAAAAGAGATAGGAGCAGATATGGTTGAGATTCATACCGGATATTACTCTGAAACAAAAGGAGAGGCTCAGCTTAGAGAGCTTGAGAGAATTAAGGATGCAGTGGCTTACTCTATAAGTCTTGGTCTTAAGACAAATGCAGGACATGGATTAAACTACTATAATGTAAAACCTATAGCAGCCATAAAGGGACTTAGAGGTCTTTATATTGGTCACAGTATAATATCAAGAGCGATACTTGTAGGAATTGAAAGGGCAGTAAGAGAGATGAAAAATCTTATTATAGAGGCATGTATGAATGCTTAACACAGCTGTAACCTATCAAAGTCTTTCTCAATATTTAAGTGAAATAAGAGAGTTTATTCAAGAAATATCTTATTATCAGTGGATTGTTGCTGAGATAGCAAAGGTAGACTGTGATAAGAATGGAAATTACTGGATTGAACTTGTTGAGAAAAAAGACAACGAAATTATTGCTCAATGTGATGCTGTTATATGGCGAAGTAATGTAGAGACAATTACGAATTTTTATGAAAAAACAGGAATTGAAATTCAAAGAGGTATAAAAATTCTTTTTCTTGCAAAAGCCACATTTCATGAAAAGTACGGCTTCAAACTAAATATTATTCAAATTGATCCATCCTTTACTGTTGGTGAGATGGCTTTAAAGAAAAAGGAGACAATTGAAAGACTAACTCGTGAGGGATTTATAGATAGAAATAAACTTATTGAAATTCCTGTTATTATTCAAAGAATCGCAATAGTCTCAAGTAAATCCGCTGCTGGATATGAAGACTTTTTAAAAATTTTAAATGACAATAAATATGGATTTAAATTTTATACAAAACTTTTTGATGCCTTTGTTCAGGGAGACGCTGCTGTAAGTTCAATAATATATGCATTAAAGAAATGTGCTCTTTATTTCAAGGAATTTGATGCTGTTGTTTTGATTCGTGGGGGAGGTTCTGTTGCTGATCTTGCTATTTTCAATGATTATGAACTTGCAAAAACAATTGCTTTAATGCCTATACCAGTTTTTACAGGAATAGGACACACAAGAGATGAAACTGTTGTGGATTATGTTGCTTCAATTTCTTTTAAAACACCATCTGAGTTAGCAAAATTTATTATTGATAGAGCATTGGATTTTGATTCAAAAGTGGAAACCCTGAAGCAGAGAATTATTCACAGAGTTGAATCCATTTTAAATTCTGAAATTTCAAGAAGTCAGAGCCTTGAGCAAAGATTTAAACTCTTTGTTAAAAACTCAGGAGAAAAATTATCTCAAAAGATGAACTTAATTATAAGTGAGATTCATAATGGAGTTTTGAAAAAAGTTCATGCGGAAAAAGAGCTTTTATTCTCATTGAAACAGAATCTTAATAA
>JANXCZ010000064.1 GCA_025060075.1 Thermodesulfovibrio sp.
CTATTCTTCCTGTTCCTGCCACTGTCTGAGACCATTTTGTATGAATTCTTTTAGTTTCAGGATTTATATAGTCTTTTAAAGGAATCAAATAACTGGTTAGAAGTTTATTAAGACTCCGATAATTAATAACCTCTTGAGGTAGTTCATGTTGAGTAGCGAGTTCTTCAAGTACTTCCATCTCTGTGGAACGTGCCTTTTTACCTCTTTTTCTACTTTTAAGTCCCAATCTATCATAAAGGATCTCAGCAAGCTGTTTTGGTGAGTTAATATTAAACTCTGTTCCTGCCATCTTATAAATTTTTTCTTTAGTCTTATCAATTTCCATAGATATCTGTTTAGTGAGAGTGTCAAGTTTTTCAGTATCAACCTTTATACCTGTCATTTCCATATCAAAAAGAACTTCTATTAGAGGCATTTCAATGTTAAAATAAAGAGTTTCAAGTTCTTTTTCTTTTAATTCCTTATTTAGTTTTTCATAAAGTTCAAACATGTAAGGATTTATAGTTTCATGCTTTTCATAAACCTTTCCAGTATACTCAAGAATGAGTTCATCAATACCATATCTACCTCTATTTGGATTGATAAGATAAGCTACTATCATAAGGTCAAAGTAAGGTGGTTGAATCTTAATCCCAAAGTCTTTAAGCTTTTTTAGGACTTCTTTCACATTGTATATAATCTTTAAATTTTCAGATGATAAAATCTCATTAATTCTTGAATCTCTGAGAGATGTCTCATAAAAAGAGCCATTTATTCCTAAGATTATATTTTCTTCATGAAGTGTTAATGTGAATTTTTCATATTCTTTAATTTTTCTAATTAGTTCCGCAATATTGTTTTTTATGAAGCTAATTTGATTAGATGAAAACTCTGAAACCTCTTTTATTATTTGTTTTAAAAGTGTATTAAACTCAAGTTCTCGAAAAATCTGAATAATTTTATCTCTGTCTTGCTCTTTTACTATAAGATCATCAAGTTTTAATTCAAGCGGGGCATCTCTTTTTAGCATAACAAGCTCTTTACTGAGTTTAAGAGATTCAATGTTTTTCTTTATAAGATTTGCTAATTTTGAAGGTCTTATAATTTCAATATTTTTTACTATGTTTTCAATACATCCATATCTTTTTATAAGATCTAATGCTGTTTTTTCTCCAATTCCTTTAACTCCCGGGATATTGTCAATCGTATCACCAACCAAAGCCATAAAATCATTAAGTTTCTCTGGTGGAATTCCATATTTTTTTATGACATACTCCCTATCAATAAGGATTTCATTGAAAGGATCATAAATCCTTACATTGTCAGAAATAAGCTGAAGCATATCTTTGTCAAGACTGACTATTATAAAATTTAAAGGAGCAGACTGTTTAATAATATCAACAACAGTAGCTATTATATCATCTGCTTCGTATCCAGGAGTTTCTACTCTTTTAATACCTAAGGCATCAATAATCTTTTTTATGTAATCAATCTGAACTGGTAAATCCTTAGGAGTTTCTGGCCTTGTTATTTTGTATTCTTCATAAAGTTTATGTCTCTTTGTTGGATGAGGGCTGTCAAAGGCACATAGCATGTAGTTTATACTTTTTTCTTTAAGAAGTTTAAGTAACATTCTTGTAAAGCCATAAATAGCATTTGTTGGAATACCCTTTGATGTTCTTAATCCCTTTATAGCGTGATAGGCTCTATAGACAAAACAGCTTCCATCCAGTAGATAAACTTCATTCATATTTTTAGAATACCATATAAGATGTCTTTTTTTTTGATTTTGATTTATAATTAAAATTAAAAAATTAATTTAATTTTGAGGTGAAGTAGTGGTAGATATCGAATTTTTGAAGGAAAAAGCAAGACAAGTAAGAATAGAAGTTGTTAAAATGCTTGCTAATGCAGGCTCTGGACATACGGGAGGAAGTCTTTCTGCTGCAGATATCGTAACTGTTTTATATTTTTACAAGATGAAACATGACCCAAAGAATCCTAAATGGAAAGAAAGAGATAGATTTGTTCTTTCAAAAGGACATGCAGCACCTGTTCTTTATGCAGCCTTAGCTCTTTCAGGTTATTTTGATAAATCTTTACTTAACAGCCTAAGAAAACTTGGCTCACCTTTGCAAGGACATCCTTGTTGTAAAGACTTACCAGGAGTTGAGGTTTCAACAGGCTCACTTGGGCAGGGACTTTCTGTTGCATGTGGGATGGCTCTTGGTCTTAGACTAAGTGGAATAAATTCAAGAGTTTACTGTCTTTTAGGAGATGGAGAGATTCAAGAAGGGCAAGTATGGGAAGCTGCAATGACTGCTTCTCATTATAAAATAGATAATCTATGTGCAATACTTGATCATAATAATTTACAGATTGACGGATCTTGCACTGATGTGATGAATATTAAACCAATAGAGGATAAGTTTATAGCCTTTGGTTGGAATGTATTTACGATTGATGGTCATAATATAAAGGATATTGTTGAAGCTCTTGATAGTGCTCAGAAAGTAAAGGGTAAACCAACTATGATTGTAGCAAATACTGTTAAAGGTAAAGGAGTTTCAATATTTGAAGGAAAAGTTCAGTATCATGGAGTAGCTCCAACAAAAGAGGAGCTTGAAATAGCTCTTAAGGAGTTGAAAGATGGGAAAAATTGATTGTACATGCACTTTAAGTGAAATTTCTGATTTTTACGGAAAGGAGATGGCAACAAGGGATGCCTATGGGATAGTACTCGTTGAGTTAGGCAAGAAAAATCCTGATATAGTAGTTCTTGATGCTGATTTAAGCTGTTCAACAAAGACTGTGAATTTTGCTAAAAATTTTCCTGATAGATTTTTTAATATAGGAGTTGCAGAACAGGACATGATTGGAGTGGCTGCAGGATTGGCTCTTACTGGAAAGATTCCTTTTGCATCAACCTTTGCAATATTTGCTACAGGAAGAGCATGGGAACAGATTAGACAGACTGTTTGTTACTCAAATGCTAATGTAAAAATTGTGGCAACCCATGGAGGAATTACAGTAGGAGAGGATGGAGCAACTCATCAAGCTCTTGAGGATGTTGCTCTTATGAGAGTGATACCTAACATGACTGTTATTGTTCCTGCTGATGCATATGAAACCTCACAAGTTATAGTTTCAGCTACAGAGTATTATGGGCCTATGTATGTAAGGCTTGGAAGATCAAAGGTTCCACCAGTTATGCCTAAGGATTATAGATTTCAGATTGGAAAGGCTTATGTTTTTAGAATTGGAAAGGATGTAAACATAATAGCTAATGGATTAATGGTTTCAGAAGCATTAAAAGCATCAGAAATCTTAAATAAAGAAGGAATTGATACAGGTGTTGCCAACTTTTCTTCAGTAAAACCTCTTGATGAAGAAACATTACTTAAAATTGCTAAGTCTTCAAAATTAATTATAACAGCAGAGGAGCATTCCATTATTGGAGGATTAGGTTCTGCTGTTTGTGAGTTTGTCTCTGAAAACTATCCTATTACTGTAAAAAGAATTGGAGTAAGAGATACCTTTGGTTGCTCAGGCTCATGGAAAGAGCTACTTAAGTTTTATGGACTTACAGCTGAGGATATTATTCATACAGTTAAAGAGTTTTTTAAAAAATGATAATATTTCAAGGAGTTCACAAATACTACAGTGGGATACCAGTTTTACAAAATGTTTCGTTTAGTATACAAAAGGGAGAGTTTGTATTTATAACAGGTCCATCTGGTTCAGGTAAAACAACACTTCTTAAATTAATCTTCGGAAGCGAGTTTCCAGATGAAGGTGAAATAAGAGTTGCAAACTTTGAAGTTTCTAATATAAAACAGAAGGAAATTCCACGTTTACGAAGAGTTGTTACTTTTGTTTTTCAAGATTTTAGATTAAGACAAGATCTTACAGTCTTTGATAATATAGCCCTTCCTTTAAGAATTATTGGTGAAAAAGAAAAAGATATAAGACAAAAAGTTATGGAAGTTCTTAAAGAGGTTGGAATAAGACATAAAGTAGAAAGTGTTGTTAAAACGCTTTCAGGTGGAGAACAACAAAAGGTGGCAATAGCAAGAGCTATCATAACGGATCCTCAAATCGTTCTTGCTGATGAGCCAACGGGAAATCTTGATCCTGAAGCATCCGAGGATGTTATTGCTTTATTTAAAAGAATAAATACAAAAGGATGTACTGTGGTAATTGCCACACATAACTCAGATTTCTTTAAGAATAAGCAATACAGAGTTTTAAGCTTAAGAGAAGGAAAAATTTATGAAAACCCATCTTAAATCAGCGATTAATGGATTATGGCTTAATAAATGGTCAACTTTTTTGTCTGTGATCAGTCTTGGTATATGTTTTTTCATTTTGGCTGGATTTTTTCTGATTCTTTATAATGTGGAGATATTTACTAAGAGACTTTCAACAAAAGCTGCTATTGTGATTTATCTAAAAGATCAAACAAAGCCAGCTGAGATTTCATCAATGATTGATCAACTTAAAAAAATGGGAGTTTTTTCTAACATAAAGTATATTTCAAAAGATGAGGCTATAAAAGAAATGAAAAATATAATTGATCCATCTATTATTGAGCTTATTGGATACAATCCCTTATCTGATACAGTAGAGGCTTTTATAAAGGAAGAAAGTCTTCAAGACATTGAAAGGATTACAAACAGTATAAGAAAAATGCATATTGTTGATGATGTTTACTATCCTACTAAAATTATAGGAGCTTTAAAAATGATAAAAGTAACTCTATGGAATCTTGCTGTTGCAGGATTTTTTCTTATTTCAACTGCGATTTTGTTTATAGTTTATGCAACTATAAAGAATTTTTACTGGAAAAAGACTGAGGAAATTGAGATTTTAAAGCTTCTTGGAGCAACTCCATCATATATAAGATTTCCATTTTTGATTGAAGGGGGATTTATTGGGCTTGGAGGAACTATTTTTGCTGGTTCTTTATTATTTTTATTGTATCTCCTTTTAAACTCAAAGAGTTTTTCAGAGTTTTTACCTGCTGTTACTCAAATAGAGTTTCCTGTTGATATTTTAGCTCTAATGCCTATTTTTGGTATTTCTCTCGGAGTATTGTCTTCCTTTTTTGCTCTTGGTAAGATAAAGTATTAAAGATGCTTAAGAAAATAAGCTTTTTAATAATTTTGATGATTACTACATTAAGCTTGCCGGCTTTAGCTAATCAACCAAGGGAAGAACTTCAACAAATAAAAAAACAGCTTGATATCCATAGAAAAAAATTAAAGGAAACAAAAAAGCTTGAGCAAAATGTTATTGAGGATTTAAAAAGAGTATCAAGAGAGCTTGATGAAATAGAGGGAAAAATACGAGCTCACCGAGTAAAAATAAAAAATCTACAAACAAAAATTGACCAAACAGAAAAAGGAATAAAAAGTTATAGTAATAAACTTGAAACCAGAAAAGCCTATCTTATAGGAAAAATAAAAAGCATTCAAAAATTAAATAATCAGCCTGATCCTGCTTTAATAGTTTTAATAGAAGATGACATTACGAAGGCTTTCCGTATGATAAGAAATACTCAAAAAATTATGAGTTTTGACAAAAAACTAATACAGCAATACACAGCAGAGCTTGATAATCTGGTTATTCAAAGAACAGAACTAAAAAGGCTTTATACTTCATTAAAGCAAGAGGAAGAATCTCTAAAGAAAGCAGAAGAAGTTCAAAAACAGAAAAAAAGAGAAAAGGAAATCTTGCTTGCTAAGGTCAGAGAAAATAAGGCTCTATATGAGAAAAAAATTAGAGAGCTTGAAGAAAATGCTAAAAGACTTACAAAGCTTCTTCAGGATACTGAGAAAAAAGAAAGAAGAACAGGAACTTTTTCTCTGCCTGAAGGAGAGTTTACAAAAAGAAAGGGTACTCTTGTATGGCCCGTAAGTGGTCCTGTTATTGCGCAGTATGGTAATCAGAGAGATCCTGTTTTTAATGTTCCTATGTTCAGAAGCGGAATTTATATTCAAGCATCACCTGGTACACAGGTAAAAGCGGCAGCAGATGGTAAGGTTGTTTATGCAAAATATTTTAAAGGATATGAAAACCTTGTTATAATAAGTCATGGAGAAGGATACTACACAGTTTATGGAAATCTTGGTTCTATAGGAGTGAAAGAAGGAGCTTATGTGAAGGCAGGACAGATTTTAGGCGTTGTTGGAGATAAATCCAGTATAGATACACCAGCAGTATATTTTGAAGTAAGATATAGAGGAAAACCACTTAATCCAGAACATTGGTTAAGAAAATAGAGGGAGGATAAAGTAAAACATGAGGAAAAAGATAGCTATATCATTTTTAATCTTGATTATTGCCTTTATTGGAGTAATGATAGGGAGATGGTCGGCTGCTCAGAATACAGATTCAGTCTATGAAGATTTACGGACATTTACGGAAGTCTTTAGCACTATAAAAAAGAATTATGTAGATGATGTAAATCCGAAAGATTTAATTCGCTCTGCTATAAAGGGAATGATTAACTCTTTAGATCCTCACTCAGCATATTTAACTCCAGAGGCTTACAAGGATTTTCAGACTGAAACAAAAGGTGAGTTTGGTGGAATAGGAATACAGATAGGAATAAAAGATGGAGTTTTAACAGTAATTGCTCCAATTGAAGATACTCCTGCATGGAAAGCAGGAATAAAGGCAGGTGATAAAATAATAAGAATTGATGGACAGTCCACAAAGGATATGAATATAAATGATGCAGTATCGAAAATGCGAGGACCTAAGGGGAAACCCGTTACTCTTACAATTCAGAGAGATGAATGGAAAGAACCAAGAGATATAACAATTGTAAGAGATATCATTAGAATAAAGAGTGTAAAGTATAAGATGATTGATAAAGAGATCGGCTATGTTAAACTGGTTCAGTTTCAAGAGGCAACAGCGCAAGATTTAGCAAATGCATTAAAAGTTCTTAAAGATTCTGGTATGAAAAGTTTGATTCTTGACTTAAGAAATAATCCAGGAGGACTTCTTCAGAGTGCTGTTGAGGTATCTGAACAGTTTTTACCTCCGAAACATCTCGTTGTATCAATACAGGGAAGAGCTGGAGAAAAAATGCAGTATTATACAGAACAAGTAAGGCCTTCCTACACTGATATTCCTATGATAGTTCTTGTAAACCAGGGTTCTGCATCTGCATCAGAGATTGTTGCAGGAGCTTTACAGGATTGGGGAAGAGCTTTAATTCTTGGAGTTCAAACATTTGGAAAAGGCTCGGTTCAGAGTCTTATACCTTTAAGTGATGGTTCTGCTTTAAAGCTCACAACAGCAAAATACTATACACCTAAGGGAAGAAGCATTCACGCAGTTGGGATTATGCCTGATATAGTGGTAAAACTTGAAAGTAAAAATGGTAAAGAAATTCCTGTAATTAGAGAAAAAGACCTTGAAAAACATTTTAAAGGAGAAAAATTTGAACCTAAGGAAATGGTTCCACAAGAGGTTGATGAAAAAGAGGATACTCAACTTCAAAGAGCAATTGATATATTAAAGAGCTGGAAAATAATGGAAAAACTAAAAAAAGCAGCATAGCTCCTGTAAAGAAATTTTAATTTTTTGTTAAAATATTTTTTAAGTTCGAAAGGGGAGAATTTTATTTTTGAGGTTTTTTAGATGAAAATTGAGATCTTTGAAATTCCTGAAGAGGGATTAAATATTGAAGTAGAGGAGATTCCGAAAATAGAAGGAGTTAATATTATAAATCCATTTAGAGCTGTCTTAAAAATAGAGAAAAATGGAAAGAAGGTCTTTGTAAAGGGAGTTGTAAATGGAGAAGTTGAACTTCAATGCAGTAGATGTTTAAAGAATTATAAAATGCCTATTAGAAGTTTAGTAGAGGTAAGTTATCATCCAATAGAAGAGTTAAATAGGGAGGAACTTGTAGAACTGAAACAAGATGAAATGGAAGTAGACTTTTACAGAGAAGGAGTAATTGATACAGAAGATATAATTCGTGACCAAATTTTACTTAATATTCCTATGAAGCCATTGTGTTCTGAGGAATGTAAAGGTTTATGTCCTATTTGTGGTTCAGATTTAAATGTATCTGATTGTAATTGTGTAGTTAAAGAGATAGATCCAAGAATGGCAGTATTACAATCACTTTTAAGGAGGATGAAAAAAAATGGCTAATCCAAGACATCGTCATACCCCTTCAAGAAGGGATAAAAGAAGAGCTCACTGGAAACTGACAGCTCCTAATCTTGTTTTATGCCCTGAGTGTAAGGAGCCCAAGCTTCCACACAGGGTATGTCCCAATTGTGGCACCTATAAAGGAAGAAAATTTTTAGAGGTTGAAGAGTAATTACCAAAAAATGTTAAGAGTTGCTGTGGATGCAATGGGAGGTGATTTTGCTCCTGAAGTAAATATCTTAGGTGCGTACGAATTCGTAAAGGATTTCGAAGTTGAGGTTATTCTTGTTGGAGATGAAAACAAAATAAAGAGTTTTTTACCTGAAAAAAGAGAAACAAAAGGTATCATATCTGTTGTGCCAGCTGAAGATGTAATTCATATGGATGAAAATATATCTTCAGCACTAAGAAGAAAAAATACTTCAATGAGAAAGGCTGTTGAATTAGTAAAAGAAGGTAAGGCGGATGCTGTTATAAGTGCTGGACATTCTGGTGCTATGATGGCTTTGAGCTTTCTTTTACTTGGAAAGCTTCCTAATGTGGAGCGTCCTGCGATTGCAACTGTAATGCCTTGTCTAAAGGGATATTTTATTTTGCTTGATGCAGGAGCAAATGTTGATTGCAAACCTGAACATTTAGTACAGTTTGCTTTTATGGGAGAAGCTTATCATAAAGCACTCTTTAACTCTCAATCTCCAAAAATAGCTCTTTTAAGTATAGGAGAAGAGGGCTCTAAAGGAAATGAGGTTACCAAAGAAGCCTTTAAACGTCTTAAGTCATCAAAGTTAAACTTTATTGGAAATATTGAAGGTAAAGATATCTTTTTTGGTCAAGCTGATGTGGTGGTATGTGATGGATTTGTTGGAAATATTGTGCTTAAAGTTGGTGAGGGACTTGCTGAAGCATTGATTAAGATGCTTAAGATAGAGATTGCGGATATAATAACAGGAAGATTAGGATACATGATGATAAAGCCTGCAATAAAGAGTTTTCGTAAAAAAATAGACTACTCTGAATATGGTGGGGCTTTGTTATTGGGAATTAATGGAACAAGTATAATATGTCATGGAAGATCTTCGGCAAAAGCAATAAAAAATGCTATAAAAGTTGCTGTAGAAATGGCAAAAAAGCAGATATATACAAGAATTGCAGAAAGCTTAAATCAGATGGAGGAGATGAATGAAAGCCAGAATAGTGTCAACAGGCTCTTATGTTCCTGAAAGAGTTTTAACAAATCATGACCTTGAAAAAATGGTTGAAACATCAGATGAATGGATTACAGAAAGAACAGGAATAAAGGAAAGAAGAATAGGAGCACCTGAGCAGACAACAAGTGATCTTGCCTTTGAGGCTTCATTAAAGGCATTAAAAAACGCCAATCTTACTGCAAAAGATATTGATTTAATAATTGTAGCCACAGTAACTCCTGATATGCTTGTTCCTTCAACTGCCTGTATTCTTCAGATGAAACTCGGAGCAAGCAATGCAGTTGCTTTTGATATTAATGGCGCTTGTACAGGATTTATTTATGCTTTATCTGTGGCAGAAAAGTTTATAAAGACCGGTGCATCAAAAAAAGCTCTTGTTGTTGGTGCAGAGATGCTTTCAAGATTCACCGACTGGACAGACAGAACTACTTGTGTTTTGCTTGCTGATGGTGCTGGAGCAGTTGTAGTTGAACCGACTAAAAAAAATGAGGGAATTCAGATAATAGACATATTTTCAGATGGAACAATGTGGGATTTTATTCATATTCCTGCAGGCGGAGCAAAAATGCCTATTACAGAAGAGGTAATTAAAAAAAGACTTAATTTTATAAAAATGAAAGGAAATGAAACATTTAAAGTAGCAGTAAAAACCCTGGAAGAAGTTGTTGATTCTACTTTAAAGAAAGGTGGACTTAAATCTTCAGAGCTTAGTCTTCTTGTTCCTCATCAGGCAAATATAAGAATTATTCAAGCAATGGCTAAAAGACTTGATTTACCAATGGAGAAAGTTATGGTAAATATACATAAGTATGGCAATACTTCTGCTGCATCAATTCCTATTGCATTGGATGAAGCCAATGAACAAGGCAGACTCAGAAAGGGAGACTACATAATGCTTGCTGCATTTGGGGCAGGACTTACATGGGGTGCTGCATTAATAAAGTGGTAGTTACTTTTTATTTTTATTTCTTTTGTATCTACTTATATGCCATATCCTTAAAATTCTTTCAATCTTGTCTTTAAATAACCATACTATTAATGTTACTGCTATTCCTGCTCCAGCCAATGTTAAAAATTTCTCATATTGATGGTGTCTTAGATAGTCTCCACCAAGAGAAAGAAGAGTTGTTCCAAGAAGTCGTCCAACTCCAGCAATTACTGTAAACTCCAATAAAGAAAGTCTACTCAATCCAAGAACATAACTTAAGTAATCCTTGGGAAACCCTGGAATTAGGAAGAGAAAAAATACTAAAAAAGCACCTTTATGATGTAGTAGATAGTCAAACTTATTTAGTATCATTGGATCAACAACTTTTTCAACGAAAGGTTTACCAAAAACTCTTCCAAGAAGAAATGCAAATACTGACCCAAGAGTAAGTCCAATCGTTGAAAAGACTATTCCCCAAAAGGTTCCATATAGATATCCACCAAGAAGTCCAGTAACTTCACCAGGAATGGGAGCTGCTACAACTTGGAAAGCCTGCAAAACTATAAATCCAATAACACCAAATGGACCAAGCGAATGAATGAATTTTCTAAGTTTTTCTTCATTAAGAAACAGTTCAATAACTCCAACTTCATAGAGTAAGAATACAAACAATGCAATAAGCACTGCTAAGGCGGTAAATCTTAGCAGTGCCCTTCCTTTATTTTTTGTCACGAGATATAAGCTCCATAAAAGGAGTGATTAAATCGATTGGTAGAGGGAAAAGAATCGTTGAATTTTTTTCAGATGCTATTTCTTTCAGTGTCTGAAGATATCTAAGTTGTAAAGCGGCTGGTTCTGATGCTATAATTCTTGCTGCCTCTGTAAGCTTTTCCGCAGCCTGAAGCTCACCCTCTGCATGAATAATTTTAGCTCTACGTTCTCTTTCTGCTTCTGCTTGTCTTGCCATTGCTCTTAACATTTCTTGTGGAAGGTCAACATTCTTAACTTCAACAGCTGTTACCTTAATTCCCCATGGTTCAGTCTGTGAATCAATTACTTGCTGTAGTTCAGCATTAATCTTTTCACGATTTGTAAGCAAATCCTGTAGCTCACTCTGTCCAAGAATACTTCTAAGGGTTGTCTGAGCAATTTGGCTTGTAGCATAGTAAAAATCTTCAACAGCTGTTACTGCTTTAACTGGATCAATGGGTCTGAAATAGACAACTGCATTGACTTTTACTGAGACATTATCTTTTGTGATTATATCCTGAGCAGGAACATCCATTGTTACAATTCTTAGACTAACTTTAACCATTTTGTCAATTACTGGCCAAATAAAAACAAGGCCTGGGCCTTTTACTGGAATAACTCTACCGAGCCTGAAGACCACTCCTCTTTCATATTCTTTTAGAACTTTAATAGCGCTGCTAAGAATGTAAAAGGCTAAAAAAATAATTACAATTAAGGTTAAAAGCGATGTTTCAAAAAACATAGACTCCTCCTTATTTAAGCTGAATTTTATACTCTAAACTTATCAATCGAAAGTCTTAACTCTCCACCAAGCCTTGCAATATCACTGGCTGTTTGAGCTGACTGATCTACTGCCAAAGATATCTCTTTAATACCTTCAGCTATGCTTCCAATATCTTGCGTTATATGATCTGTTACTGAGCTCATCTGTTCTGTTGCAGATGCTATCTGCTGTATCATGCTTTGTAGTTCCTGTGCCTTGTTTAGTATCTCACTAAGTTTTTCAGCTGACAAGGTACTAAGTCTC
>JANXCZ010000074.1 GCA_025060075.1 Thermodesulfovibrio sp.
ACTGAGGCATAATCTTTTCATGCCACAGATGAAGCTCATTTACAAGCAAAAAGAAGGTGGCAAAGTAGTTAAGACCTATGAGATGGATAACCCCTTAACTAAGTTTTAAATCTTGAAATTGTTAAGTATAAATACAAAAGAAAAGCTGGTAAAATTAAGAAACACTACAGAATATAGTAAAGCTTTCAGAGGAAATAGAAGAGCTAATAGAGAAATTATCTATTGTCTATGAGAAAAAACTCAGAAGATGTGAAAATGCTTAAGCATAATTTTATTTCAAAGAGATTTTATTTTGAGGAAATACGTATAAAGCGTTGAAGGATTATTAATCCTAAGTCTCTTGAAAAATTTTAAGTTTTACTTTGAAATAATCTCATAAAAAGATAGATTTGACAAAATCTTTCAAGAAGTTCACATACAGCATAAGCTTCATTAATATTTTTACCCACTGCTACAGCGCCATGTCTTGATAAAAAAACGGCTTTTTTATTTTCTAATGCTTTAGTAGCTTCCCTTGCTAAATCTTCAGTGCCAGGGATTGCATATTTTGCAACTTGAATTTCTCCTCCAAGAGCAGATTTTTGTTCATCAAGAATTATAGGAAGAGAATAATTTAAAGATGCCATAATACATGTGAATGTTGAATGAGTATGAATCACTGCATTGATTTCTTCTCTGTTTTTATAAATTTCAATATGAAGTCTATACTCAGAAGAGGGCTTTTTATTTCCTTCTATTATTTTTCCATCAAAGTTAATCTCAATAATATCCGAAAATTTGAGATTATCATAAGACTTAGAACTTGGAGTAATGAGTATAGTGTTGTCTTTTGTTTTTATACTTAAATTTCCGCTACTTGCCGTAACAAGTCCTCTTTGATAAATCTTTTTTGCAAACTTTACGATTTCTTTCCTTTCCTTTTCCCATCGCATAGTTTTATTATAAACAATATGAGTATTCTTACGGAGGTATTTTATGAGAAAGTTTATTAATCTTTTAATTTTGGGAATAATCCTTTTTCCACTTTCTTCTTGTGCTTTTACAGTAAATGAACTTTTTAAAGAACTTGATACTCCTAAATGGAGGGAAAAAGTTTCTGATCCCTTATTTTTAGAAAAATTTAAAAATCCTGATATGCTCTCAGTTGTTATAAAACTTGCCGATGAAAGAGGATATGACTGGCGATACCGAATAAGAGCTATCACTCTTCTTGGAAAAATTGGTACTTCTGAGGCAATGGAAGCCTTATTAAGTATGTTTCAGGATCACTTTTTTCATCACGGATGTCCATCTTTAAGGTCTTATATTGCCGATGCTCTTGGAAATTTCAAGCCAAACAGAAGACTTCTTGAAATACTAAAAGAAGGCTTAAAAGATCCAGAAGTTCTTACAAGAGAGGCTACTGCCAAATCATTGGGAAGACTTAAGATGGAGGAATCTGTTAAATATCTTAAAGATGCTTTTTTATCTGAAAAAAGTCTGGCAGTAAAGATAGCAATTATCAATGCTTTAAAATCCATAGGAACAGAAGAGGCTTTAAACTTTATAAAAGAATTAGCTTCTGATATTAAAAATAAGGAGTTAATAGATGTATTCAGAGATTATTCATAATCCTGAATCAATTAAAAACTTAGAACCCGATGAAATTATTAAAATTTTAGAGAGGACAACGGAGATTTTAACTGAAGAACCTCCTTATATAAAGCTTAATGCTTCAGAAGGAGAGGCAGTGTTTATTGGAGATACTCATGGAGACTTCTCAACTACAAAATATACTGTAAAAAAATTTTTTCAGCAAGGTAATGTAAATCTGATATTTCTTGGTGATTACATAGATAGAGAAACTGAACCAGAAGGTTCTCTATATAATCTTGTCTATCTATGCTTACTTAAAATAAATTTTCCAGATAAAATCTTTATTCTAAAAGGAAATCACGAGGCACACTATTCAGTATATTGTTATCCTTATGAATTTGACAGCGAACTTATAGATATATTTGGAAAAACAGGTATAAAGATTCATGATGCTGCTGTAAGTCTCTTTAAGGAAATGCCTTTAATGATTCAAACAATAAATGGAGTTGTAGCATCCCATGCTGGATTTCCTCTTCATGGACAAAAGATAGATGACAAATCAAGAAGAGATTTAATTATAGATATACTATGGTCTGATGCTTCAGTGTCTCCAGTGTTTAGAGGGTTTGGAATTCCTAAGTTCACAGAAGAGCAACTTATAAGTTTTTTAAAC
>JANXCZ010000080.1 GCA_025060075.1 Thermodesulfovibrio sp.
GTAAAGCCAGCAAAGAAGACATTGTATACAGTTTTCTTCAATCCATTTTGGTTTATAAGCTGCTCTCCATGAGCCAGTTTTAATCTTTAATGAACTTCCTGGCTCTAAAATTACCATTCCTGGTGGTATTTGTTTCCATCCAATCATCCTTCTTTTACCTCCTCATAACCTCTTTTTACTGCAAGAAGATTGCCATCTATTATCTTTTGAGAAAACTTCTTACCAAAGCTCTTTTCTACGTCTTTAAGAACTGTATCAAGGCTAACCAAACCTGTTACTCTACTAAGAGCACCGACCATAGGTGAGTTAGGCATTGGCCTACCAAAGCATTCAATAGCTATCTTAGTGGCATCAACAGTGTAGACTTTTTGTGTAGGCTTTAGATTTAACTTCTTCCTTATTTCAGAAGGCTCCTTTGATGTGTTAACTATGAATTTTGTATCATCTTTTGTTCCTTCTGTAACATCAATGCTTTCTATCAAAGTTGGATCAACCACTACTACCACATCTGGATGTGTAACAGGACAGTGCATTCTTAATTCTTTTGAGCTTATTCTGTTGTATGCTCTAAGAGGTGCACCTGCTCTTTCAGGTCCATACTCAGGAAATGCCTGAACATATCTTCCACCACTTAAACATGCATCTGCAAAAACCTTTGCAGCAGTTACAGTTCCCTGACCTCCTCTACCATGCCATCTTATCTCTACTTTTTCCATAAAACACCTCTCAAAAATAATTTTTTCAACTATTTTAACAAAAACAAAGACTTTATTGCGAGATATTAATTATTGATTTTTGTAATAGTATCTATAAGACAAATAGGTTAAAAGTAAAATTATAGCAACTAATACTAAAAAACCCACTACATACTTCATATACCAAATACCTTTCTGAACACTTTCCAAGAATTTTCCACCTAAATATCCTGCTGTAACCATAATGGAAAGAACAACTGCTGAACCAAATAGATCAATCAATAAAAATTTTGTAATTGAAACTCTTGTAATTCCAGAAAGTAAAAAAACTTGTGTTCTAAAACCCACTAAAAGTCTTCCAAGTAACATTATAAGGGTGCTATGTTTTCTGAATTTCTGTTCAATTATTAAGAATTTACTCGGAGATATAATTTTTTCAAATCTTGGGCTGGTTACTATTTTTCTTCCAAACTTTCTTCCAGCCCAATAAAGCATAAAATCAGAAAGGATAAGTCCAGCATAGGAAATTAAAACTGCGGGAACAGGTTTAATAATACCAACTGATATCATTACTCCACAAGCAATAAGAACTAAATCTTCAGGAAAAAAGGGAACACCTAATCCTCCAAGAATTAATAAAAAAAATAAACCAAAATATGAAAATTGCTCTATAATTGTGGTATAAGAATTCATTCTATATATAAAAAACGGAGAGGCAGGGATTCGAACCCTGGGTGGAGCTTTTGGCTCCACAACCGCTTAGCAGGCGGCTGCCTTCGACCAAACTCGGCCACCTCTCCAAGTCTTCTTAATAATAGCATTCTTTATCTTAATCTTGCAAGATAACCACTCTTAAGTTGATCCAAAATCATATGGAGTCTTTCATTATTTTTCTTAGCTTCTTCAAAAAGTTTCTTTGCCCTTTCGTAGTCTCCTGCATTATATGCTAAAATTACATCTTTAGCAAGACTGTGACATGCTCTATGGACATCCTCAAACTCTATAAAACCTGGTAAATCTTTGAATTTCTTTCCTTCTTCACTGTAATACCACTTACCTATTCCACAAGCACGATAGTCTGCTAAGCGTTCTGGATCAAGTCTATCTATTCCCTTCATATGAGCATGGACTCTTATCATTAAACGTTCATGGTCTCCTTTGAATATATCAAAAAGCATCTCCTGAGTCTTTTTAGTTTTTACAGCTGTAGCTGTATGTCTTAAGTCTGAAGAAATATGAAGAATTGTATAGGAATCCCTAACTATTGTTTCTGCTAGTTTTTCTATCTGAGATGCTATCTTTGCACTTTCTTCAATATTTCTTGTAACTTCTTCACTTGCTGCAGACTGCTCTTCAACTGCTGTTGCTATCTGGGTTATCTGGTCTTTCAGTTTTATAACAGATGAAACTATTTCTGTTAAGGCATTACCTATGCTTTTTACAGCCTCTGTTACTTCTGTGACTTCTTTTAGTTCTCTTTTCATTGACTGAGCTGTATCTGATGTTTCCTTTTGAATCATATTGATTTTACTTGCGATTTCTTCAGTGGCACGAATTGTTCTTTCTGCCAGTTTTCGTACTTCATCAGCAACAACCGCAAAGCCTCGTCCTTGCTCTCCTGCTCTTGCTGCCTCTATAGCAGCATTTAAGGCAAGAAGATTAGTCTGATCAGCAATATCTTTAATAACGGTTACAATTTCTCCTATCTCAGAAGCAGAACTGTTAAGTTTTTCTATCATCTTGCCAAGTTCATTTGTTGTTTGATAGACAATGTTAACTTTTGCCACAGCATCTTCAGAGATATTCTTTCCTTTTTTAGCAATCTCCATAGTTTCCTGTGCAGTTTCAGAAGCCTTTGAAGCATTATTTGCTATATCAGTTATTGTTTGCGTCATCTCTTCTGCAGCAGTTGCAATCTGGTTTGCCTGTTGGGACTGTTTTTTAGCTCCTTCTATAGTTTCATCTATTACCTTATTACATTTGTCAACTGTTTCAGCAAGCTTTTGTGAATAATCTAATGATTTATCAGTGAGATTTATAAATGTCTGTAAAACTTTATCAATACTTAATGCAAGTCTTCCAACAATATCTACTCTATCTTTGAATCCAACACTTACAGTTAAGTCTCCGTCAGCTATCTTTTGAAGTGTCTGACCAAGAATATCAATGGGTTTATGTGTAATCATATAAGTTATATAAACAACGGTAGATGCTGAAATAATACCTAAAAAACCAAGTACAACAAAAATAAGTTGAAGAATTCTTACCTTTTCCATTACTTCCTTTGGAACTTCCTTGGCACCAAAATAAACTGATGCATCATAAGCAATCTTGTAGGCTCCATAACCAGTAACAATAATTGTTGCAATAACACCGAAGGCAATAGCTAAAGCTAAAGGAATAACCATCTTCCAACGTAGTTTTACCCTTCTGTCAAGTTCACTTAAAAAATTTTTCATCTCCCCACCCCCTAAAATTATACCTTAAACCTAAAAGTTATTATATCTCCATCTTTTACTTCATAGTCCTTTCCTTCAACTCTTAAAATACCTTTTTGTTTAGCAAGATTCATATCACCACTTACTGAAATAAAATCATCATAACACAAAACCTCTGCCCTTATAAATCCTCTTTGAATATCAGAGTGGATCTTACCTGCTGCCTGTAAAGCCTTTGTTCCTTTTTTTATACTCCATGCTCTTACTTCTTGGTTTAATATTGTAAAAAAAGAGATATAATCAAGAATCTCATAAGCTCTTTTTATTATCTTTTTACTTATAGGTTCATCTATTCCCATAGCATTAAGAAAGCTTGAGATTTCCTCTTCAGGAAGTTGCATAATCTCACTTTCTAAGATGCCACATATTGTTAAAAAATCTATATCTTTAAATTTTTTTTCATTAAAAGATTTTTCATCCACGTTTATAACTCCAAAAGCTGGTTTCAAAGTTATAAAGTTTAAATGTCTTATTTGTGTTATTTGTTCTTCTTTGAGTTGAGTTTTTCTTAAAGGTTGACCACTTTCTAATTGTTCTTTCAAAAACTCTAAAACCTCCATTTCCTTCTCATTTATCTTTTGTCCCTTTTTTCTCTGTTCAGCCATTCTTTCAATTCGTTTAATTATGAGTTCCAAGTCAATCATTATAAACTCATATTCAAGTTCATTGAAATCTCTTTGAGGATCAATTGTATTAAACTGATAGGGGACAGATAAATCTTCAAAACCTCGCAATATATATATCAAAGCATCAGCATCCATTATTTCCTTTATTATTTTTGTATTATGAGAAGGATTGTCTCTGATTAGTCCTGCTGTATCCAAACACTCAATCTGAACAAAGGTTGTTTTTTTAGGCTTTACCAACTCACTTATTTTTCTTAATCTAAAATCCTCAACCTGAAGTATTCCCTTATGAACTTTATCAGCAGGTGTAGGATATAAAGAAGTTTCAACTTTCTGATTCGTCAATGCATTGAAAATAGTTGTCTTGCCTGAGTTAAAAAAACCTGTTAAAGCAATTTTCATATCTTTCCTTCCATAAAGTTTTTAACAACCACAATAGCCTGATGAATTCTTTGAAGTTTAATATTTCTCTTTCTTATAAGTAAAGGCTCATTAAATGGAAAAGGCTCTGATCTTATCTGTCTTTGTTTTTTTATTAATGTTTCGTGAAGTTCTTTAAGGTCTTTCACGGAAAATTTCTTTAAAAATAAGGGATTTACCGTAATAAATCCTTCTGCAATATCAGAAACAATTGCTGAAAAGGATCTACTCCTTCCCTCCATTATTCTTTCCTTTTTTACTTAACAGAACAGAAACCCATATTCCAATCTCATAAAGTATAATCATTGGAACTGCCATAAGTGTCTGATTGAATGCATCTGGAGTGGGTGTTATAATTGCTGCCGCTACAAAAGCAAGAACAATCGCCAATCTTCTATATTTTTTTAATGTTTGAGGAGTTATAAGACCCATTCTTGTTGCAACTACAATTAAAATCGGCAGTTCAAAGACTAAACCAAAAGCAACAAGAAACTTTAGTAAGAAATCTATGTAGAGTCCAACTGAAAGCATAGGCATTAAAAAATCTCCAACCTTGTAGTTAAGTAAAAAATCCATAGCAAAAGGAAGAACTATAAGATAACAAAAAGTAACACCAGCTAAAAAAAGAGCTGTAGCAGTTAAAACAAAAGGCAGAACATACTTCTTTTCATGGGGATAAAGTCCAGGAGAGATAAATCGCCAAAGTTCATAAAAAATTATAGGAATCGTGAGAATAAATCCTGTTACAAGAGCAATCTTCATATTCATCCAGAATGCCTCAGCAGGACCTAAGAATACTAGTTTTGTATTTTGAAGCTTCGGATCATGAACAAACACTACTCCCTCTTTTAATGAAAGTTGAGGAGTATAGTTAATCGGGAAAAGTAAGAGCCTAAAAATATAATCAGAAAAGGAAAATGTGAATATAAAGGCTATTAATAAAGCTACAAGACATACTAAAATTCTCTTTCTTAACTCTGAAAGATGTTCTATTATAGACATCTTTTGTTCTTGCATTCATTATTACTCCTTTTTTTCAATCTCTTTTTTAGCAATGTTTTCAATATGTTTATCTATTCTTAAATCAGAAAGTTGGGGTATTTCTTTGAAAAGCTCTTCTTTTAGTTGTAAAGGATCTTTTATATCCTTCTTAATATCCTCAACAGTGTCTCTTACTTCGTTTATCTCCCTTTCCATTTCAGCTTTTGCTCCCTGAAAAGCTCTTTTTATCTCATTTATAGTTTTTCCAAGAGTATAACCTAATTCAGGAAGCCTTTTAGGACCATATACTAAAAGAGCTATAATGAATATTACAATAAGCTCCTGTAAACCTAAATCAAACATGAAATCATTATAACATTAATCAGTATCTTTTACAATTCTTTTAAAATAAGGCTTCTCTCCAGGTAAAACCAGACTGATTCCAAACATAAATCTAAAATCTGGACTATTATTTTTTATATCAAAACCTGTACTAACATTAGTATAAGAAAAATCTGTTACCCTAACTCTGTAACCTAATCGCCATTCAATTAGATCTATTTTATTCTTGTCAATTGCTTTTCTTCCAATGATTTCTAGAAGGATTGAGGAGTTATAGCTGACTCTGAGTTCTGAGCCAAGATTTAAGTTCCATATCTGCTTAAGTCCCTCTTTACTTGGTTTAAAATAGATTAGATTTCCATGAGCCTTTACAGGTCCAACTTTTTTTGTAACAATGAAACCTCCACCAAGTCCTCCCTCTGTTGTAAATTCATCATCTCCTAAAGGACCTGAAACATATAGCATATAGGCAAATGCTGGCAAATAGGTTGTTTCATTAATTATCCTGTGTTTAAATCCAAAATTAATATCCTCTGGACCATTACTATTTATTGAGTTATTATAGGAAAGATTGTAGGGAAGGTTTGCTAAAATTTCTACGTTATTAGTTAATCCATATGAGATATTCAAATTCGTTCTTTTTATATCAGGGTCGCTTGCAAGTTCAAAGCTGAAGTCAATTGCCACTTGATTTTGTCTTGGAGATTCTGCAGAAAAAGTGGATATCACCGAAAATGGAGCAGTTGGAGAAAATCCTTTTCTATCAAAGGCATAGCTATTCGAACTAAAAACAAAAATAAAAATTAAGAAAAATACCGTCTTTTTCATTAAGATAAAGAATATCAAAAAAAACAAAATCTGTCAATTTTTTGTAGATTCTGATAAAATTTTTCTATGGATATTCATCAACTAAGAGTCTTTATCTCTGTATTCAAAAACAAAAGTTTTTCAAAAGCTGCTAAGGAACTTTTTCTAACTCAACCAACAATAAGTGAACATATAAAAACTCTTGAGGAAGAATTAAACTGCATACTTTTTGACAGACTTGGCAAAATTATTATTCCTACAAAAGAGGCGGAAATACTTTATCAAAATGCACAAGAGATTATAGAAAAACTTGAAGAACTAAAAGATACTCTACAAAAAATAAAATCTAAGCCTTCTGGAAATCTACATATTGCAGCAAGCAGTATTCCAGGCACATATATTCTTCCTAAGCTGATTTCTTCCTTTAAAAATATTTATCCTGAAATATCAATTCAAATAGACATATCAGACTCAAACTCAGTTATAGAAAGTATTATCTCAGGAGAGATTTTACTGGGAGTAGTGGGAACAAAGCTTCATAAATCAAAGATTGAGTATCTTCCATTTATGGATGATGAACTTGTAATTGTCAGTCCTAACTCTATTGAAGAATCCTATATAGAACCTGAAGAAATTTTGAAATATCCCTTTATAACAAGAGAAGAAGGCTCGGGAACAAGAAAAGAGATGGAAAAATGGCTTAGGCAGATGGGATTAGACATACAAAAGCTTAATATAGTCTGCACATTAAGCAGTACTGATGCTGTAAAAGAAGCAATAAAGAATGGATTGGGAATTTCTATTCTTTCAATTCATTCAATTAGAGATGAACTTGAATACAAAAAAATAAAGATAATAAGAATAAAAAATTACAGGATGAACAGAACTTTTTATATAGCTACCCACACAATGCGAACTTTACCATACGTATATAAAATTTTTTATGAGTTTTTAAAGGAAAAAGCATTCAGTTTATGATACTATCAAGGGCTTGAGGAGAAAAACCTACTATTCTCTTTCCATTAAAAGAAATAAAGGAAGGTGTACTATTTATATTAATCTTTTTCATCAGAGCAATTGTATCTTGTATTTTTTTTGCTCCATCACTGCATATCTGTCCTGTCCATTTTGAGTTAAGATAATCATCATATTTCATTCCTGAGCACACTGCTTTTATTGATTTCTCCTTTGCCTGAGGATGAATGCTCTCAAGAGGAAAAAATATAACCTTTACTTCAACTTTTCTTAAGTCTGCCCATTTTTTCACTTCTCCCTTTGCTTTCTCACAAAATGGACAGTCTGGATCGGTAATCATATAAATATACTTACTAGCACCATCAGGTTTATATGAAAAAGCAACTACTTTTTCAATTTCATACTGAAAACTCTTAAAAAGTTTCTCATGAAGCCTATCCAATGTTACTTTACTTAAAAACATGCCATTCTGATATATATCTCCAAATATGAAAGTCTTTCCATCTGGAAAAGAATAAAAAATGTTAAATCCTTCCCCCTTTTGAATTACAATTTGACAGAGATTAGCTCCCTTAATCTCATTCTTTTCAACTATGCTATCAAAATTAATCTTTAAAGTTTCTTTTAAACTTTTTTCATTTATATTTGAACACGGATTAGTAGAACCACTACAGGAAAACAAAATAATAAGTATCAATACTAAGGTTAAATTTTTCATTTTGACTCCTCGTTATTTTCAATTAGTCTAAAAACAAATCTTTAAAAAAATCAAGAAATCGCTTAATAAATGCCTTAAATCTGTTAAAATTAACATATGGACATTCTTAAAAAGGTAAAAAACACAATAGAAAAATACAATATGCTTTCCTTTGGAGATCACGTTCTGGTTGGGCTCTCTGGTGGACCTGACTCTGTCTGTCTTCTTCACATCTTAAACATGCTTAAACCCTCATACAAATTAAAAATTTCAGCAGCATATATTGATCATGGATTAAGACCTGATGATATTCCAAAAGAAATTGAATTTTGTAAAAAACTGTGTGAGTCTCTTGATGTTTCTTTCTATACAAGATCAGTA
>JANXCZ010000011.1 GCA_025060075.1 Thermodesulfovibrio sp.
TAAATCTGTTACTGTTAAATTAGTTAAAGCTTTCTCGGGCATGGGTGTATTCCTCCTTTGTTTTTGATTTCTGTCTAAATTATTTAATTCAATGGAGGATACACCCTTTCTTCTTGGTATTTCAATTTTACACATAAAAAAATTTTACACTACCAAAAAGCTCAAACAATTGAATTTGCAAAAAAGTAGAATGTATAATAAACAACGTGAAGGTTAACCTCAAAAAAATTATAATTATTTTTATTTTGTTTTTAATATTTTCTTCTATCTACATCTTAATAACAAAAAAAGACAAAATCCCAGAAGGTCTTATAATTCTTAGTGGAAGAGTTGAGGGTAGAGAAATAAACATTTCTCCGAAAATCCAAGGTAGAATTGTAAAACTTTATAAAGATGAAGGAGAAAGTGTAAAAAGCGGAGAACTTCTTTGTGAGATTGACTCAGAACAACTTCTCGCAAGATACAAAGGTGCAATTGAAACAGTAGAGGCTTCATACTCCGCAATCGCTCAAGCTAAGGCAAATCTTATGAAAGCAGAAGCTTCCTATGAGAAATCAAAAAAGGATTATGAGCGTTACGTTAGTCTTCTTAAAGAAGAGCTTATATCCAAAAGTGATTTTGACAGAGTTAAGATGCAGTATGACTCAGCAAAGGCTGAGGTTGATGCATTTACTAAGGCTATAGCACAGGCTGAAGCAAACTATAGAGCAGCTCAGCAAAAACTTAGGGAAGCACAGGCAGACTTAAAAGAAACAAAGATTTATTCGCCCACTCAAGGAGTTGTTTTAAGTAGACCCATTGAAGTTGGTGAAGTTGTAAATCCTGGTACTGTTTTATATGTTTTAGTTGACTTAAACAGGCTTTATGTGAAGGTATATGTACCAGAGCCTGAAATTGGAAAATTAAAACTTGGACTGCCGGCAAGAGTTTATATAGATGCCTATCCTGATAGATATTTCAATGGTAAGATTACAAAAATTTATGAACAAGCAGAATTCACACCTAAAAATGTAGAGACAAAGGAAGAGCGGGTTAAGCTTGTCTTTGGGGTTGAAGTTTCTGTAGATAATCCTGAAGGATTACTTAAACCAGGAATGCCTGCTGATGTGGTTATAAAGTGGAAAGAAGATGCTCCTTGGATAAAACCTCGATAGCTCCTGTAATAGAAGTTGAAAATCTTTGCAAAAGCTATAAAAAACTCCGAGCAGTTGATTGTGTCTCTTTTTCTGTAAACAAAGGTGAAGTTTTTGGACTAATTGGTCCTGATGGTGCAGGAAAAACATCTATAATTCAAATTCTTGCTGGAGCGCTTAAAGCAGACAGTGGTAGAGCCTTTATAAATGGTATTGATGTTATTAAAAGCCCTGAAAAAGTCAAAGCCCTGATTGGCTACATGCCTCAGGGACTGGGGCTTAATCTTTATGATTCTCTTTCAGTTGAAGAAAATATTGAGTTTTTTAGAGGTCTTAGACTTATTCCAGATGAAATATTTGAAAAAAATAAAAAAACACTTCTTGATATAACAAGGCTTACGCCTTTTCTAAAGAGACAAGCAAAGGCACTTTCTGGAGGAATGAGGCAGAAACTTGCTCTGATATGCACACTACTTCATCTACCAGAAATAATTTTACTTGATGAGCCAACCACAGGAGTTGACCCTCTTTCAAGACAAGATTTCTGGAACATTATTCACGGACTTGTAAGGCAAAAAGGTGTGACAGTAATTCTTACCACATCCTATATGGATGAGGCAGAAAGATGCCACAGGATTGCGCTCATGCATGAGGGAAAGATCTTGCTTCAGGGGAAACCAGAAGAGATTGGCAATTTAGAAGATGTTTTTATAGAAAAAGTAACAGGAAAGAGATACTTTTTACCGTCATTTCAAAGAAATAGAGAAAATTCATCCAAAAATGAATCAATTATTACATGTCATTCAGTTACAAAAACATTTGGTAAATTCAAAGCCGTTGACTCAGTAAATTTAGAGGTAAAAAGAGGAGAAATACTGGGACTTCTTGGACCAAATGGAGCTGGGAAAACAACCCTTATAAAAATGATGTGTGGACTTCTACCACCAACAGAAGGAAGCATAAGTATTGCAGGCTTTGATGTAAAAAGAGAAAAAGATAAGGTTTGGTCAATCATAGGATACATGTCACAGAGATTCTCCCTTTACAAAGACCTTACAGTAATGGAAAATATGAAACTCTATGCAGGACTGTACAGTGTTAAGAAAAATAACTTTGGAGAAATCATAGAAATGCTTGGACTTAAGGGCTTTGAAAGAAGACTTACAAAAGACCTCCCTCTTGGAATAAGACAGAGAATAGCCCTTGCCTGTGCTATGCTTCATGAACCACCCATACTGTTTCTTGATGAACCAACAAGTGGAGTTGACCCCATAGCAAGAAGAAGTTTTTGGAATATAATATTTGAACTGTCAAGACAAAAAAATGTAACAGTAATTGTATCAACCCACTACATGGATGAGGCTGAAAACTGTGATAGACTCTGTCTTATGCATCATGGAAGAGTCATTGCTGATGGAAGCCCTGAGGAAATTAAGAAAAACTCTGAAAAGCTCTCAGGAAGCCTCCTCCAAATTAAATCTGACAAGTTTATGGAAATATATGATTTGCTTATAAAAAACTTTAAAGATATATCAGTTTATGGAAGCAAGATATTTCTGCGAACCTTTGAACCTGAAAAAACCCAGCAGGTGCTAATCCAAACATTAGAAAACGCAGGATTTACACAGTTTGAAATCTCCCAAATACCAGTTCCACTTCAAGAAGCCTTTGTTGACTATATAAGGGAGAGTGAGCATGCTTAAACGCCTCCTTGCCATACTAAAAAAAGAATTCAAAGAGCTTCTGCGTGATCCCCTTTATCTTTCCTTTGCCCTTTTTGTGCCTGTGGTGATTATTATTCTTATGGGATATGGCTTGATTCTTGATGTGAAAAATATTCCTGTCTCTTTTATTGACTATGACAGAACTCCTTTAAGTAGGGAGTATAGATACTCTTTTACAAATTCTGAGTATTTCAAGTTTCATAAGCTCATTGACTCTTACAAAGAAGCTGAAGAGCTAATTAAATCTGGAGAATGTCGAATTATCATAGTAATCCCCTCTGATTTTTCAAGAAAACTTTACTCTGGCAAACCTGCAGAGGTTCAGATTCTTATAGATGGCTCATTTCCAATGAGAGCAGAGGTGATGAAAGGTTATGTTTCAGCCATAAATAATCAGTTTAATGAAAGAATTCTTCAGGAGCATCTACTAAAAAGCGGTATAGCAAAAATTACTTTTCCCATATCAATAGAGATAAGAGCATGGTATAACCCTACCCTTGAGAGTAAAAACTTTATTCTACCCGGTGAACTTGTAACAACCCTTATGTTTTACTCTGTTTTACTTGCCTCATTGATTGTGGTAAGAGAAAAGGAATCTGGAAGTATATTTAACCTATACTGTAGCCCTGTAAAGCCCTGGGAAGTGGTTTTGGGAAAGGCAATTCCATACATTTCTGTCTCATTTATTACTTATCTAATTATTTTTATCCTTACAATAGGGCTTTTTGAAACAAAATTTACGGGAAGCTTTCTTTTTCTTACCTTTTCAACAATTATCTATCTTTTCTGCACAGTTGGTGTGGGTGTACTCATCTCAATACTTGCAAAGACTCAGATAACAGCCATGTTGATTGCCTTTATCGGAACAATTATCCCTTCTTTTATCTATTCAGGATACTTCTCCCCCATATCAAGCCTTTCTGAAGGTGGACAACTTGTAAGTAAAACAATTCCTGCATCATATTTTATGGATATTGTTAGGGGAGTATATCTTAAGGGAATTGGCATTGAAAGCCATATTGTTGATATTATCTCCATGGTTCTTTATGCAATGGTGATTTATACTTTAGCAATAATTTCTTTTCGTAAGAGGATTGGCTAATGAGACTATGGGCACTTATTAAAAAAGAGAGCCTTCATCTTATAAGGGATAAGGCTTTGATTTTCATACTTTTATGGGCATTCACTGGTGCTATATATACTGCTGGAAGCGGATTTACTATGGAAGTAAGAAATTTTCCCATAGTCATATATGATATGAGTAAAACTAAGGAAAGCAGGGAACTAATAAGCAGATTTCAAAAGCCCTATTTTAAGATTATCTCCTATATTGAAAGTGATAAAGAGCTTATTAAATGGCTTGACAGTGGTAAAGCCTCAATGGCTGTAATTATTCCACCTGACTTTAAAAGAAAGCTTGACAAGGACAATTCAAAGATACAGATAATCATTGATGGAACAATGTCCATGTCAGCTACTGTAGCTGCTTCGTATGTTAGTGAGATAACCTTTGATTATTCCTTAGAAATTTTACAAAGAAAGCTTGGTGTAACGGAGAGATTTTTAAGCAGTATTCCTGTTATTCAAGAAAAAACAAGGATTGAGTTTAATCCCAATACTCTTACTTCATGGTTTATGAGTCTACTTGAATACTTCAATATGATTACAATGGTCGCTTTGCTTGTAACTGCTGCTCAAATGGTAAGGGAAAAGGAACATGGCACAGTAGAGCAGTTATTAGTCACTCCAGTAAGAACTTGGGAGATATTCATTGCCAAAATAATTCCTACAGTCTTTGCCATAGCTCTTCTTTCACCAATAAGCATCTTTGGCATACTTAAAGGAGTGTTTAATGTGCCATTAAGAGGAAGTCTGCTTCTTTTTTATCCTGTTATGCTTTTTTATGCTTTCACGATTTCATCTTTGGGTCTTGTCATATCAACGGTAGCAAGAAATCTTGCCCAATGTATGATGCTAATGCTTGTAATACTTATCCCTATGCTTTTTCTTTCAGGTGCATGGACACCGCCTGAGTCAATGCATCCAATGATGCGGTATCTAAGCCTTATTTCACCAATGCGTTATTTTATTGATTTTGGCTATAGTGTGCTATTTAAGGGAAACGGAATAAGGTATGTATGGCATGATATTGTAGGAATAATTATTCTTGGTGTTGCTCTTTTTAGTTTTTCAGTCTGGAGATTCAGAAAAACCTTTGCTAAGTAGATTTAATTATTAAAACCACATTAGTTTATCAAAATCTTTCGGTGGAATATGAATCTTTATAAATCCAACAACTGGAGCACGATCAATTAAGTAACTATTTTTGAGTACTTCTATGAAAAGATATATGTTTTCTTCTTGTGTTATATATATCATTTTAAATGGTATTTCTATTTCAAATATCTCATAAAAAATAACACTATTAAGCTCACCTTTTTTTATCCATATTTCATTTTCTTGAAAAAATACTTCTGCTACTTGAGTTTTAAGGTTATTGTACACTATTCTTATTCTCCTTGGTTCAATAATCTGAATCTGTATTTTTAAGTCCTCAAAATCTCTAATGGATGAAAAGGGATCAAGCCTAAGGAAAAGGCTTTCTCTGTTAAATCCATAATAAAGATAAGAGAAAAGACTTTCCGATTTGTGCATACTTCCACCCATTCTCAGTAAATTAAATCTTCCTGCCTCAAGCCATTCAAAATAACCTGTTACTTTTCCATCAATTTTAGGAGTTATAAATCCCTTTGGTTCTATTTCTGGCTTAATTTCTTTCATCTTTTTACTTATAGGCACATAAAGAAAGGATGGTGGTTCTTTACCAATCTTTAAGTATACACTCATTAGATGATGTCTATAAATTGAATCAAAAACATCTTTGGTTTCTGTATAATGCTCATCTCCATACCACCAGTTCCAGTCACTTCCCTCTGAAATATATATTTCTTCCCATGCTTCAGATAAGTCTTTATCGGGATTTTCTCTTTGGTAAGAAAGTAGTTCCTCTCTTACTCTATATAAGTAATCCCATGATATATTGTCTTCTTCATGTCCTATCCAAATTGAAAAGTTAGCATTAATCCAAGAACCAGGAAAAACCTTTTTTAACTTCTTTAGATATGGATTTTCTTCTATATACTCTGAAAATGTAACAGTTTTTATATCTTTACTTTTTTGCAGACTCTCATATAACTTTTCAAGAAAAATATTGCCATCATTTTCATAATACTCCCAAGCATTTTCTCCATCAAGGATCACAGAAACGATACCAGATGTTGTTGAAGATCGAATTCTTCTTAAAAAATCATCAACTGCCCTTTGAGCATCCCAATTAGAATAAACAAAACCTATTAAATCTGAAAGAATTCTGTCTCTGAAAAAAATTTTTACTCCTTCAAACTCATACACTTGATATAATAAAGAGGGATTAGTCAAGTTTTCACCATATCTAAATTTTTCATCTATTGATTTACTTAAAATTTCTTCATCTGTAGCTATCCAATTAATTCCTGATTGTGCAATTAATTTTATGATTTCTTCACTTACTGAGCCTTCAGAGGGCCACATTCCCTTGGGTTTAAAACCAAATGTTTCCTCAAAATAGGAAATGGCTTTATCTATCTGAGCTTTAGCATCTTCTGGTGCCTTAAAATTATACTTAGGCAATGAGACATAAGGCATGCATTCTTTTGCTTTATAGTTATCATAAATTAAAGGAAGTATAGGATGATAAAATGGAGACACCGAAAGTTCAATCTGTCCTGATTTTGCCATTTCTTTATATGATGGAATTATCTGCTTTATAATTTCAATATGTTTGGCAAGAAGAAGTTTTTTTTCTTCTTCAGTAAAGTTACTCTCCTTTTTCTCTAATTCCTTTAAAAAAGGATCCCTTTCTCTATGTATTGGATCTATCCATACGAGATTAAAAAGAACTTGAATGTCCCTAAATTCCTGAGATGTAAATTTTTTTAATATTTTAAAAGGATTATCATAAATTTTTCCTCTTTTTTCAAGTAATTGTCTGTATCTTTTAAATGGATATATCATAGTCTTCCAGTTTGCAAGAAAAAAATTTTCAAGAATAAAGGCTTTTTGATCTTCATTAAGTTCTTCAGCAGGAATAATACTATGTTCAAAAAATATGTCAGTTGCTCCATTTTCATACTCTTTAAGTTGTTTTAATAAGGAAGGAACTAAATTAAAGGTAAGCTTTACATTAGGAAATTTCTCTAAAATAAGAAGCATATCAAGATAATCCTTTGTTGCATGAAGTCTTACCCATGGAAGCATAAATTTATTCTTTAATGGATCATAATAGTAAGGCTGATGCATATGCCAAAGAATTGCTAAACTAATGCTCATTTTTCTTCTTTTTGAAATTGAAAAACCATTTCTCCAGGCTTTACAAGTCCAAATCTTTCTTTGGCATACTTTTCTAAGTAAGAACGATCACTTTTTAAAAGCTCTATCTCTTTCTTTAGTAGAGCGTTTTCTAATGAAATCTCTTTTATCTCTCTTAAAATCTTCTCTTCATTATTCTTTAGTTGTCTATACTTTAAATAACCCATGTCTCCAAAGAAAAAACTGTAACCAAGAAAAATAAAAACTAAAAGTGATACTAAGAAAAATATTTTATCTTTCTTTTTTCTTTCTATTAAAAGTTGCTGTCTAAGAGAATATCTTTTCATTTTTGGAGACCAAGATTATAAAAAGCTGAAATTCCCTTAAACTGGGCTACATCACTTAACTCTTCTTCTATTTGCAAAAGTCTATTATATTTAGCAATTCTCTCACCTCTTGAAAGAGAACCAGTTTTTATAAATCCTGTATTACATGCTACTGAAAGATCTGCTATTGTTGTATCTTCTGTTTCACCAGAGCGATGAGATACAATAGCAGTGTATTTATTATTCTTTGTAAGCTCAATTGCTTCCAAAGTTTCAGAGACTGTTCCAATTTGATTTAGTTTTATAAGAACTGAATTTGCAATTCCTCTTTTTATTGCTTCTTTAATTATTTTAGGATTTGTGACAACAAGATCATCTGCTACAAGTTGAATCTTTTCTTTCAGCCTTTGACTTAATAGTTCCCATCCTTCCCAATCTGCCTCACTCATTCCATCTTCTATTGAGATTATTGGATACTTATCAATTAATGACTCATAGTACTCTATCATCTCCTTAGAAGTAAGTTTTTTTCCCTCTATAATATAAAAACCTTCATCAAAAAACTCTGATGCTGCTGCATCTAAGGCTATATAAATGTCTTTTCCAGGCTCATATCCAGCTTTTTTAATAGCCTCAATAATTAATTTTATTGCCTCTTCATTTTTTTCAAGCATTGGAGAAAATCCACCCTCATCACCAACTGCTGTACTTAGTCCCTTATTTTTAAGAATTTCTTTTAAACTATGAAAAACCTCAACTCCTGCTCTAAGAGCTTGAGAGAATCTTGAAAAACCAACAGGAACAATCATAAACTCCTGAATGTCAAGATTATTATCTGCATGTACTCCACCATTTATTATATTCATCATGGGAACAGGTAGAGTCTTTGCATTAGTGCCTCCAATATATCTATAAAGCGAAAGTCCCAACTCTTCTGCAGAAGCCTTACAAACAGCCATTGATACTGCTAAGATAGCATTTGCACCAAGCCTGCTTTTATTTTCAGTTCCGTCAAGTTCTATTAGAAACTTATCAATACCTTCTTGATCAAGAGAATTCATTCCAATAATATTTGGAGCAATTTCATTTAATATATTATCAACAGCTTTCTGAACTCCTTTACCAAAATATCTTTTATCTCCATCTCTTAACTCAATAGCCTCTCTTGTTCCTGTAGATGCTCCAGATGGAACAGTAGCTCTTCCCATAACACCGCTGTCAAGGTAAATATCTACCTGGACTGTGGGATTTCCTCTTGAATCAAGAACTTCTCTTGCGAGTATGTCAATAATTTCTCCCATAATGAATCCTCCTTATAGATAAAGTTTAACTATGATATCTCAAAATAACGAATTCAATCAATGCAATAAAAAATAAAATTATACAAGCAGGAATAATTTTCTTATAAATTCCAAGCATATCTGCCTTAAAGTACTCTCTTGTAAGAATCAAGCATAGATGAAGTGGAGAAATAAGAACACCTACATATCCTGAAACAAACGCAATAGAAATTTCATACTCTTTTATCTCTTTTAAATGTAAAAGAAGAGGAAAAGTACTTCCTACAAATCCTACACTTAGTCCTGTTATAACACCAATTAACAAAGGAAGAGTTATAAAAATAACTAAATAGGGAATTCCTGATTCCGTTATTGCTTTGGCTATTCCATCTACAGCACCTGAAATTTGAAGCATCTCTTTAAAAATGATTACGCCTGCAACAAGAATAAATACATCTAAAGTGAAACCGTATTTTATAATTGATAAAGTTTCTCTAAAGCTCTTTTTGTAATAAATACATACTATCAAGATGTTTACAATAAGTGCTATGTAAAGTTCAACTTTAAAAAATATTACAGGTAAAAGAACAAGAAATATAGGTACAAAGCTAAATAAATCTTTAGTAAAACTCGTTGTTTCACTTAATTTTTTTTCATCTTTTAAGTTCCGCATACTAAGGAAAAAGCCTGTAATAAAAAATATTAGGGCAACAGGAAGATTTAATAGGATAAGTTGTCTTAAAGAAACTCCAGAAATCGCTGATGCAAGAACTACTCCTGGATAAAGGGGCAAAATAAGCTCCCAAGGATGTCTATACCAGTAGTTTATAAATGCCTTTTCCTCTTTTGATATATTAAGATTTCTCGTAGCTGAATCAACCATTGGTGCGGAAAGATATGCTCCACCAAGAGATGGCAACATACCGATTATAAGAGGCATTGATACTATTGAAAGCCTTTTATTATTAAGTATTGACTGAGAAGTCTCTGTCATTTTCTGAATTAATCCTACATTTCTTAATGCATATTCAAAAGATTTAATTAGAGTAAGAGACAAAAAAAGATTTATTGAGGCATTAGAACTGAAACTTTTTAAAAGTGTTGATACTAAATTTTTAAAATCAAAAGGATAAAAAAACAAAAATATTAGCGAACCTGCTAAAAAAGCATATCCCACATTTATCTTTTTACGAAGTAAAAAAAGTATGAAAAGAAAAATAATTGAAACTTTGACGATATCAATCATCTTATTTTGTGAATTGCTTCATTTGAGAGGTCTTTAATTGCTTCTCCTATGCATTCAGAGAGTGTAGGATGAGAATGAATTAAATCGTCTAAATCACTTATTTTTATCCTATGCTTTATAGCTACTGCAACCTCATGAATAAGTTCAGAAGCATTTGCACCTACTATATGCGCACCAACAATAGTTTCAGAATCTTTATCTGCGATTATCTTTACAAATCCGTCAATTTCTCCAACTATATGAGCTTTACCATTAGCTTTAAATGGAAAAACTCCTTTTTTAATGCTAAGACCTTTCTGTGTTGCCTCCTTTTCCTTCAGTCCAACAGAGGCAACTTCAGTTACTGTAAAAATTGTTAAAGGAATCACACTGTAATCCATTTTTTTATTACTTCCCATAGCATTTTTTGCCGCTACTTCTCCTTCTCTGTAAGCAACATGGGCAAGTAACCAATTCCCTGTAACATCACCGGCTGCAAAGATATTTTCAATATTTGTTTGCATTTTTTCATCTACAATAATTTCATTTTTATTTCCAAGCTTAATTTCAGAAGTCTTAATACACTCAGTATTAAAGCTTCTTCCAACAGATACAAGAACAACCTCTGATGTTAATGTTTTTCCATTTGAAAGAGTTATCTCAACTGAGTCATCAAAACTCCTTAAGTCTTTAATGCTAACTGAAGTATAAAACTCTATTTTTCTTTTTTTAAAAAGCTTTTCAATCTCTTTTGACACATCTTCATCTTCCATTGGTAAAACTCTTGGCATTAGCTCTATCAAAGTCACCTTACTTCCTAAAAGATGAAATATCCATGCAAACTCACATCCAATAGCACCTGCTCCAATAATTATGATTGATTGAGGAATTTTTTTAAGTTCCCATAAATCATCACTGGAAAGAATTTTTTTACCATCAAAATCAAGCATAGGAAGTTTTGCAGGCTTTGAACCTGTAGCAATAATTATCTTGTCTGGATGAATTTTTTCTGAAGTTTCTTTTAGAAATACTGTTTTAGGATTAATTAATTCCGCCTCTGCCTTAATAATTTTTACACCTGCTTGTTTTAAAAGTATAAGAAGTCCCTTTTTTTGAGTATCTACAATGCTGTCTTTTTTTTGCATTAACTCTTGAAAATATAATGAAAAATTTTGGAAATTTGTCTCCTTAATGAATTTTTGAGTTTTAATCTTCTCTAATAAGCCAAGAGAGTGAATTATTGTTTTTGTAGGAATACATCCTCTATTAAGACAAGTACCACCAAGCTCTTGCCTTTCAATTAATAATACCTCCGCGCCTAGTCTTCTTAGAGAAAGAGCAGCCACATATCCTGCTGGACCTCCGCCAATTACCGCAACTTTCATTATCTTTCTTCTTCAAGATAACTTTCATAGTCTTCATAATCCATTAACTCTTCTAATTCTTCGGGATTATCCATCTCAATCACAGCAATCCAACCTTTACCATATGGATCTTCATTGATAATCTCTGGATGATCAATTAACTCTTCATTAACTTCAACAATCGTACCACTTACAGGAGCTATTACAGGAGAAGAAGTCTTTGTTGACTCAATCTCTGCCATCTCAGTATCTGCCTCAACATGGGTATCAACCTCTGGAAGTTCAATATAAATAATATCTCCTAAGGATTCTTGTGCATAATCAGTGATTCCAACTTTTACCTTTTTGCTTTTACCTGATAGTTTTACCCACGTATGTTCCCTGTGAAACTTATAATTTTCTAAGCTCATTTCTCCTCCATTTTTGATAAAGTGTTTATTTTGAATATTTAATTTGATAGAGAATAATTTGTCAAGTAAAAATACAAAACTGTTGTTTCCATTTAACTAAATTTTAGAGAGTTTATTTTATTCTTCTAATTTTTGCACCAAGTTGAATAAGCTTTTTATCAAGTTCTTCGTAACCACGATCAAGATGATATATTCTATCAATTACTGTTTCTCCTTCAGCAATTAATCCTGCAATTACCAGTGATGCTGATGCTCTTAAATCAGTGGCCATAACCGGTGCACCTTTTAATCTTTTTACTCCTCTTACTGTGGCAGTATTTCCCTCTACTGTTATATCTGCTCCCATTCTTCTTAGTTCAGCCACATGCATAAATCTATTTTCAAATATAGTCTCTTTTATTACACTTGTTCCATTTGCCACAGTCATCATAGCCATAAATTGCGCTTGCATATCTGTTGGAAATCCGGGATATGGCATGGTTTTTATATCAACTGCTTGAAGTTTTTTAGGACCTATTACTCTTAATCCGTCTTTTGTCTCTTTAAAAACTATTCCTGCATCTTTCATTTTCAAAACTATAGCATCAATATGTTCCACTTTACAACCTTTCAATAGTATATCACCCCCAGTAGCACCAGCTATTGCTATAAATGTACCTGTTTCTATTCTGTCAGGTATAATTTCATATTCTTGACAAGGGGTAAGATTATCCACTCCTTCTATTTGAATAACGCTTGTTCCAGCACCCTCTATCTTTGCACCCATTAATATCAAATAATTTGCAAGATCAACAACCTCTGGTTCTTTTGCGGCATTCTCAATAATTGTAGTGCCCTTTGCTAAAGTTGCAGCCATCATCAAATTTTCTGTCCCTGTTACAGTTGGGATATCAAAGTATATCTTAGTTCCTACAAGCCTTGAAGCCCTAGCAATTATGTATCCTTCCTGAAGAGATATTTTAGCTCCCATTTTTTCAAGCCCCTTAAGATGAAGATTCACAGGTCTTGCACCAATAGCACAACCTCCAGGTAGTGACACTTTTGCTTTACCAAATCTTGCTACAAGGGGACCAAGAACTAAAATTGATGCACGCATAGTCTTGACGAGATCATATGAGGCTTCAAATTTATTTATATTTGATGTATCTATTTTGCATAATTCATTAAATTCAACTGTACCTCCCATTCTTCTTATAAGCTCACTCATTGTGAAAACATCTTTAAGTCTCGGAATTCTCTTTAGGTTATGAATTCCTGGAGCAAGTATGGTAGATGCCATAATTGGAAGAGCTGAGTTTTTAGCTCCACTTATCGTTACCTCACCTCTTAAGGATGTTCCTCCAAAGATAAGTAACTTCTCCATAGTTAAATATATTAAACTAAAATAAGAGGAGAAAGAAATATGACTACTATAGAAGGTGTAATAAAAAAGGTTTTGCAGTATAGACCAAATGCTAATATTGAACTTATAAGGAAGGCATATATTTTTTCAAGAGAGGCACACTGCACACAAAAAAGAAAAGAAGGGATTCCATATATATATCATCCTTTAGCTGTTGCAGAAATACTTGCAGATATGAAACTTGACTCAACTACCATAGCAGCAGGACTTCTTCATGATACAGTAGAAGACACTGGAGTATCAGTTGAAGAACTTAGCGAGATGTTTAATCCCGAGATTGCCTTTCTTGTAGATGCTGTAACTAAGTTAAGTAAGCTTCAGTTTTCTACTATTGAAGAGGCACAAGCAGAAAGCTTCAGAAAGATGTTTCTTGCTATGTCAAAGGATATAAGAGTAATTTTAATAAAATTTGCTGACAGACTTCACAATATGAGAACAATTGAGTTTCTTCCACCTGAGAAACAGAAAAGAATAGCAAAAGAAACTCTTGAGATATATGCTCCTCTTGCAAATAGACTTGGAATTGGTTGGATGCGTTCAGAATTTGAAGATCTTGCATTTAAAGTTCTCTATCCAGATGAATATAATGATCTTGTTAAAAAAGTAGCAAAGAGAAAAGAAGATCAACAGGCTTATATTGACAATGTAATAAAGATTCTTTCTGAAAAAATTTCAGCAATGAATATTCAATTTAAAATATTTGGAAGAGTAAAACATTACTACGGCATATATCAAAAAATGATTAAACAAAAAATTCCTTTTGAACAAGTCTACGATGTTATTGGAATAAGAATTATCACAGACACAGTTCCTCACTGTTATGATATTCTTGGAATTATTCATTCTTTATGGACATTGATACCGGGTAGATTTAAGGATTTTATTAGTCTTCCAAAATCAAACTACTATCAATCACTTCATACTACTGTTATAGGTCCAGGAGGTGAAAGAGTAGAATTTCAAATCAGAACAGAGGAGATGGATATAATAGCAGAAGAAGGTATTGCTGCACACTGGAGATATAAGGAAAGAAAAGATTTAACCGAAAGAGAAGCAAAGCTTGTCTCATGGCTTAGAGATCTCATTAAAGAGATTTCTGATCCTAAGGAACTACTTGATGCTGTAAAGGCAGAAGTTGTTCCTGATACTATATATGTATTTACACCAAAGGGAGATGTAAAAGAGCTTCCAGTTAACTCAACTCCTGTAGATTTCGCATATGCAATACACTCTGAAGTAGGAGCAAAATGTGCAGGTGCTAAGGTAAATGGTAGAATAGTGCCTCTTAACTATCAACTCCAAAGTGGTGATGTAGTTGAGATAATAACAAGTCCTCATCAAAAACCAAGAAAAGATTGGCTACAGTTTGTTGTAACACAAAGAGCAAGAAATAGAATAAAACATTTCTTAAGGCAGGAAGAAAGACAAAGAGGAATTGATATAGGTAAACAACTTCTTGAAGCAGAACTACGTAAACATGGCATTCAAATATCTATTCTTAAAAGTGAAAAAATGGAAGAAGTCTTGCAATACTTTTCTGTACAATCTATTGAAGATTTATATCTTCTTATCGGACATGGAAAAATATCTGCTCATCAAGTAGTAAATAAACTTTCTCCCGAGATTCAACAAGATGAGTTAGTTGTTCCTAAACGAGTAATTCCTAAGAGAGAGTATAAACAGTTTATTTCTCTTAAAGGAGTTGATGAAGTTTTATACCATATAGCGAAATGTTGCATGCCTGTGCCAGGAGATGAAATAATAGGCTTTATTACAAGAGGTAAAGGCATATCAGTGCATAGAAAAGACTGTGTCAATATTAAAAATTTAGAACATGACAGACTAATAGAGGTTTTCTGGACAGCTGATGATAACTCAAAGGTTCAGACAAAAATCAGTATAGAGTGCATTGATAAACCTGGAATTCTTGCAACAATTACAGGTCTTCTTTCAGCAAATAATGTTAATATTACAGCAGTAAAGGCTAACTCTACATCTGACAAAAGAGCATTGATTAATTTCACTATTGAAGTAAAAGACAGATCACATCTTTCAGAGATTATAAATAAAATCTCACAAATTGGAGAAGTACTCTCAGTAAAGAGATAGATCAATCTCTATAGCACCTTTCCTTATTATCTTTGGTGGTTCAACTGTAACATCAACTATTGTTGAGGGTATTCCGGGAAGCTTTCCTCCATCAATTAAAAGATCAATATCTGAATCTTTGAAGTATTTTATGGCATCTTCTATGCAATCTGAAGCAGGATAACCTGAGATATTTGCAGAAGTAGCAGTAATTGGAAACTTAGACGCTTGAATCAACTTTAAAGCAAATGACTCACCAGGCATTCTTACTGCTACTTTATTGTCCTTTGTTATTCTTTTTGATAAATTTTTCTTTGCAGGAAGAAGCAAAGTTAGAGGACCAGGCCAGTATTTCTCCATAAACTTCTTTGCCAAGGAAGGGATAAAATCAACGATTAGTTCAAGATGTTGTAAATTTACGATTAATGGAAAACTCTTTTCTTCTGGACGTTTCTTTATATCAAAAACTCTTTTTAGAGCCTTCTTGTTATCATATTTTACACCTATTCCATAAAGAGTCTCAGTAGGATAAATTATTACTCCTCCATTTTCCAGTATTTTTAAAACCTCTACTATATCTATCTCTTCAGCTTTTACGACTTTCATTTAAAATGTCAAGTAATACTTTAAGTTTTTTGTAGTCTTCCTTATTAATTTTTTTATCTTTAAAGTAAATTTCTTCATATAGTTTAACAAAGTTTTCTGCTTTTTCTCTTAAATTCTTATCACTTATCATTGAAACAAACTCTTCTAATCCCTGATATCCTCTTCTTTCAAATCCGTATTTTTTCATTATACTAAAAAATCTATTCAATGGTTCTCTTGTTTTCTTCATATAACGATAAAATTTAAAAGAACCGTATAAAACTAATACTAAAAATGGAATCAAAAAAAGTTTTATGTTAAACTCAAACTTCGGAATTTTTATAGACTTTACCAATCTAAGTTGACTTCTTATATCATAATCAAGGACAATACTGTTCCAAATATAATCAATGAAATAAAAAACAATATTTTCAGTCTTACGAGATATTTTACCTGATGGATCAAATCTTAACCATTGTCCATCAATCCATGCTTCTACCCATAAATGAGCATCAGAGGCTCTTATAATGTAATAACCACCAAAAGAGTTATATGTTCCACCTCTAAATCCTCCTACAACTCTAGCTGGTATATCTTTAATTCTCAACATTAAAACCATGGCAGTAGCAAAATATTCACAGTTTCCCTTCTTTTTGTTGAATAAAAATTCCTCAATTGAATTTTCACCAACGGGAAGGTCTTTTAGAGAGTATTGATAGTTACTTAAAAACCTAATTATACTTTCTGCAATCTCTTTTTTATTTGATGCCTGAGAAGTAATATTATTTGTTAATGTCTTAATCTTTTCTGTTATATTAGGAGGAATTTTAAGATAAATACTTGAAGGATTACTCTCTGTAAGTTTATAGTTTATAAAAGAGACTGCATCATATTTCATAGTCTTTTCTAAAGAAAAGGCTATTTTATAAGTACCTGGATATTCATAGATTAAATTTTTTGTAGAAACACTAACAGGATAATCAAGAGTTGGTAAGTATTTTTCTGTTAAAGGTTCAAGAATTATTGTATAGCTTATTTTTTCTCCATAGATACTTGATTTGCTCATCTCAAAAAGTTTTTTTTGCCATACTCTACCATCAAATGTGTCAAATGTAATAACTCTCCAGTAGAGTTCTTTTTCTGGAATTTGTTTCATCTTTACTCTCATTACTATATTGTTATCTTCCTCTATCTCGCGAATAGAACCAAGATTTACAGTTGAGGAAAATCCTGTTTTAGCCTTACTAAGACCTATGTCAACTAAGGGAACAGGAGTTCTTGGTAGAATAATAAAGAAAAAAGCACTTAAAGGAATTGAGACAATTGCGATAAAGATAGCGAAGTTCATAAGATTTAAAAGCCTTTCCAAACCTATAAAATCATTTCCTACTTCTTTTACATACGTAAGCAGAAGCATTGCAAAAATCGTCAAAATAAGCATTAAAATAAGTCTTATAAGAAACATCCAAGAGATGTCAAAAAGCGAAGAACCTCCAAGTAGAAGCATTGAAAGAAGATAAATCTGAAAGTACTCCCTTGAGGTTTTTTTACCAAGAAATCTTACAGAAAGAATTAACGTTAGTGATTCTATTGAAGGCATAAGAATATCATTAGAGGAAAGACCTAAGAAAGGAAAAACAATTAAGATAATAGAAATAATATTTAAAACCCACTCGGGTAAAAAGACATTTTTTAGATGCAAAAATATTGAAAAAATCAATATTAAAACAAATAGGAAATTTACATAAGGAGAGATATGAGGAAAAATTGATGTAAAAGATATAGCAGCAATCAAAATGCTAAGAAAAAATATATAATCTTTAACTTTATTCAGAGTTATAGACTGCAAGTGCATAAAGCATTCTTCTTAAATGATTATTTCCTTTTTCTGGCAAGTAAAGTTCTTCTTCAAGCTTTAATCCTATAGGACTTCCCATTTTTGAAATCTCAATCAATGTATATGTTGCCTTACCAATTTTTTCTTCAAGACTTCCACTGAAATCATTAATATCTACAATAACTGGATTACCTTGATATGGTGAAAAAACCTTAGTCTTTATAGATGAAGTTTTAGCTGTTGCTTTCCAGTGGATGTATTTTAAAGGATCTCCTTGCACATATTCTCTTACTCCAACAACTTCACCTTCATAAGATTTTCCTCTTGATATATTTGATTCTGAAAGTATTTTTCCTTCTGAAACAAGAAGCGATATATCACACTTTATAGGATTTGGAAAAACTATAATTTCAATATATATCGGAATAATGATTGATCTTCTAAAAAAGTAGAAAGGAAAGTAAGATGAGATCGTAAGCTCTTTTATAACATACTTACCTCTCTTAGGAAATATTGGATTTAAAATAAATATTTCTTCACCTTTTATATAAGGCAACACCACTTCACTTTGAAATAGTTTAGCTCTTAATAGAAAGGCTCCGAAAAAATATCTGTTTCTTGCCTTAAACTTGAGATTAGCAGGTTTTAGGGCAAATATGTCATCTGATTTAATAACTGAAACTTCAATATTTTTCAGATTAACAAAAGAGACAAAACCACTTAAAGCCATAACACTTAGAAGAAAGGATACCATCAAAAAGAGTAGATTGTTTCCTGTGTTTACTGCTCCAAAGCCTATTAAAAGAGTTATAGCTATGTATATCCAACCTGTGTTAGTAATTTTTACGGAGGAGTAGGAATATTTTTTAGGATTGATGATATCACCTCTTCCTTTGACATAAAATTTTCTTTAAGAATTATACGATGAGGAACAACAAAAGGAATCATCTCTTTAACATCCTCAGGAATTACATAGTCTCTTCCACGAAACCTTGCATAAGTTTTTGCAGTATATGTAATTGCAATACCTGCTCTTGTAGAAAGTCCTAAAAGAATACGACTGTCTTGTCTTGTAAGATTTATAAAATCAAGAATCCAATCAATAATTTTATCTGATAGGTAAGTTTGTCTTATTTCCTCTTGAAATCTTATTATTTCATCTTTATCCATTATGGCATTAAGTTTATATAACTTCTCTCTTGAACTTCCCTGTTGAAGAATCTCTTTTTCCGCTTCTTTCGGAGGATATCCTATGCTTATCTTCATCATAAATCTGTCAAGTTGACTTTCAGGAAGTGGAAAAGTGCCATATATCTCAATTGGATTTTGCGTTGCTATTACAAAAAAAGGTTTTGGAAGTTTATATGTTTTTCCATCAACTGTAACTTGCTCTTCTGCCATTGCTTCAAGAAGTGCAGATTGGGTTTTAGGAGTTGCTCTATTTATCTCATCAACAAGAACTATGTTATTTAATAAAGGTCCTGGTTTAAATTCAAACTCACCCGAATTTTTATTATATACAGAAAGTCCTGTAATGTCAGTTGGAAGTAAATCATTTGTACATTGAATTCTTCCAAAACTCAAGTTAAGAACCTTAGATAAAGCTATTGCAAGGGATGTTTTCCCAAGCCCTGGAAAATCTTCAATTAGAAGATGGCCTCTGGAAAATATAGAAATAAGAGACAGAATTATCGCAGTCTCTTTGCCCTGAAGACATTCTCTAAGATGAGTTATAATCTGAAGTATTTTATGATTTTTTATCTTTTCAATCATAAGAGAGGGGATTTTAATCCCCTCTCTTATTTTAACCCTCTAAGTAAACCTTTTCAACAGGTGGTGCTACTTGTTTTTTACGAGACAATACTCCAGGTAACCAAACAGAAGGACCAGATACTTTTACATTAAATGCTTTCTCAATCTTAGATGGGTCTCCTGAATAAAATAGCTCTGTACCTTCTTTTATTATATCTGTTGCCATGAAAATAACCATATCATAACCTTTACTGCTCTTTAAGTCATTGAGATATTTTACAAACTCATCTTTGCGCTCATAGACTTCTTCAATGTCTACTACTTCTGTCTGGCCAATACCAACCTTAAGTCCTTTGAAATCATAGTCTTTGAAGTCAACATGAACTACATCAGCAATTGGTTTTCCCTTAATACTTGCCTTTGCCTTCTTAAGTTCTACACCAAATTTTGTAATATCAGAAATTCCTACTACTTGTGCAAGTTCTTCAGCAATTTTTTTGTCCTCATCTGTTGTTGTGGGAGACTTAAATATTACTGTATCAGAAAGAATAGCGCTAAGAAGTAATCCAGCATATGTCTTATTAGACTTTACTTCATTTGGAAACATTTTTGCAATAATTGTTGCAGTGCTTCCTACTGGTTCAACATGAATGAATATAGGATCTGGATAGTTGAAATTCATCTTATGGTGATCAATGATTGCAAGGATTTTTTCTGCTCCATCAACTCTTTGTTTTTCCTCATTATGATCAACAAGAACAAGAGTTTTACCAGAAGCATTCTCTAATATTTCAGGGGCTGAAACACCGAACTGTTTAAGTGCAAACTCTGTTTCCTCATTGATTGGTCCTGCAGTGGCTGCTTTGTAACCCTTAATACCAGCATAAACAATTGCTGAACATACTGTGTCTGTGTCTGGTGCCTTATGACCAATAACATAAATATCGCTCATATTTTACCTCCTGAAAAAGAATTTTTTTGAAATTGTAAAATTTTGACAATTTCTAATTTAAAATGTCAAGAAAGTGGTCATTAAAATTTAAAATAAAGCTATTAAAGGTTTTCAAGTAGTTTTTTCACTGATAAATTTAGTTTAGGATGGATAAAATCTGGAGCTATCTCACATAAAGGTTTAAGCACAAACTCTCTTTTATGCATAAGTGGATGGGGAATAACTAAATCTTTGCTTTCAAATACAATGTTATCATAAAAAATTATATCTATATCAATAACTCTTGGACCATATCTCAGGGTTTCCACTCTCCCCATTTTTCTTTCTATTTTTTTTATTTCTCTTAGTAAAGCAGTAGGCTCAAAAGATGTTAACCCTTCAACTGCTTGATTAAGAAAGTCAGGCTGTTCAGTATATCCCCATGGAGCAGTATTATAAAGAGAAGACTTTTTTAAAATTCTTACTCCACAAAGCATTAACTCATTGATAGCCTTTTCAATATTCTTTTCTCTATTCCCTAAATTTGAACCAAGTAAAAGATATACCTTATGCATAGAAATATTTTAAAAAATGTTATGATAAAATAGTTAATGAGTCTTATTGTAAATCATCAAATAAACATTCACTCTGCCTTATTAAAAGAGTTAGAAAAAATCAGTTCTCTTATTGAGTCAAAAGAGGAAATTTACAATCTTTCCATCCCATCTTTAGCCTTATTTGTATGTTTTTGTGAAAAAAGATTTATAGTTTTAGAAGAAAATGAAGAAAAAGCACTTAAACTTTATACAACATCAAAAATTTTCTCTGAATTTTTTGACATCTCTGAGGAAACAGTTTTTCTACCCTCTAACAGCAAGGAAAGATTGGTTGCAATATCTAAGATTTTAAACAGTAAGAATCACAAAATAATAACAACATTTGATTCTATTCAGATTCCTTCATATATTGATAGCATAAAACTAAAAAAAGGAACAGAAATTGAAAGAGAAACTTTAGAAAAAAATCTTATTAAATTAGGATACAGTAAAGTTGAGTTAGTTACACAAGAAGGAGAATTTTCCCAACATGGATGGGTTTTTGATATATGGGGAATAGGAGAGGATTATCCTGTAAGAGTTGAGTTCTTTGGAGATGAAATAGAGGAGATAAAAGTATTCTCTCCAGATACACAGCGTTCATTTAAGGATAAAGAAGAGATATGGATAATACAAGCAGAAGAAAAGAAGACAGAGACTAAAAATCTTTTTGAACTATTTGATTTTGATATTGTCTTTACTGTTGATAAAGATTTTACAAATAAAAAGGGTAAAACAATAAAAATATCACACTTACCTTTAAAATTTTCTACTCAATCAGTAAATGCTGGAGATAAAACATTTCATGGATTAGGAATACTGCCTAATGAGAGAACCTCATTATTTGATTTTCCAAGAAACTTAAAAAAACTTGGAATCCCCATAATCTTTTCTGTTAGTTCCAAAGGAAAGGCTGAAACAATAAGGGAAGTTCTTTTTAATCATGATATTATCGCTCCAATTATTAATAAAAATGAGATTGGAACATATTCAGGGAAATATGCAATAACAGTATCTGACCTTCAAGAAGGATTTTACAGAGAAAACTTAATGATAATTACAGATTTTGAAATATTCGGTGAAAAGACTCTTAAAAGAAAAAAACCAGAAATTCATAAGTTGCCTACTGATGGAGTTGAGATAAATGAAGGTGACTATGTAGTTCATAAAGACCACGGAATAGGAATTTTTCGTGGAATAAAGAGAAAAGAATATGAAGGAACGGAAGAAGATGTTCTTGTTTTGGAATACAAAGATGGAGATATTCTCTATGTTCCTACATGGAATATAGGAAAAATTTACAGATACTCTGCAAAAGAAGGCTTTACTCCAACCCTTGACAAATTAGGAGCAAATAAATGGCAAAAGGCAAAGGAAAGAGAAAGAAAAAAGATACATGATATAGCCGATAAACTTATGAAGCTTTATGCTCAAAGAAAAACTTATCGAGGATTTGTCTACTCAGAGGATACTGAAATACACAAAAACTTTGATGATTTTTTTCCATACGAAGAAACTGAAGATCAAAGAAAAGCTATTGATGCAATACTAAAAAAAATGAGAGAACCTTTTCCTCTTGAAGTACTTCTCTGTGGAGATGCTGGTTATGGGAAAACAGAAGTTGCCATGAGAGCTGCATTCAGAGCAGTTTATGATGGAAAACAAGTTGCGGTCTTAGTTCCCACAACTCTTTTATGTGAACAACATTATAGAACATTCAAAAAAAGATTTGAAGCTTTTCCCGTAAAGATTGAATACTTAAGCAGATTTCGTTCAAAAAAAGAGATAAAAAAAGTTATTGAAGATACAAAAATAGGAAAAGTTGATATTCTTATTGGTACTCATATAATTATCTTGAAAGAAATAGAATTTTTTGATCTCGGACTTTTAATTATTGATGAAGAACAAAAGTTTGGTGTCATTCACAAAGAAAAAATAAAGGAAAAATATCCAAAAGTTGACCTTCTTACTATAACTGCTACTCCTATACCAAGAACACTACAGATAGGATTAAGTGGACTATGGGATATATTTGTAATTCAAACTCCACCTAAGGAAAGACTTGCTGTAAAAACATATGTAATTCAAGAAAATGAAGAAATAATTAAAAATGCAATTAACAAAGAAATGGAAAGAGGAGGACAAATCTATTATCTTCATAACAGAATACATGATATAGAATTAGTAAAATCAAAAATTCAAAAACTTGTACCAAATGCAAAAATTGCCGTTGCCCACGGAAGAATGAAAGAAAAAATTCTTGATAGAATAATGATTGATTTTATCAATGGAAAAATTGATATTCTACTATGTACATCTATAATAGCTTCAGGACTTGATATTCCAAATGTAAATACAATTATTATTGACCAAGCTCAGAACTTTGGACTTAGCGATCTTTATCAAATAAGAGGGAGAGTTGGAAGAGCTGATAGACAGGCAAGTGCCTACTTAGTAATTCCTCCAGAAGAAACTCTTAATGAAAATGCTAAAAAGAGACTAAAGGCTATTCAGGAGATGAGCTACTTAGGAGCAGGTTTTCATATTGCTTTAAAAGACCTTGAAATAAGAGGTGCAGGAGAGCTTCTTGGTGTTGAACAATCAGGAATAAACCGATTGGGATTTGATCTTTATATAGAAATGCTAAATGAAGCTGTAAAAGAGTTAAAAGGTGAAACTTTACCAACATTGAAGTTACCAGAAATAAAATTTTCTATTGCAGCTTTTATTCCCGAAGAATATATAAGAGAAACTTCTATGAGAATAAGAATCTATAGAAAATTGAATCAGATCACAGAAGAAAATGAGATAGAAAAACTTTATGATGAAGTATCTGATAGATTTGGTATTCCTCCAAAGGAGGTCGAAAATCTCTTTAAAATTGCTCACATAAGAATTCTTGTTTCAAAGATTAAAATCTCTGAAGTGAAACAAAAAAGAGACATATTTAGATTTACATTGGAGAAAAATCTTGAAAGGGATTTTATAGACAAATTATTAATTACTTTAACAAGCTTCAAAAATAAAGATATAATAAAAAATCTAAGGTTTCATCAAGACGGTTTTGAAATTAATATTGAAACCCTCGATAGTTTAATCTTATTTCTTAAACGCCTAATTACAAAGCTTGAAGAAAAAAAATGATATACTATAACGTTATGAAAACTTTATTTTTTTTGATTTTTATTGTGCTTATTATGAGTTCATGTATCTCTGGAGAAAGAATTAAACAAATTAATGAGTCAGATTTTCATAAGGAAATAGGCTTTGCCTACTACATTGAAAAAAACTATCAGCTTGCCTACTCTGAGTTCCATAAAGCTTTACAGATTGACCCTAAAAATAAAGATGCCCTTCATGGATTAGCGCTGGTTCATATGGAGTTTCAAGAGTATGAAACTGCAAAGGAGCTTTTTCTTAAAACTTTATCAATTGATCCCAATTATGCTGATGCTTGGTTTAATCTTGGAGTTTGTTATCAAAGACTAAATATGCATAATGAAGCAATTGATTCATTTAATAAAGCTTTAAATAATCCTAATTTTACAACTCAAGATAAGGCTTACTTTGGAAAAGGATTATCTTACTACAGAATGGGTAAATATGAAGAAGCTAAAAAATCCTTTGATAAAGCTATAAAAAGAAACATACTGCTAATTCAAGCTCATTTATATCTGGCTTTAGCAAATCAAAAGTTAGGACTTTACTCTGAAGCCTTAAAAACTTTAAGAAATGGTATTAAACTTGATCAAATATACAAGGGAGACGTAGATAAATTTAAAAAAGACTTAATAGAAGCTTCGCACTATGGACAAGAAATCCTTCCAAAGGAGGATATCTTAGATCTTCTTGAAATTTTAAGGTATTGAAATGGCTAAAGGAAAAATAGTAAAGGCGGCTGGCGCTATTTCTCTTGCAACAATATTTAGCAGAATTTTAGGATACATAAAGGATATGATTCTTGCTAAATATTTTGGTGCTACAGCACTCAGTGATGTATTCTTTGTTGCTTTCAGAATTCCTAATTTATTAAGAGAACTATTTGCTGAAGGTTCTATGTCTTCAGCAGTTATTCCTGTACTTAAAGAATCTCAAATAAAACAAGGACAAGAAGAGACAAAAAGAATTGTAAAAAGTCTTTTTACCTTCATACTAATAGTAGTAGGAACAATAACTATTTTAGGGATGATATTTGCTCCTATAATTGTAAAGTTAATAGCTCCTGGATTTATAGAAAATAATGAAAAATTTGAACTAACAGTACTTCTTACAAGAATAATGTTTCCCTTTCTTCTCTTTATCAGTCTTGCTGCACTTACAATGGGAACGCTTAATATAAATAATATATTTTTTATTCCAGCTCTTGCTCCTTGTTTTTTGAATATAGCAATAATTGTTGTTGTAGTAGGATTTAGTAGTTTTTTCCTAAATCCCATTGTATCAGTAGCAGTTGGAGTTACCTTAGGTGGATTACTTCAATGGCTTGTTCAGATACCTCAATTCTATAAAAGTGGATTTCATTTTGGCCTTGCCACATTTCATCCAGCTCTTAAAAAAATAACCCTTCTTATAATTCCTACGACTATTGCAATGGCAGTAAATCAAATCAATATTTTTATAAGCACCATAATTGCAAGCTTTTTACCAGAGGGAAGTATTACTTATCTATATTATTCCATGAGACTTATTCAACTTCCTATAGGAGTATTTGGAGTAGCTGTAGGAATGGCAGTACTTCCCACTTTATCTCAACATTTTGCTCAGGGAAATAAAAAGCAACTGGCTACAGATTTCATATTTTCTTTAAAATTTCTATTTTTTCTTACAATACCTTCAACCATTGGTTTAATTATGTTAAAAGAACCTATTGTAAACACGCTATTTCAAAGAGGTGCCTTTGATTCTTTTGCTACCTTTAATACTGCTCAAGCTTTACTTTTTTATAGCATAGGAATCTTGGGAACAGTTGGCTCAAGAACAATAACCGCTACCTTTTATTCCTTACATGATACCAAGACTCCTGTGATATGTGCAACAGTTGGAATGTTAACTAACATTTTATTTTCTCTTCTTCTTATGAATAAGATGAAACATAATGGATTAGCCCTTGCCTACTCTTTAGCAGCAACTGTTCAGTTTTTAATGTTATCAATATTTATAAAACGTAAAATTAATGAAATTTCATTTACTAATATTATTCCTTCATTTTTTAAAAGCACCACTTCCGCATTAGTGAGTGCAGGAGTAGCAAAATTAATATGTGACATTAAACCTTCATTATGGCTACATAGCGAGCAGATGTTTTTGAAATTTATATGGCTTTTGACTGCAATAGGTGTGGCTATATTTATCTATTTTTTACTTTGCTATTTGATGAAACATGACGAACTAAGTTATATTTTAAAAAAGATTAGGAGGCATAGATGAAAATAAAGAAATTTGAAGTTGGACCTTTATTAGTAAACTGTTATGTGGTATATGATGAACAAACAAAGGATGCCTTTTTAGTGGATCCTGGAGATGAACCAGACTTAGTGCTTGATTTCATAAGACAGGAAGGTTTAAATGTAAAATATATCATCTGTACTCATGGACACTTTGATCATATCGGCGCAGTAAAAGAAGTAAAGGATGAAACAGGAGCTCAAGTAATTCTTCACAAAGAGGAACTTGAAATATATAAAAACTCTCCTAAAGTGGCAAAAGACTTTTTCGGCATTGAGATTGAATCCCAACCTGAACCAGACATATTAATCGATAATGAGGAGACAGTAAAGATTTTCCATAAAGAAATTAAATTTCTTCATACTCCAGGACATTCACCTGGCAGTATGTGTATTTATACTGATGGATACTTATTTACAGGAGACACCCTCTTTGCAGGTTCTGTTGGAAGAACAGATTTAATGGGAGGCAATATGGAGAAGTTACTCAGCTCATTAAAGAAATTAGCATCTTTTCCTCCGGATACATTAGTTCTTCCAGGACATGGACCTAAAACTAAGATAGAGTTTGAAAAAAAGAATAATCCTTTTTATCATGAGATTACTTAAAGCGTTAGGAGCATTTTTTCTTATAGTTTGTATATCTTGTAGTAAATCATCTGAAGAAAAAAAATATAACACACAAATATTTGAAAACAAAGCCGAACCCGTAATAATTGGAGTCTTACCTGAGGAGTCTCCCAGAGTAATATATGAAAAACTCTATCCTTTAAAGAACTTCATCTCAAATACACTTCAAAAACCTGTAAATATAGAAATAGCCAAGGATTTTAAGGATCTTGAGAAAAGAATAAAGGAAGAAAAAATTCATCTTCTTATTGTAGATCCTGCTACGTACTGCGAACTTAAGTGGAAAATGAAAAATAAGATATTTCCACTAATTAAACCCGAAGGAGGAATTGCTGAAACAAGAAGCGTTTTTGTAACAAAGGAGGACAAAAAGATTGAAAAAATCTTTGATTCTCTTGGTAAAAAACTCGCTCTTGGTGAGGAAAAATCTTCATTCAGTTATCTCATTCCACTTTCAATGCTTAGAGATGTTGATATTTCAATAAAAGATTTTAAATCTGTTGATATGTTAGGAAAAGAACAAAGAATTGCTCTTTCAATACTAATTGGGGATCATGATATAGGTGCGATGAGCGAAATAACAGCGAATAAATACACTAAAGATGGACTTAAGATAATAAGATATTCAGAACCAACTCCAAGATATTTAATTGCTTATCTTAATACTTTGAAAAATGAAGATGTAGAAAAAATAAAGAATGCTATTTTACATAAAGCAAACAAAGAGATTCATGAATCAATGGGAGTTGAAAAGTTTGTACCTGCTGAGGATAGAGACTTTGATTACATAAGAGTAATAATTAGAAATCTTAAGGGAATCGATTATATTGAATATGGACCTAAAACAGTAAAGGTAGCTATTCTTCCTCTTTATAGTCCTCTTACCATATACAATAGATATGATCCCCTAATGCGATATCTTTCTGAAAAAACAGGTTATGAGTTCAAATTAGTAATACCTAAAAATTTTGAAGAATTCATACAAATAGTAAGCGAAGGAAAAGTGAATTTTTCATATCAAAATCCCTATGTATTTTCAATAATTTCTAAAAAATATCCATTGAAACCATTAGCTATTACAGTAGGCGAAGATTGTGCAAAAGATGAAGGAATATGTGGTGGAGAAAAATTTAGAGGTGTTATAATCACGAGAAAAGAAAGCAACATTAATAAAGTAGAAGACTTAAAAGGAAAGAGAATAATGATAGTTTCTCCTACCTCTGCTGGAGGATATCTATCTCAGAAACTATATCTTGAGAAAAAAGGTTTTAATTTAAATAGAGATTTTAAGCTAATTGATGCCAAAAGACAGGAAAAAGTCATTATAGGAGTATACCGAGGAGAAGCTGATGCAGGATTTGTAAGAGAAGCTGCACTTAGTGTATGGGCTAATGAAGTAGATATATCTAAGATAAAAATTCTTGACTACGGTGAGTATCTTCCCAATTGGACTTTTGCAGCAGTCAATAATAAAAATAATCCTGAATTAATAAAGACTGTTAAAAAACTTATTACTGAACTAAAAGACAGGGAAATACTTAATAAAGCTAAAATAAAAGCCTTTAAAGAAGCAACAGATGAAGATCTGGCAATACTTAAAAAACTCGGTTCTTAGAAAATTGATAATAAATATTCAAAGATTAAGCATTGGATTAAAAATATTTATTTCTTTTCTAATACTTTTTCTCCTGATAATGCTTTCAATTAACATTCTCATTTTAAACTATCAAAAAAAGTCACTAAAAGAGCAAATAGATAGCAATGTTTCCTTGATTCTTGAAAATCTGTCAAAAGACGTTATAGATAACCTCTTGTTTTTTGATCCCTTAGCAATTGATGAAAAGATCTCCTTAGCTATGAATAATCCTGGGATGGAGTATATAATGCTTACTGATAAAAATGGTAGAGTAGTCGGACATAGTGATAAAGCTCAACTTGGCAAATATATTAATTTAGATTTTAATAGATGGCATAAAGCAGATGAGGAAGGAATAATTCATATAAATCTTCCAGTAGTCTCGGGTGACACATACTTCGGAGTTTTAAGGGCTGGTATATCAGAAAATAAGGTTGAACAGTATGTAGAGGAAGTAACTAAAAATCTTAGAAATTACATTTATATTCTGAGTTCTTTATTTTTTGTTCTAACCTTATTTTTATCCTTTATGCTTTCAAAAACTCTTATAAAACCGCTTCAAAAGCTTAAAAATAAGATGGCAAATATAGGAACTGATAAATTTGAGTTATGTGAAAATCCCATAAATGTGCTATGCAAAGATATATTAGAATGTAAAGAAATAGACTGTCCAGCCTATGGAAAAGAAAGATGTTGGTTTATAAAGGAAGCAAAGGAATACTGTAGGAGATGCTATAATATTGAGTGTAGTGAATGCTCTGTGTATAAAATTTCATGCGGTGATGAGATTGGATATCTAATTGAAACATTTAACGAGATGGTTATAAAATTGAAAGAATCTCTTCAAGAGTTGGATAGAACAACAAGAGAAAAACTAAAACTTGAAAAATCATCTGCAATGGCAGAAATGGCAATGACAGTTGCCCATGAAATAAAAAATCCTCTTAATGCTATAAAGGCATGTACATCTTATTTAAAGTCAAATTTTCAAGGAGAAGTTTTAAGAGAGTTTCTTTCAATTATAGACAGAGAAACAGAAAGACTAAATGAATTGATAACAAGCTTTTTATCCTATGCAAGACCTATGCCTCTTAAATATGAAAAAGGTAATATAAATAATGCAGTAAAAGATGTAATTAAACTTATACAGAGGGAAATTCAAGAGGAAAAAAAGATTCTTCATGCTCAGTTTGACAACTCTATTCCTGAGTTTTATTTTGATCATCATCAACTAAAACAAGCTGTTCTTAACATATTAGTAAATGCCTTAGATGCTACAAAAGAGGGAGACAAAATTACTATAAAAACAGAAAAAAGCAATGGAAAAATAAAAATAACAATCAAAGACTCTGGTACTGGTATTCCAGAAGAGATCATGGATAAAATATTTGAACCATTCTTTACTACAAAACCTACAGGTTCAGGACTTGGACTTGCCTGTGTTGAAAGGATTATAAGAGACCACGAAGGTAAAATAAATGTAAGAAGCAAAATCAATGAAGGAACAGAGTTTGAAATAGAATTACCAATAAGAGGAGACTAAGAATGGCTAAAGTTTTATATATAGATGATGAAATAAGTGCTCTAAAGGCAATATCAGCTATTTTAAAGAAGGAAGGATATGATGTTTATACAACTACAACTGCTGAAGAGGGAATAGAAGTTCTTAGAAACACTGATATTGATTGCATACTACTTGATTACCGACTACCAGGCATGGATGGAATAGAACTATTGAAATGGTTAAAAATCAATGAAATGGCGATTCCTACAATTATGCTTACAGCCTATGGTACCATTGAAAAAGCTGTTGAAGCAATGAAATTAGGTGCTTATCATTATCTAATAAAACCTGTTGATACTGAAGTTTTAATAGATATAATAAAAGAGGCTATAGAAAAGTCAAAGGGAAATCAGAAATTAGAAGAAACAGAATCACCTTTTCCTGAAATAATTGGTAAAAGTAAGCCAATGCAAGAAGTTTTCTATATAATGGAGATGGTAGCACAAACCAATGCTAATGTTCTTATTACGGGAGAATCAGGAACAGGTAAAGAACTGGTTGCAAAGGCAATTCATAGAAAGTCTTTAAGAAGTTCAAAACCCTTTATAGTTGTTGACTGTACGACTATTCCAGAAAATCTTCTTGAGAGTGAACTCTTTGGGCATGAAAAAGGAGCTTTCACTGGAGCTACTGAAAGAAAAATAGGACTAATTGAACTTGCTCATGAGGGAACTGTTTTTCTTGATGAAATAGGAGAATTACCCATGTCTCTTCAAAAAAAATTACTTAGATTTCTTCAAGAAAGAGAAATTCAAAGAATTGGAAGTACCCAGAGAATTAAGGTAGATGTAAGAGTAATATCGGCAACCAATAGAAATCTTGAAAAAGCCGTACAAGAAGGCTTATTTAGAGAAGATCTCTACTGGAGACTTAATGTAGTAAGAATAAATCTTCCACCCTTAAGAGAAAGAAAGGAAGATATTCCTCTTTTGGTAAACTATTTTCTAAATAAGTTTGCAAATGAAAATAATAAACCTGTTCCTAAGATTGAACCTGAAGTTATGGATATTTTCATAAATAATGATTGGCCCGGAAACATAAGAGAGCTTGCAAATGTAATTGAAAGAGCTGTTATTCTTTCTCCATCAGGAGTAATTTCTATAAAGTATCTTCCAAGAAGAATACAAGAAAAGATAGGATGGATTGAAAAAAAGGAAAACACTTTTAATCTCTTTGAGGTAGAAAAATCGTTAATCCTTAAGGCATTGAGTTGTACAGGCTGGAATCAAACAAAAGCTGCTGAAATACTAGGTATTTCAAGAAAACAACTTCGTACAAAAATGAAACATTACGGATTATTATCACAAACGGATGATGATTAAAACTCATTTTTCTTTTTATAAATAAATTTCTAAAAATTCTCTTCAATAAATTTTACATCCTCAGGGCTAAGTCTCCAGCCTGTAGAGTGAGCATTTTCTATAATGTGTTTAATTTTTGATGATTTCGGAATCGCCACAACTCTCTCTTTCTGTATCAACCAGTTTAAAGCTACTTGAGCTGCTGTTTTATTATATTTTAAGCCTATCTCCCTAAGTAGATGATTTTTAGCTAAAACTCCTCTTCCTAAAGGACAGTAAGCCATAACTGTAATTTTATTTTTAATACAGTATGGAAGTATGTCTCTTTCAATTCTTCTATGAATAAGACTATATTCTACCTGGTTTACTACAATATCATTATTTTTAAGATTTTTTCTTGCTTCCTCCATCTCATAAACATTAAAATTGCTTACTCCTATGTAACGGACAACTCCTTCATCTACAAGTTTTTCCATAGCCTGCATACTTTCTTTAATCGGAATTAGAGGATTTGGTGCATGAATTAGATATACATCAATATAATCAGTTTTAAGTCTTTTTAAGCTTCTGTATGCTGCATTAATTAAATCTTTAAATCTTAAGTTTTCTGGTAAAACCTTTGTTACTATAAAAACTTTTTCTCTTGGAAATATCCTTATTGCCTCTCCTACTAACTCTTCAGAATGTCCTTTTCCATACATTTCAGCAGTATCAATCAACGTCATTCCAAGCTCTATGCCCTTTCTTAGCACTTCAATACTTTCATCATCTGAAGAATAATCAGGACTCATTCCACCACCTATTCCCCATGTTCCCATTCCTATGGCAGGTATTTTAATCTTAGTATTACCCAATTCTTTATACTCCATTTATTTTTGCCTTCCTACTGGTATTATATAAAGTGGTTGTTCTGTTTCCCTAAGAGTTAAAATTTTTTTAACATCTTCATCATTGAAAGCACCAACAGGTACAGCACCAAGGTTTAAGGATACTGCTTGAAGCAAAACATTCTGTGCAACATGACCAACCTCAATATGAACATATCTAATGCCTCTTTCTCCATATTTTCGTGTTGTAACTTCATAGATTGCTGTAATTATGATATTAACAGGAGCATTCTTTACCCATGGCTGTCCTAAGGAAGCCTTTGAAAGAGCCTCTCTTATGTCACCATCTTTAATCTTCACAAGTTGATGATTTTGTGGTTCATATTTGTATATACCTGAGCTTATATTTTTTACATTACCAGCAACTAAATATACTGAAAGAGGATATAATGCACCTGCAGATGGAGCAGTTCTTTTACCTCTCTTATCTGTAATGCCTTGGGCAGCCCAAAGTAGTTGAGATACTTCACTTAATGTGAGAGCTTCTGAAGAGTACTCTCTTATAGATCTTCTTTTGTTAAGAGTTTCCTCTAAGGATATATTAGTTTTTGTCTTTGGTTTGGGAAGATTAATGACTGTTTCAGCATAAAGCTCAAAAGAAAAAAACACTAAAATGACAAGTGAAATAGTTATTCTAACAAATCTTCTCATATTGAAACCTCCTTAAATTCTGTTTTTATACTAAGTTTTTTAAACATTTTCATCTATTAAGTTTTTTAAATTAACTTTACCTAATTTTATTTTTTTTACAGCTCTGATATCAATTGGTGGAGAAAGAAAAAATAAGTTTTCTTTATCAAGACTTTCAATGACTCCTAATGCTAAACACTCTTCTTGAAATATTCCGACTAAGCTTCCTTCAATATTTCCTGATAAAGTCTCATAAAGAAACTTTTTTGAAATTGCATAAGATTCAGCATTCTTAAAATATTTCTTAAATTTTTTCATTCTATACTCTGCTCGTTTAATTGGACTTCTTGGAGTAATATTTCTTGAAGGCTTAAGTATAATTGTTTCTGTTTTAATTTCAGTCAAAATATGATTTAATTCTCCTTTTCTTTCAAAGGCTATTACTAAATCAGGTTTTAGAATAGAGATCTTTTCAAGCTTAATTCTCTTTGCCATCTCTCCTGATACAAATCCTGTAGTATCAACTACTGTCTTTATATTTAGAACTTGAGCAAACTCAGAGGCTTTAGTAAACTCAGACAGAAAAATATCAGGAGATATTGAGGGAGTTGTAAAACCAACAAAAAATATTTTATCAAAATCAATAGTTACTTCCTCATATTGATTTTCTTCTATATTTTTTTCCTTATAAATCTTTAATGCTATAGTAGTTGGTAATCCTATACTGCTTTGACCTATATCAGAGTCAATAAAGCATACCGGCTCTCTTTGAATAAGATTTTTTATTAAATATTTGGCAAAACTGGATTTTCCCGTGTCTACCTCTCCAATTATAATTATCCTTTTAGAAGACTTGGCTTTTTCTAAGACACCGTCCCATTCAACCTCAGGTATCAACTCTGCCATATATAAAAAAATTTTAAAATATTGCAAAAATTTTTTCACTAAGGATATAATTTGTATATGTATCTGTATCTTGTCCAACATGCAAAGGCTAAATCTGAAGAAGAAGATCAAGCAAGACCCCTTTCTGAAGAAGGATACAGGGATATAAGGAAAGTAGCATTATTTCTAAGTAAAGCAAATTTGTCAATTGACTCTATTTGGCACAGTGGAAAACTAAGAGCAAAACAAACAGCAGATGTTTTAGCCGAGACATTGGGAGTTAGAGACATAAAGGAAGTAAAAGGAGTTGCTCCTCTTGACGAACCAGAAATCATAGCTGAAGAGATTCTAAACTCAAAAAGCTCAATAATGATCGTCGGACATCTACCCCATCTTAGTAAACTTACATCACTCTTAGTTTTAGGAGATAAAGAAAGAAAAGTTGTTAATTTTCAAATGGGTGGAGTTGTCTGCCTTAAAAGAGAGGAACAAACCTGGTCATTAAGGTGGTTCATAATACCAGAAATCTTGAGTGATTTATAATATTTTTGCAGACACTGTTGTATTAATTCATTTTCTTTGGATAGTTTTTTTATTATTTGGAGCTTTTCTGAGAAAAATTCATAGACACATAAAATTTTTACATATAATTGGATTAGCCTATGCTTTAATAATACAAATTTTTGACTTATACTGCCCTCTTACCTTATTTGAATTTTGGTTAAGACGCCTATCTGATCCCACATTAAGATATGAAACTTCTTTTATTTCTTATTATTTAGAAAAATTAATCTACGTGGAAGTCTCTCGTGAGGTAATATTAATTCTTACTTTTGTTATCATCTTGTTGAATTTTATATTATACATGAGAGATAAAAACTCTAATTTATGGAAGTTATTTTAAATCCAGCTTTATAAGCTCTATCAATGATTCCAGGTATATGAGAAACTCCAACTGCTACAAGAGAATCTCCTTCTTTAAGATAAGGCAACATTCTTTCAAATAAAATAGGATCTCTATTTTCAATGATACTTGGACATCTCGTTGGAAAGATCTGAGATAGTTCCATAAGTCCTTTTAAATCACCCTTAAAGTAAAGTTTTTCATATTTATCTATATAATCATCCCAATGTTCTGCATATTTAAAAAAGTTTACAATTCTATCTGTTGGAACTCCTTCTAAGGCCTGAATTTGTTCATGAATAGTTTCAAGAAAATGAATACTACGATTTAACTCTTTAGCTATATTTAGTATCTCTATGTCTATTGAGTATTTCCAATCTTGAATCTCTAAAAACTCATACCATATAAGAAAAAAAGCCATCCATGGTTTGTTTTTCTTAAGAATCTCTCTTATTGATTTTTCATAAAACACACCTATATGAATATCAGCTAGTACTTGAAAAGTAGGTGGAGTTTTTTGCGTGTAAACACTCGTTATTTTACGAATTAAAAGTTCTATTATAGAACTATCAAGGATTTCATAAAGAGATTCCTTAGGAGTCTGTCTTCCAACCACTAAAACTTCTTCAAGGATTTCTTGCTCTAAGGAACCCTCAAGAACTATCCTTTTGGTTTTCATAACATATTCCCTTAAAGATTTTCTGAAAGGATAAGAAAACTTATGAGAAGTACCAGCTAAATAAGATGTTTTTCCATCTACTTCTAACTTCCATATCATTTTAAACTTTTTCTGCTTTATCAAATTGAGTAATGCCATAAGATAGAGTAGATAAACAAAGAGAGATCCTAAGGATCTCTCTTTGTTTTGGTAAACTTATGCTTTTTTGTGACACTCATTACATTTTGTGGGTGCTGCTTTGCCTGCTTCATTTTCTTTCTTATGGCAGTCTATACACTGTTTATGATAGGCATCCATTGCTTTAATTCCTCCACCTACTGAGGCTGCCTTTTCTCCAGCAGGATCATGACAATCAAGACATTTCATTACTTTTTCTGCAGGATTAGGATCAGCGTGATGACACTTTTTACACTCAATCTTGTAGTTTTCAGCATGTTTTTTATGATTAAACTCTGTCGGCGGAAATTTGGCTCCTTCCCAATGTAGCTTGTAGACATCTTGAGGTTTCTGCTGTGCATACACAAAAGAAATAGTAAATAGAAAGACTACTAAAGTTAAAACTATAAAACCTTTCTTAGATTTCACCTACTTCACCTCCTTTCTTTAAGTTATTTTGTATTTAATGATCTTCATGTTCTTCTTCATAACCTGTAAACATCGCTTTAATATGAGCCATTGGAGTATGTCCTAAAGTAGCAAGATAAAAGTGAACAATTATAAATGCACTAAAAAAAATCCATAAAACTGTATGTATTAAACTTGCAATTTGAATTCCTCCAAAAACATCTGCCAATCCACTGAAAAATTGAGGATCCCAGAGGATCAAACCAGTTATAATCTGCAAAGGTATCAATAACACCATTATCATTAAATATGATACTTGCTGTAAAGGATTGAATTTATTGTCTGGTGTTGGATGATGAGGATTTTTATCTCCTACCATGATTCCATATCCATAGTATCTTGCCTGTCTAATTGAGTTTTTAATAAACTCTACAGGCTTCCAAAATGGTGGGATATATATCTTGAAAAGTTTACCCGTTACAAGATAGTAAAGAAGCCATATAAAGTAGTTAGCAATAAGAATAAAGCCAACCCAACTGTGGATATCTACTGCAGTTTCAAAGCTCATTAGTCCCATACTATCTACGAATCTAATCTGCGCTCCAGTTATTATTAAGATTATAAAGCCTATCGCATTTATCCAATGCCATATTCTAACTGGTAATGGATGTAAATAAACTCTTTTCATTATTTTCCCTCCCTTCTCTTTCTTCTAATCGGAGCTGTTAAAATTCTAAGTGTTATATGCCCTATAGGAACTGCTATTCCACCTATCAGAGCTAAGAAGAATAAAACATCAAGTATTTGTATCTTTGTAAATCCTAAGACATAAAAGTCTTTAATATTTGGAATTGCATAAAGGGAATTCAATGCCTTTGTTTCAACCTCAAACCTTAATGGTTTAGTTCCTTCTCTATTAATCTCAAGTTTGCTTTTCATAGGAGCATTTGGACTGTGACAGTAGGCACAATCTTTAATTGATTTTTCTCTTGATTCAATTTTATGGGCATCACTTGAATTTAAAACATTTATTTTACCTAAAAGATTAGCCTTTGTTTTTTCTTTAATTGAAGACATAAACTGCCAAAGCTCCTTTTCTTCAATCTTTCCATCTCCATTGGGATCAATCTTAGTTTTAAGTGCTTTGATGTCTATATTAAGTGCCTTTGCTACTTCATCTTCCTGAAGAGTCTTATTCTTTGCTTTGTCAACTAACGTAAGAAAGATAGCCTTTTGAGTTTTTGTATGACAAGAAGCACATGTAGTTGAATTAAAGTGAGTCTCTACAAAAGTAGTAAGTCTCAAAGGAGGATTCCAAAGCCATTTATTATGCGTTGTTTTAACATCTTTATGGCATTTAATACATGCATTATCTAATTTTGCTATATTTACAGGAAGAACATCATGGGAGTTATGACAAGAGGAACAATTTGGAGCATTTTGTTTGCCTTGCTTGACTGCTACATGATGCACACTTTCTTCAAATGCCTTACCTGATTCCCTATGACATCTAATACAAAGTTCTGAACTTGCCATCTTATCTTTGGTTATGAAAGATACATTATGATACCCATGACATTTTAGACAATCTGGTGATTCTTTATTCCCCTTCTTTAAAGAAGCTGCATGTATACTTATGTCGTATTTTTTGACTGCATCTTGATGACAGTTATTGCATATATCCTTTGCTTTAGCTCTATATTCAGCAAGAGACTCAAAGCTTCTTATAGGATGCTGTGTGGTAGAGAACTCTCTATGACACTCTGTGCATTTTAGTTTTTTATGTGCAGATTTTAGAATTTCTGACTCTTTTACCTGAACTGATAGAGTTTCACCATTTTTAAACTTCATTGATATTGCTCTGCTATGACAACTTAGACAGTATTGATTTTCTGGAAGAGCTCTAACTACTTTAGCTGGTTTTACTCCATGATAACCATGACACTCAATACAAGATGCGGTTTTTGTTAAAGCATAATGAGCTGGATTTTTCTTAAGTTTTTCATCAGTATGACATTTTGTACATATCTTTGTCATCTCTGCTCTATATTGTTTTTTATCTTTGAAGTTATAGATAGGATGCTTTACTTTTGAGAAATCACTGTGACATACAATACACTGAAACTTACCATGAACTGATTTTTTTATCTCTTGTTCATTCACCTTAAGACTAATTTTTTCCTTACTTGGAAGAGTTTTAGTCATATCAAATTTATGACATGCCATACAGTATTCATTAAAACTTGCTTTATTTTTCCATTCTTTTATTGAACCTATATAATGACTACCGTGACATTCAGAACAATAAATTTCTCCCTTTTTTACAACTATACCGTGAACCTCCGGTTTCATTAAAGCATCTTTTGGATGACAATTAAGACAGTTAGGTGAAAACTCTTTAACATATTCCTTTTTATTTGCAATTTTTCTTGGTTTTGGATGATTTCTAACATTAATATTTGGATGACAGGATGAACACCCCATTGGTCCATGAACAGATTTTTCAAATTTTTTACCATCAATATAAAGAGAAATTGATTCTCCGGTATCTAATCTTTTCTGTAAAGTCTTAATTTCATGACATTTAAGACAAGCTTTTACATCCTCAGAGATAGCATCTTTTAAGGGAATCATATAGGAGATTAAGAAACACAGGATTACTATACCACTAATAAAAATTCCCCTCATCCCTCACTCCTTATTGTTAAATTTTTTTAAGTTGCAACATTATAACACAAATGAGTGAAAGAATATCAATGGAAGAGGCTATAAAAATTTTTTAAAAAATTGATTAATTCTTCTTATAAAAAAGAGGGTCTTCGCAGATTTTTTTAAGGCATGATTTTAGTATTAGCTCAATTTTTGAAGCAATCTCCTCATTAAAACCTATAAAACCTCTATCTCCTATAAAAGTAACAGGCACTCCTGTTGGTTTTATACCGTAAATTTTTGACATTGTCATTAAAAGTTCCCTTGAAGCTTGACTATATGAAACTTCATAGTCCTTTATCTCAAGTTTAGGATATTTCTTTTTAAGATTTTCTAAAAAAATTTTTTCCTTTTCACAATAAGGGCATCCTTCAGCCCAGAAAAAATAAAGAATTACAGGTTTTTTATTTTCAGCAAAAGAAAAATTAAGACACAAAACCATCAAAAATATAAAAATTAATAGGAATATTTGCTGAACCTTCAATTTAACCATAGACAAAATATAGCACATATATGATAAATTAATCAATTCATAATATTGTTAAAATCAAACTTCTCAAGGAGGCTTTAATGTCAAAAATTGATAAATGGAATGAAAAAATATGGAGTTTTTTTGCTTCTGTTGATCTTGCAGTAGCTTTATTTATTATCGTCTCAATAGGTGCAGCAATTGGAACAGTTATTCCTCAACAGACAGAGCCAGAAGAAATAGTAAGATTTTTCTCTAAATTTTTCTCTCCTGTAACTGCCATGAAAGCTTATGAGATAGTAAGCTTATTAGATTTGAATAACGTATATCATAGCTGGTGGTTTACATTTTTACTTTTTATGTTTGCATTGAACTTAATTGTTTGCTCTCTTGATAGACTGCCTTCTCTTTTAAAATCATTTAAAGCACCATCCTATCCTTTAGAGCTTGAGAGCCTTGAAAAAATGCCAATAAAGAAAAAAGTAGAATTTATTTCTACTAAAACTTCAGACGATCTAAGTAAAATACTAAAAAATAAAGGTTTCTCAATAAATATATTTGAAACTAAAGAAGGAATACAGATACAAGCCAAAAAATGGACAAAAGCAAGATTAGCTATATATTTAACTCATTTAAGTATTCTTATTATTCTTTCTGGAGCTCTTATTGGAACATTCTTTGGTTTCAGAGGCTATATGAATATACTTGAAGGGACTGGATTACATTTTGCAATTTCTGACACTGGCCAGGCAGTTCCTTTAGAGTTTGAGGTAAGATGTGATAAATTTGAAGCAGAATACTATGAAAACTCTTCCATTCCAAAGGCATACAGAAGTTATATAAAAATTATAGAGAATGGACAAGTTATAAAGTTTAATGGTAAAGAAACTGTGGTGGTTGAAGTAAATCAACCCTTTTCATATAAGGGATTTACCTTCTATCAGACAAGTTATGGGTTTCAACCCTCAGAACACGCAGAGTTTAGATTTAGCTATTTTGATAAAACAGGAAAAGAATACAAAATAACTGCCAAATTTGAGGAAAGTTTTCCTATTCCAGGAACATCTGCTACTGCTTCTGTTATTGATTTCTCTCCAGCATTAGGAATTGATGAAAAAGGAAGAGTTTTCAATATGGATACAAATATGATAAATCCAGCTGTTTTAGTACGTTTTGATGAAAAGGGTAAAAAAACAGAACAATGGATATTATCTAAGATTCCCGAGACATGGGAGACTCCTTATGGAAAGTTAAAGTTTGATGAACTATGGGGTGTGGAATTTACAGGTCTTCAAATAAGAAAGGATCCAGGGGTCCCATTAATCTATATAGGTTCTACTTTGTTGTGTATAGGTCTTCTCATTACTCTTTTTCTGAGACCTATTACAATATTTGCGATAATAAAAAAAGATGGAACAGTTTTTTATTGTCCTTCATCAAAGGTATCATCAATCTTTGAGAAAAATATTGATGAAATAATAAATAAATTGAAAGGAGAAAAAATATGAGCTATCAAATAATATCAATTGCAGGATTACTTTACATAGTTGCCATGCCCATTTATATTGTCTATCTTCTTACTAAAAACAACAAAGTCGGATATGCTGCCACATCTACATTAGCATTAGGAGCCTTTATTCAAATTTATGGATTTTTTCAAAGATTCAAAGAAATGTATGCAATAAACCACTCAATTATGAGAAGTATTCCTATAACTAATCTTTATGAGAGTTTAGTCTTTTTTGCTTTATGTTTAGTTGTTGGATACTTAATTATTGAGTGGAAATACAAAAGAAAGAGTCTCGGAGTTTTTGTATCTATAATAACAGGAATAACTATTGGACTTACTGATGTTCTTGGAATTACAAAGGAAGTTCAACCTCTTGTACCTGCCTTAAAAAGCAACTGGCTTTTAGTACATGTAACCCTTAGTTTCATAGCCTATGCTGCCTTTGGAATAAGTTTTGTAACCGCATTACTTCATATTATTATGGAGTCTCAGACAAAAAAATCTTTTAAATACATCTTTTCTACCACTCTACTAGGATTTATGCTATTTATGTTTATCTCTATAGTGCTTGATATTATTACTGCAGATAATCCAAAAACTGTTAAAATATTTCATTCTACTCTTGGTAATTCTTCAATTTTTATATCAATAATAAGTTGGACAATATTAGGAGCTTTAATTTTTATTGTATGGAGATTTGGACATATACTTAGTAAGATTCTCCATAGTCTTAAAATTGATTCAAACTTTCTTGAAAATATTACCTATAAGGGGATAGCCTTTGGTTTTCCAATATTTACCATTGGAGGATTGGTATTTGGAGCAATATGGGCTGATCAAGCATGGGGAAGATACTGGGGATGGGATCCAAAGGAAACATGGTCCTTAATTACATGGTTTGTATATGCCTTTTATCTTCATGCAAAATTTATAAGAGGATGGCGTGGAACAAAAACTTCAGTGATTGCTGTAATTGGATTTATTGTCACTATATTCACATATCTTGGAGTAAATTTATTTTTAAGT
>JANXCZ010000047.1 GCA_025060075.1 Thermodesulfovibrio sp.
TGCTAAGAGACAACCAGGAAGTTCTTTTAAACCTTTTGTTTATGCTGTGGCAATTGAAAAAGGATTTAAACCAGATGATACTATAGTTGATGAACCAATAAGTTATAAAACAGGAATAAAAGAATGGTCACCATCCAACTATGATGGAGAGTTTTGGGGTGAAATAACACTAAGAAAAGCTTTAGCATTTTCAAGAAATGTTCCCACAGTAAGATTAGCTGAAATGCTTGGAGTTGATTCAATAATAAACTTTGCAAAAAAAGCTGGTATAACATCAGAAATACCAGCGGACTTAACTATAGCCCTTGGTAGCTTGAGTGTATCTCCATTGGAACTTACCTCAGCATTTTCTATATTTGCAAACGGAGGCAAAAGAATAAAACCAATAGCAATAAAATACGTCACTGATGCCTCAGGAAAAATTTTATTTCAAAATGAGCCAGAAGTTCAGGAGGTGATTTCCCCTGAAGTTTCAGCTATCATCACAGAAATGCTTAAGGATGTTGTAATTTATGGAACAGGAACAAGAGCCAACATAGGAAGACCTGTGGCAGGAAAAACTGGAACAAGCAATGATTTTAAAGATGCTTGGTTTATTGGATATACTCCTCAGCTTGTTGCAGGAGTATGGGTTGGTTATGATGATATGAGAAAAAGTCTTGGACAGGGAGAAGCAGGTGGAAGAGTAGCTGCACCAATATGGGCACAGTTTATGAAAGAAGCTCTATCAAAAACACAACCTCAAGATTTTGTTTTTCCAATAGCTACTGAAAATACAAAAAATTCTGATAATACCCAAAATTTTCCTGATAAAAGGAATTTAAGATGAAGATAGTAGTTTTTGGTTTAGGTGCAATAGGAACAGTCTTTGCTACTTCGCTAAAACAAGCAGGTGAAACTGTTTATGGAATAACAAAAGAAAAATATATTGAAAAGATTAAAAACCAAACATTAGAAATTAGAGGACTTTTTGGAGAAAAGAAAGCAAAACTGGATAACATCTTTACAAACCCTGAACAAATTCAAGATGGAGATTTAGATCTCATTATTGTATCAGTGAAAGCCTATGATACTGAAACTGTTATAAAACAAATTAAACCCTTAATCGGTAAAGATACATTTGTTTTACTTGCGCAAAATGGATATGGAAACTATGAAATAGCAAGCTCAATTATAGAAAAAGAAAAAATAATTCTTTCAAGGATAATATTTGGTGCAAAATTAGTGGATATAGGAGTGGCTGAAGTCACTGTTTTTGCTGATGATATCGTTATTGGACAGCCTGATAATCTAATTTCAGAAGAAAAACTAAGTGAAGTTGCTAAAGTTTTCAATAATGCAGGTCTTCCCACAAGAGTATCTCAAAAAGTTTACTCAATTCTTTGGGATAAAATTATTTATAATTCAGCATTAAATCCTCTTGGAGCAATTCTTGAGTGCAACTATGGTACACTTGCAGAATATGAAGAAACAAGAAAGATAATGAACAAGATAGTTGAAGAAATCTTTAATGTGGCAAAACTCAGTAAAATAAGACTTAACTGGACAGACTATAGAGACTATCTCAAATATTTTTATGAAAAACTTGTTCCTCCCACAGCAAAACATTTTCCATCAATGTACTATGATGTCAAAAATGGCAAAAGAACAGAAATAGATGCATTCAACGGAGCGATTGTAAAGCTTGCCAAACAGTGTGGTTTAGAAGTGCCTGTAAATGAAACAATTACTAATCTTTTAAAAATAAAAGAAAATCTTATATTAAGATAAAATAAATTTTCCTTAAATTAATCTTTGCTTATGATATACTAAACACATGATTGATTTTATTTTTAATCCATCAGCTATTGCAGTAGTAGGTGCCTCACAAGAAGAAAAGAAAGTGGGTCATGCTGTTCTTAAAAATTTAATTAATGGATATACAGGTAAAATATATCCTGTAAATCCTGGAAGAACTGAAATACTCTCTCTGCCCTGTTATCCATCTGTCTCTGCCATACCTGACAAAGTAGATCTCGCAATTATAGTAATTCCAGCTAAAGCGGTAGCAGACTCTTTAAGAGACTGTGCAAAAGCAGGTGTAAAGGGTGTTGTTGTTATTACAGCAGGCTTTAAAGAGATTGGTGGAGAAGGAATAGCAAGAGAAAGGGAAATTGTAGAGATTGTAAGAAGTGCCAGAATAAAAATGGTTGGACCAAACTGTCTTGGAGTAATGAATACAAAAAATAAGATGAATGCCTCGTTTGCTGCAGAACTACCTCCAGAAGGAAGAGTCGCTTTCTTTTCTCAATCAGGAGCCTTAGGAGTTGCAATAATAGACTGGGCATTAGAGAATAACTTTGGTTTCTCAAAATTCGTAAGCTTTGGAAATAAAGCAGACTTAAATGAAACAGACTTTCTTGAATATTTTGCTAAAGATCCAGACACTGATGTAATTTTGGGATATATTGAAGATGTTGTAGATGGAAAAAGATTTATAGAGGTAGCTAAGGAGGTTACAAAAGTAAAACCTGTAATATTAATAAAGTCTGGTGCCACAGAGGCAGGTGCAAGAGCTGCCTCTTCTCATACAGGTGCTCTTGCAGGTTCTGATAGAGCCTTTACAGAAGCTTTTAGAAAAACAGGAATAATTAGAGCTTCTGGTATTCAAGAACTCTTTGATACAGCAGAGATGTTTCTTTCAAATAAAACTCCAAAAGGCAAAAAACTTCTAATTATTACAAATGCTGGAGGTCCTGGAATTGTTGCAGCAGATACAGCTGACAGACTTGGGATAAAACTTGATCCAATGAGTAAAGCGTCAATAGATGCAATAGCTGAGAAACTTCCCTCTACTGCATCACTTTATAATCCTGTTGATATAATAGGAGATGCTACTTCTGAGAGATATAAAGTTGTTCTTGATCAAGCTATCAAAGATGACTCTGTAGAAGGAATATGTGTACTTCTTACTCCTCAAGCAGTAACAGATGTTGATAACATTGCAGAGGTTGTTATTGATTCATCAAAAAATACAGATAAACCCGTTTTTGCTACATTTATAGGTGGTCAAAGAATAAAAAATGCAGTAAATAAACTTAAAAAATCAAGAATTCCATGCTTTAATGATCCTTCTATTGCAATTAATGCATATAGAAAACTTATTGATTTCGTAGAACTTAGAAACAGAAAGATATCTGAAGAGCTTAAAATAGAAATTCCTGAGCAAAATATTGAAAAAGTTAGAAACATTATTCAGAGCTTACAAGCCCAGGGAGTTTCAGAGATTGGCGGAGAAGAAGCAATGCAAATACTATCTCTGTATGGTTTTGCCTTTCCAGAAAGAGCATTGGCAAAAACACCGATGGAAGCTGTAGCAATCGCAGAAAGAATTGGTTATCCTGTGGTAATGAAAGTTTCGTCACCTCATATTCTGCATAAAACAGATGTTGGTGGAGTTAAATTAAATCTCAATAATGATAAAGCTGTATACAATGCTTTTATAGAGATTACAACAAATGTAAAAAGATTTATGCCAGATGCTTACATAGAAGGTGTAATGATTTATGAAATGGTTACAGGAGGCAAAGAAATTATACTTGGCGTAAGTTATGACAGAACTTTTGGACATATGATTATGTTCGGTCTTGGTGGAATTTATGTGGAAGTTCTTAAAGATGTGTCTTTCAGAATAATTCCTGTATCAGAACAGGAAGCATATGAAATGATATCTGAGATTAAAGGAAGTAAAATACTTGATGGAGTAAGAGGAGAAAAGCCTTATGATAAAAAAGATATAGTTAATTGTATAAGAAAACTATCAAAGTTGATTATGGACTTTCCTATAATTAAAGAGATTGATATTAATCCTTATATGGTCTTCCACAATGGTGGCATAGGACTTGATGCAAGAATAATAATTTAGTAGCAACCGTAGGAGGATAAAAATGATACCAATTTTTATAATATCAAACCGACCCTTTACAGGAAAAAACTTCTTTGCATTGGGACTATCTCTTACACTTCAAGAAAGAGGTTACAAGACAGGTTATATAAGACCTCTTGGAAGAATTCCTCTAAAAAAAGGAGAAGATATATTTGATGAAGAGGCAGTTTTTATAAAGGACCTCTTAGGACTTGAAGAGCCTTTAAATGTTATATCTCCCTTTGTTTTTACCTATGAAACACAGTATAGACTTCTTGAAGGTGCTGATTTAAAGGTTAAGGAAAAAATTGTTAATGCCTTCTCTAAGCAGATTAATAAAGATTTTGTAATAGTTGTCGGACCTAATAGTATATTTGAAGGATTTACACTTGGTATAGATGTGATAAGTCTAATAAAAGAGACAGATGGAAAAGTTATAGCTATTCAGCACTGGGACAGTGAGCTTGCCATGGATGACATATTTGGAATAAGACATTTAAGTGGCGAAAAATTTATAGGTGCAGTTATAAATAAGGTTCCTCCTGAACAGTTTCATCATGTTAAGGAAAAGGTAGTTCCATTTATTGAAGGAAAGGGTATAAAAGTTTTAGGAGTCTTCAAAAGAGATAAATTTTTAGAAGCTGTTACAGTAAGAAGACTTATGGAAGCAGTAAATGGCGGACTTGTCTGTTGTGAAGACAAACTTGATGAGTTTGTTGAAAATCTCTCCATTGGAGCAATGGATCCTGAGACAGCTCTTTCTTACTTCTTAAGAATTCCAAACAAGGCGGTTATAACAGGCATTCACAGAACAGATATTCAAATAGTTGCAATGGAGACTTCCACAAAATGTTTGATTCTTACAGGTGGAATACATGCTAATGAAACCGTTACAGGAATTGCAAAATCAAAGGGAATTCCGATTATTGTTACTGGCATGGATACTTTTACAGCTGTTGATAAAATGGAAAAACTTATGGGTAAAGCTGTAATAAGAGAGAAAGATAAAGCTTTAAAAGCAAAGGAAATTGTAAGCACTGCATTTGATATAGAAGAGTTTCTGAGAAAAGTCAGATGAATGACATACAGCAAACACTTCTTGAAAAGGCGAATATTCTTGTTGAAGCACTTCCATACATAAGAAAGTTTTATGGAAAAACTTTTGTAATAAAGTATGGAGGTGCAGCCCAAAGAGAATCCTCTTTAAAAGATGCCTTTGCTCAAGATATCGTTTTACTTAATTTTATAGGTATAAAACCTATAGTTGTCCATGGAGGAGGGCCAAAGATTACAGAATTCATGAAAAAATTTAATAAAGAACCTCAATTCGTTCATGGCCATAGAGTAACAGATAAAGAAACAATGGAGATTGTAGAAATGGTTCTGGGAGGAGTTATAAACAAAGAGATAGTTCAACTTATTAACTCGCATGGAGGAAAAGCTGTTGGACTCACAGGAAAAGACGGAAATCTCTTAAGAACAAAAAAGAAATATTTAAAAATCAACAATGAAGATATAGATATAGGATTTGTAGGTGAAGTAGAGGAAGTCTGTGTAGATGTTCTTGAAAGTTTACAGGACAGAGGCTTTATTCCTGTTGTAGCACCAATAGGATTTGATAAAAAAGGTCAAAGTTACAACATAAATGCTGATACAGTAGCTTCTGCGATTGCTGTAGCAGTAAAAGCTGAAAAGCTTATAATTCTCACTGATGTCAGAGGAATAAGTGATGAAAACAATAATCATATTCCTACTCTTAAAACCGAAGAAGCCATAAGATTGATAGAACAACAAGTAATTAGCGGAGGAATGATTCCTAAGATTTATGCCTGCCTTAATGCTCTCAAAGGAGAAGTTAAAAAAACTCATATAATAGATGGAAGAATCCCTCATAGTCTGCTTCTTGAAATATTTACTCAGAAAGGTATCGGTACAGAAATAGTTTTCTAAATGAGTCAAATAAGATTATGTATTAATAATCGTCAAATCTATCCAGGGATACTCTTAGAACTTTCAAATGAAGAAAAAAGATATCTCTTTAATGTTTTAAGATGTCATCCAGGAGATACTCTTTCAATTTTTGATGGTAAAGGAAGAAGCTTTCAAGCAAAAATAGTTAACTATAAGACTATACAGATTCTTAAAGAAGAAAACCTTCCCACAGAGGATGATTTCTCAATAGTTTTATGTCAAGCTTTGCTTAAGGGTGAAAAAATGGATATGGTTATAGAAAAAGCAACTGAGCTTGGTGTAAAGAAGATTATTCCCTTTGTAAGTAGTAGATGTATCGTAAAACACACGCGCAAAATTGAAAGATGGATGAAGATTGCAAAAGAGGCTTCAGAACAATCACTTAGAAGTATCGTTCCTGAGATAAGCGAGGTAATTAGTTTCTCAGAACTAATTCAATCCATAGAAAATGGGATTTTATTCTGGGAAAAGGCTAATATACCATTAATTCAAGCGATATCTAATATAAACCGTGAAAAAGCCATATTTCTATTAATTGGACCTGAAGGAGGATTTACTCAGGAAGAGATAATTATGGCAGAAAAAAGAGGTATAAAAATAATATCCTTAGGAAGAAGAATTTTAAAAGCTGAAACAGCCTCTTTAGTGTCAGTTGCTTTAGTAAGCTTTTTACTTCAGCATAGTTTTTCTTAAATTTCTGAATTATTTGGTACTAATCTAAATTCATAAACTCTTCCATGCAAATATTGATATCCCATTCTTAAGTTAAAGTAAGTAAGAATGTTAAAATTTAAATTACCCTGATAGGCATTAGCTTTTCTGCATCAATGATGTTTGACGAAATTGCTGTTTGTTGTAGATTTAATAAAAGAAAAATTCTGATTGATTTCTAAAAAACCTCTTCAAGAGGATATATTAAGGAGTGCTATAATTAGAACACTGGCGAGCTTATTAAAAAGATTGAAAGTAGATTTTCTTAGTAAAAAGTTTGAAAAAGTCAAACTTCTTCTTTAAAAAATTAGTGGGAGGCAAAATACACAGAATTTCCATGGCGTACAATAACAGTTATTGTGGTAATAATTATTAATGAAATAATGTCTGATTTTATTTCTGTGGCAAGACAGCTTGATAACTTAGCTGTGCTTTATTTTAGAGAGGAGTTTTCTATTTTAGGTATTGAAAGTTTTATTAAAACTCATAACTAAAGTAAACTCGCTTTATGCCTTTTTCTTGAGCATACTTTATAACCGTGGGATTTGCAACTTGATGAGTAACTAATACTAAGAAAAGTGGCGAACTAAAATAACTTTTGATTTTGTTAATTTTTGCTAAAAAGTTATCAATATCCTTCTTTTTAAGCTGTGTTTTTGCCTTTCCCACTAATGTCATTACTTCTCCATCTTTCATTACATCTCCAATAATGTTTACTTCTTCCCATCTTTGTTTACCTAAATCAATAAAACCTCTCTTAAGTTTTCCTACTATATGCAAACCAAAATCTTCAAAGAGTAACTTTGGTAGAGCTTTGTATGCTTCATTTTCAAGGATATAACCCACAGTATGGGATAATCCGCCTAATTGCTCTCTTGTTTTGGCATGTTCTTGAGTAAGTTTAGATAAAGCCCCAGCAAGCTCGTTTAACCTCTCCTCTGTCTTCCTCTGAGCCTCAACAAGAATGTTTATATTCATTGATAACTTATTTACATTTTCTGATAATTCCTTTACATTTGCCGTAAGGGTATCAAAATCTCTTTTCTTTACAACATCTCCTACTGTCTTTTCAATACCTTTTAGTATCTTTATAAAGACAGTTCTTAAATTCGGATCAAGCTTTTCAATTTCTTCAATTATTTCTGTGCTAAATAGCATATTAAATTATAACATTACATGTTAGAAAATAGTGCAAGACAATATACTACGTTTTCATTTACAAAATCTCATAAAGTTCGTAAACATTGCGGTATTTTATGCAGGGCAACTGTGGTTACTATATCAAAATGCCAGAGACCAATCTACATAGCGTGTAAACTTTAAATACCTTTAGAAAGTCTTACCTCCTATAATAAAATTATTGACAAAAGAAATTTTTTTTAATTAATATATAAAGTTTGCAGGGGCTTTGTCCCTGCCTTTATCTCTGTGGGAGGAGGTTGCAAATTGTATGCTTTAGGGACCCATCTTTTAATTGAATTAAAAGATTGTAATCCTGAAATCCTCAAGGATCTTGAGGCTGTTAAAACCATTCTGGTAGATGCTGCAAAGAAAGCAAATGCGACAATTATAAGTGTTAATTTTCATGAGTTTAATCCTTTTGGAATTAGTGGTGTTGTAGTTATTGCAGAGTCTCATCTAACTATTCACACATGGCCAGAGTATGGGTTTGCTGCTGTGGATGTTTTTACTTGTGGAGATGTTATAAAACCGGAGATTGCGGCTCAATATATTATAGAAGCTTTTGAGTGTAAGGTTCCTTCAATAGTTGAGGTTAAAAGAGGTATAATTTCTTATAAAAACGAAAAACTACCTCATAAAGTGTGCCATGAAGAACTGCAAGTGGTATATTGAGCAAACATCGGACGATGAGATTATTCTTCATTCTCTGAAGGAGATAATATATACTGAAAAATCTCCTTACCAGAGAATTGAAATAATCAGATCTGGTAATTTCGGCAGATGTCTTCTTCTTGATGGTAAGATGCAGTCTGCTGAGGCTGATGAGTTTATTTATCATGAAGCACTTGTTCATCCTATTATGCTTTTAAGTGAGACTTCAGATAAAGTTTTAATAGCCGGTGGAGGAGAAGGAGCCACTTTAAGAGAGGTATTAAAATATCCTGTGAAGGAAGTCGTAATGGTGGAGCTTGATGAGGTAGTTATTAAAGTCTCAAAAAAGTATCTCCCAGAATGGAACAATGGTGCCTTTGATGATCCGAGGGTTAAGTTAGTTATAGATGATGCTAGGTCTTATATTGAAAAAACAAAAGATTATTTTGATGTAATAATAATCGACTTACCTGAACCAGCAGAAGGAGGACCTGCATATCTTCTCTATACGAAAGAATTCTATGAAAAGGTAAAAGAGGCTTTAACAGAAAAAGGAATGATGGTTACTCAGTCTGCTTCTGCTTCTGTTAATAATCTCAGAGTTTTTGTTTCAGTTGTTTCTACTCTTAAACAGGTATTCCCCTATGTGAGACCTTATATTACCTATGTGCCTTCCTTTTTTGCTCCATGGAGTTTTGTTCTTGCCTCAAAAAAGATTAATCCAGATGAATGTGAAAGTAGAATAAAAGAAAAACTAAATTCTATAGGGGAAACTTTAAAGTTTTACGATACCGATGCCCATAAATCAATGTTTTGTCTTCCAAAGCATATTAAAAAAGCTTTTGAAAAAGGGGGAATTATCATTAGCGATAACTCCCCCATATCCTTTTATTAATCTTTCTTTTTAGAAGGCAAAACTGCCAGTCCTGGCAGTTCTTTTCCTTCAAGTAACTGTAAAGCAGCTCCTCCACCAGTGGATATAAATGAGATGGAATCACTTACTCCTGCTCTGTGGACTGCATAGTCTGTATCGCCACCACCTACTATGGTAAATGCATAAGAGTCAGCCACTGCATGAGCAATTGCAAATGTACCTCTTGAAAATGCATCTATTTCAAAGACTCCCATTGGCCCATTCCATAAAATAGTCTTTGCATCCTGTAAAGCTTCTGTAAAAAGTTTTACAGAGGCAGGTCCTATGTCCAATCCTCGCCAACCTTTAGGTATTTCTTGCACAGGTACTATTTTAGTTTCTGCTCCCGCATCTATGCTCTGAGCAATAACAACATCTACAGGAAGATAAAACTTGACTTTCTTTTCACGAAGTTTTTCCATTATTTTCATAGCAAAATCTATCATATCAGGCTCCACAAGTGAATCGCCAACTTCATATCCCATAGCCTTTATAAATGTAAAAGCCATTCCTCCACCAACTATTATTTTATCTGCCTTATCTGCAAGATTTTCCAATACTCCAATCTTTCCTCCAACCTTTGCACCTCCCAGTATTACCACAAAGGGTCTTATAGGAGACTCTACAGCTCCTTTTAGATACTCAATCTCTTTTTTGAGTAAAAATCCTGCTGCTGCAGGAATAAATTTAGGCACTCCTACAATTGAAGCATGAGCTCTGTGACATGCTCCAAAGGCATCATTTACATAAAAATCTGCCAAAGAGGCAAGAGCCTTTGCAAATTTTTCATCATTTTTTTCTTCTTCTATATGAAATCTTAGATTTTCAAGAAGTACAACATCTCCTTCTTTCATTTTTGAAACAATTTGCTCAACTTGAGGGCCTATACAGTCTGGAGCAAAGATTACCTCTTTGTTTAAAAGTCTTTGAAGTCTTCTTGCAACAGGACCCAAGGAAAGTTTAGGGTCAACTTTGCCCTTTGGTCTTCCAAGATGAGAAGCAAGAATTACTTTTGCTCCTTCGTCAATTGCATAATTTATAGTTGGAAGTGTTGAACGAATGCGTCTGTCATCGGTTATTACTAAATTTGCATCAAGAGGGACATTAAAGTCAGCTCTAATAAATACTCTCTTTGATTTTATAGGTAGGTCTTCTATGGTTATTTTGTCAAAAGAGTTATTAAAGGGTGCCATTCAGAACCTCCTCAAATTTTACTAATTAAATAGAGAATGAGATCTCTAACTCTGCAACTGTATCCATACTCATTGTCATACCATGAAATTACCTTTACCAACTTACCCTCTATGACTTTTGTAAGAAGTCCATCAACAATTGAGGAGTATGAAGAGCCATTAAAATCAATTGAAACCAAAGGTTCTTCAATATAGTAAAGTATATTTTTTAGATCCTCTTCAGAACTTTTCTTCAATGCTTCGTTGACTTCTGTTTCAGTTACATCTTTACTTAGCTGAGCTACAAAATCAACCACAGATACATTAGGAGTTGGAACTCTTATTGCTAATCCATCAAGTTTTCCTTTAAGTTCTGGAAGTACTTTTGCAACAGCCTTTGCAGCACCTGTTGTAGTAGGTATCATTGACATAGCAGCAGCTCTTGCTCTTCTTAAGTCTTTATGAGGAAGATCAAGGATTCTTTGGTCATTTGTGTAAGCATGAACAGTAGTGGCAAATCCCCTTTCTATGCCAAAGTTTTCATGAAGAACCTTTGCTACAGGAGCAAGACAGTTTGTAGTACATGAAGCATTAGAAATTATCTTGTGTTGAGAAGGATCAAGCAGATGATGATTAACACCCATAACAACTGTGATATCCTCTTCTTTAGCAGGAGCAGTAATTATTACCCAGTTTGCTCCAGCCTGTATATGCCGTGAAGCACCTGCTCTGTCTGTAAATTTTCCTGTTGACTCAACTACAATATCAACTTCTAAGTCTTTCCAAGGAAGCTTTTCTGGAGAGGTTTCAGCAAAAACTTTAATTTCTTTTTCGTCAACTAAAATGTAGTTTTCCCGAGCTTTTACCTGAGCATTGAACTTTCCATGAACAGAGTCGTATTTGAGGAGATGAGCAAGAGTATATGCATCTGTAAGGTCATTGATCGCAACAACTTCAATGTCTGGATACCCATAGGAAGCACGGAAAAAAAGTCTTCCAATTCTTCCAAATCCATTGATTGCAACTTTTACAGACATGGCAACCTCCTAAAAATTTTCTTTAAAGCTATTTATAACCATTCCTGTGAGGAGTTTTGGATAGAAATATGTTGACTTAGGAGGCATTCTTAGACCTGCGAGAGCTACTCTTTCTATTTCCTCAACTTTAGTAGCCCTAAGAATAAAAATTGCATCATATTTATTTTCTTTAACCATTTTTATACCTTTTTCAATATCTATATCATAACAAATTTTTCTTTGTGGAAACATTTTTTTTAAAATTACTTCCTCAAGGATGCTTACATCAAAACATCTGAGCTCTTTTGGTAGATACTCAAGAGTTGGGCCTTTGTACTTAAGAATATAAAATTTATCATCTTTTAAGTATACTCCAATATTTTTTGGACCCAGCTTTTCAATTGTGTCTTGTATATCTTCATTTGTATTAAGTTCAGATAAGCAAAAGAAATCTCTCTGATTCTCAAGTCTTTCTTTTACTGGCAAAGAAGTACTCAGAAGTCTGTGAGTCGGTAAGATAATATAACCATCATCTTCTATGTTGCTTAAAAACATAAGTACATAATTCCAAGGAGGATCTTTTTGTTCTGGATAAATTTCATTCATCAGTTTTTTAAACTCAAGAGCAACCTCATATCTATGGTGACCATCAGCAATAAAAATGGGTTTGTTTTCAAGCTCTTTTATTATTTCATTAATTTGAGACTGATCTTTGATTTTAAATAATCTGTGAAGATTCCCATCTAAATCTATTGCTTGAAGATAGGGATTTTTTAAGTTTTCTAATATTTGAGATGTTACTCTTTCTTTTGAGCGATATATTGAAAATATTATAGATGTATTAGCCATGCAAGCTTTCATAAGATTTAGTCTGTCTGTTTTAGGTTTTGAATAGGTCTGTTCATGGGGATAAATTCCTCTTCCAAACTCTTCAATTTTGACAATACCTACAATTCCTCTCAATGTTTTTTTTCTATTTTTATATGAATATTGAATCTCATAGCCATAAAAACATGGTTCTTCTTCTTGAACAAGAATACCATCTTTTAACCATTCCATTAAATATTTTTTTGCAAGAAAGTATTTATCTATATCAGCAGAGTTTTTCCCTGAGTCTATTCTTACAATGTTATAGGGGCTTTTATGATAAAGCATTTCTCTTAAATCATCAGAGATGATATCATAGGGAGGAGACATTACATCATCTGCATTTATTTTCTCAGGATTATAAACAATTCCTTTAAAGGGCTTTATAATAGTCATATAGCTTTTATGATAACATTTAGTTTTAATGTAGCTCAACATTTGATAAATATGTTATATTTTTATCTATGAATTTAATTACAAAACTTGTTTTTCTTCCAAAGGTTGGGAGAACAAGAATAACATTTTACCGTGACAGAAGAAAATATACAAAAGATAAAACAACCTTCTCTTTGCCATTTGATCTCCAATTAGGAGAAAAAGTAGCATTTGGTGAGATAGTTTATAGTCCTGTATTCAGATCTTGTAGAATTATGTGGAGTGAAGCTCCGGAGGATATTCAAATTAAAGAAGAGTCCGAAAAATTTATTAAAGAGTTTCTTTTCGGAACTTTAATGACCACATCTGAACCCATAGAACCACAAGAAGCAGAAGAAATTTTTAACAGATTTATAAATTTTTTTGGAACTTCTATTACATATAGAATAACGGCTGAAGGTGTTTGCGTTTTTAATTTTCCAATTATTGCAAAACAATCAAAAAATTTAAAAGTAATATTAAGAAAAAAGGACACAGGAGATTATTTTTTAAGTGATGATGGAGTTATATTGAGAAGTTTTCGTCCTCATGAAAGAGGACAAAAAGAAAGAGTTATTTTTGCCACAAAAAAATTAGGAATAGAAATTAAAGAGGAGGAAATATGCCTTGATTCAACCCCTGAAGAACTTCCAACAAATCTTTATAAATTTATCCAGTTTGTTTCGGCAGTTTATATATTTTATCTTATATGAGCTTGTTTTATTCATATTCGTAGTGCAATCAATTTCTCGAGTAAGAATTTTTCTTGCTAAAGAAGAATTGACATAGAGCAAATAAAAAAATTAATATTTTTTAAGAAACAAAAATATTAAAGGGGTCTTAAAATGTTTGAAAAGTTCACAGAAAAAGGTCGTAAAGTAATTCTTTATGCAAGAGAAGAAGCAGAAAGAAGAAATAGTGAGTTTCTTGATACAGAACACTTACTTTTAGCAATTCTAAGAGAAGAAGACTCAATTCCTGTAGCTATACTAAGGAAACTGGGGATTGCTCCTGAAAATGTAAGATATGAAATTGAAAAAAGAATAACAACTGAAACTAATCTTTTGACTTATGGAGAAATACCTTTTTCTCCAAGAGCAAAGAAAGTTCTTGAAAACGCCATTGAAGAAGCAAGACTTTTAGGGCATCCATACATTGGAAGTGAACATCTTTTTCTCGGTTTAATTAAAGAAGAAGAAGGTATAGCAGGAAAGATTTTAAGAGAACTTGGAGTTAATCTTCTTGCTGCAAGACAGTTGACAATCAATTTTTCTATAAGACCTCATTTTCAAGGAACACCTCAGAGAGAAAAAAGAAAAACAAATACACCAGCACTTGATGAATTTGGAAGAGATTTGACTTTGCTTGCCCTTGAAGGTAAACTTGACCCTGTAATTGGAAGAGAAGATGAGATAGAAAGAGTTATTCAGATTTTGGGAAGAAGAATAAAAAATAATCCTGTTATAATTGGTGAACCTGGAGTTGGTAAAACAGCAATTGTAGAGGGTCTTGCTCAGAAAATAATTGAGGGGGATGTACCTGATATTCTGTTAGGAAAGAGAATTATTGCTCTTGATCTTGGAGCATTGATTGCTGGAACAAAATACAGAGGGCAGTTTGAAGAAAGACTTAAAGCAGTAATAAGAGAAGCAACTCAGTCAGAAAATGTTATTTTATTTATAGATGAGCTTCATACAATAATTGGTGCAGGTGCTGCAGAAGGATCAGTTGATGCTTCAAATATGTTAAAACCTGCTTTAGCCCGAGGAGAAATGCAGTGTATTGGTGCCACAACTCCTCAAGAATACAGAAAATATATAGAAAAAGATGGAGCACTTGAAAGAAGATTTCAACCAGTATATGTTCAACCACCAACTGTTGAAGCAACAATAGAGATACTTCGTGGTATTAAAGAAAAATACGAGTCTCACCATAAAGTAAAGATTACAGATGAAGCCATAGAGGCAGCTGTAAAACTTTCTGATAGATACATCACTGATAGATACTTGCCCGACAAGGCAATAGATGTTATAGATGAAACTGCTTCAAGAATTAAGCTTAAAAAATCGGTAATGCCTGAAGAGTTAAAAACTCTTGAACTGGAACTTGCAAAAATTTCAAAGGAAAAGTCTTTATATATAAGACTTCACGATTTATCTGCAGCACAAAGAGCAAAGTATGAAGAAGACAAACTAAAGAGAATATATGAAGCAAACTACAAAAAATGGAAAGAATCAATGTATAAAGAAGTTCCTGTTGTTACAGCAGAAGATGTATCATATACTGTTTCTAAAATGACAGGTATACCTCTTTATAAACTGGAACAAACAGAGTCTGAAAAACTTCTAAATATGGAAGAAATTTTACATCAAAGAATTGTTGGACAGGATGAAGCAATAAAGAGTGTCTGTAGAGCAATAAGACGTTCTCGGGCAGGATTAAAGACGAAAAACAGACCTATAGGCTCTTTCTTTTTCCTCGGACCTACAGGAGTTGGAAAGACAGAACTTGCGAAGGTTCTTGCAGAGTTTATGTTCAATGACGAAAATGCCTTAATTAAGTTTGATATGTCAGAGTATATGGAAAGGTTTAATGTATCTAAGCTAATTGGAGCGCCCCCAGGTTATGTAGGCTATGAAGAGGGTGGACAACTTACAGAAAAAATCCGAAAAAGACCTTATGCTGTTGTCTTGTTTGATGAGATAGAAAAGGCTCATCCAGATGTCTTTAATCTGCTCTTACAAATTCTTGATGAAGGTGTTCTTACAGATAGTTTTGGCAGAAAAGTAGATTTTAAAAATACTATTATAATAATGACCTCAAACATTGGAGCAAGAATGATTGAAAAATCTATGCCTCTTGGTTTTCGTAAAGCTGACTCCTCAGATATGTATCTAAAAATCAAAGAAAATGTCTTTGATGAACTTAAAAAGACATTTAATCCTGAATTTCTAAATAGAGTTGATGATATTGTAGTATTTCATCCACTTGAAGAGTCTCATTTACTTGCTATTATTGATCTTTTAATTGCTGAAACAAATAAAAAGCTCTCTGAGTATGGATTTGTAATTAGTGTATCAGATGAGGTAAAACAATGGATTCTTAAAAAGTATTATCAACCTGCTTATGGTGCAAGACCTATGAGAAGAGCAATTGAAAGAGAGATAGAGGATCCTCTTTCAGAGGAGATTATTAAAGGAAGCTTTAAAGGTGCTAATCTTATAAAAGTTGAGTTAAACAACAACAAGATAGAATTTAAAGAAATCAAGGAGGAGGTAACAGCTTCTATAAATTGATATGAAGAAAAACGTATTTTTGATTTTATTCATTCTAATTGCCTTGATAATTATAGGAAGCATTATTGTAAAAAAGAATAAGTCCAACATTAAAGAAAATGCTAAAGTAGGATTTTTTGCTCCAGATTTTGAACTTAAAGATATCAATGGTAAAAAATGGAGACTTGAAGATTTAAGAGGTAAGATTGTGATTCTTAACTTTTGGGCATCATGGTGTAGTGATTGTAAGGAAGAAAAAAAGTCAATGCAGGCTTATTTGGACAAAAATGGCACTCCGGATGATCTGATATTTCTTACAGTTTTATACAAAGATAATCCTGCTACAGTTAAAGAGATGATTAAAAAGAATGGATATACATTTCCAGTATTAATTGATGATGGATTGGTCTCATCGGTCTATGGAATAAAAGGAGTTCCAGAGACATTTTTAATAGACAAAAAAGGTATCTTAAGACATAAGATTTTAGGACCTATTCAGTGGGATAATCCTCATATAGTTCCACACCTAAGAAAAGTATTAATGTAATGGGTAAGCCTGCAACTCCTAAAAAGGTTCTTTTATTTGTCGCAACTTTATTTAGCAATAAAGAGGCATACTATCAAGCTTTAAATATTTTAGAAGAAAGATTTGGAGAAATACTTCTAGAGTCTTCTCCGTCTAAGTGGGATTATTCTGATTACTATACTCCTGAACTTGGAAGTCCTATATGGAGAAGATTTATATTTTTCAGAAATCTTATTTCTGAAGGTGATATTGCTCAAATAAAGATTCAAACAAATGAGATTGAGCAAGCTCTTTCTAATAATGGAAAGCGAACTATTAATCTTGATCCAGGCTATATAGGACTTGCAAAGCTTGTGCTTGCCACAACAAAGGATTATTCCCATCGTATCTATCTTAGAGATGGAATTTATGGAGAAGTCACATTGATCTTTAAAAACAATTCCTTCAGACCGAATATAAACACATACAGAGATTATGCTGACGAATCTTATATAAAATTGTTTAATCTTTTAAGAATTATTTATAAGGATTTCCTTCTTAGCATAAACTAGATATAAAGGATCAGAGAAAAATGTGCAACCAAAATACTTATCATCAAGAGGTCGCCTGAAACCTCTTACTGAAAATGTTTTAATATCTTTGAATCCTTGAACACGAAGGAGAATTTCTAAAACATAGCCCATTCTTTCAAAATCATGTAAATCAGTCCATAATTTAATAACCTTACTTGGAAAGTATCTATTTGAAAAACTAACGGTAAATACTCCATCCTTTTTCAAAATTCTCTTAACTTCTCTTATTAGATCAAAAGGTTTAATAACATACTCAATTGAAAGATCACATACTACGGCATCAAACTTTTCATCATTAAATGGAAGTCTTGGATCTTTATTTATTATGAAATCATTTAACCTAGGATTTAGTTTCATTTCTTCCTTATTAAGACCTAAACCTACTACGAAACTATTATTGTCTTCAGGGATATGAGATTGATAACCACTCATTAAGTCAAGAATTTTACCTTCTTTTGGTAATAGCTTTTCATAAAGCATCATGAGATTTTCATGGCATTTTGCATCAATATGTGTGGTAAGCCTTGGTTGTTTATAAAAGATATTATCATCACTTTCATCCTCTCTAAGGTATGTTTCAGGATTTTCAAACTCAAAGTCTGTTGGAATATTTTTGTATCTTACCTGCATACCAGGACCGTTTTCAAGAGATATAGCAAGCCACTCTCTGCATTCACCTCCTACTTCTGATGTCTTTTTTCTTACTTTTAAAATATGACCTTCAACTTCTATATCATAAAAAGATATCGGAACATTAATATCTATCTTAATTCTTCCATTTGCAATTTCAATGACTCTCGCAGGTCTGATATTTTGCGGAAAAACTTCTCTGAGTCCTATGAAGAATCCGAGAGGATAAAAATCTACCTAACTTGGGTTTTATCCTGCCTCTGTATGAATGAGGAGATTGAAATTGTTTGGTTTGTAAATCCAACACATTATCATCTGAGTATTTAAAAAGCTCTCCTTTTTTGAAAGCTACACTAAATACATCTCCTTCTTCTTTACCTAATATATTATCTTTAATCTTTATAGGAAAAAGATCAATATCTCTCCATAACATTTATATTGCAAAAATGAATCTCTTTATGCTGAGCAAATTGAGAACTCCACTTAAAGTTTAAGACCATCTCTATCTTTGATTTTTCATCAAATCTTATACATCCTTACCTCCCCTTTTTGGTTTTTACAATTTTATCTTAAAACCTTAAAAAAGTCTTGTTCAATAACCCTTTTATTGAGGTTAAATTTTAAGAAAGAGAAAAATTTCAAAAGCCAAAAAGCTGATTAATTGACAAAAATTCTCTTTGACTTTTAAACTTAAATTAAAAAATTAAATAGGGAGGTAAGGTGTTAAAAGGAGTTGAAGAAATCTCAGCAACTAAAAAAAGAATAAAGATTGAAATACCAGCAGATATAGTTGAGGGAGAGATTCAAAAAACTTTGAAGGAGATTCAAAAAAAAGCAAAGATTCCAGGATTTAGGCCAGGTAAGGCTCCAATATCAATCATTGAAAGGAAGTTTGGTAAAGAAGCGGAAGCTGATGTTCTTGAAAGACTCGTTTCAGAGTATTATCAAAAAGCAATAAAAGAGTCAAATATAAAACCTTTGCTTCCTCCTGTAGCTGAAGATGCTATTGATATAAAGAGAAATGAGCCTCTTTCTTTTGATTTAATTGTTGAGGTAAGACCAGAGATTAAAGACCTTAATTATGAAAACATAGAAATAGAGGAGATATCTACAGAGGTAAAAGATGAGGAAGTTGAAGAAGTTCTTAAGAGACTTTCTAAGGAAAGAGGTAGTTATGAGCCAACAGAAGGACCTTCTATGTATGAAGACCTTGTAGTTATTGATTATAAAACAGATATTGGGAAAGAGGCAAAGGATTACGTATATAAGATTGGTGCAGGACCTTTCCCTGAGGATTTTTCAAAGGCATTAGAGGGAAGGAAAAAAGATGAAACTTTTAGTGTAACCATAGATTTTCCAGAGCACTCTATAGCTGATTTTGCTGGTAAAAGTGTTCAGTTTGAGATTACCGTAAAAGAGATAAAAAGAAGGCATAGCATTCCATATGAGGAGCTTTATAAAGAGCTAGGATTTGAGGATTTAGATAGTCTTAGAAAGCATATAAGAGAAAGCCTTGAAAAGGCTAAAAAAGAGCAAGCCTTAGAAAAACAAAAGATTGATATTCTAAATAAACTTCTTGAAACCTACGATTTTGAACTTCCTGAAGGGCTTGTTGAACTTGAGATGAAAAGAATAACAGAAGAGTACGAATACTTAGGCATTGATATAATACAGAATATGGATAAAATAGCTGAAAGAGCAAAGAGAAATGTTAAAGCGTATATTCTTATTGACACAATAGGTGAAAAAGAGGGAGTTTCTGTCTCAGAAGAAGAACTTAAACAGGAAATAGTAAATATTGCAAGGAAATATAGTATAACACCACAGGGAGTTGTTCAGTACTATATGTCAAGAGATGGTTCTCTTGAGGCAATACGGAATAGAGTATTTGAAAGAAAGGTTTTTGATATACTTTTACAAAAGGCAATTATTAAAAAAGAGGAGGCAGTATGAGTATTGTTCCAATAGTAATAGAGCAGACAGGAAGAACAGAGAGAGTTTATGATATCTACTCTAGATTGCTTAAAGACAGAATCATATTTATTGGTACAGAAATAAATGACCAAGTGGCTAATGTTGTAATAGCTCAGTTACTCTTTCTTCAAACAGAAGATCCCGACAAAGATATTCATATTTATATAAATTCTCCAGGAGGAATGGTATCAAGTGGACTTGCAATATACGATACAATGCAGTATGTAAAGCCTGATATTGCCACATACTGTATTGGACAAGCCTCTTCAATGGCATGTATACTTCTTGCTGCAGGAACAAAAGGCAAAAGATTCGCTCTTCCTCACTCAAGAATAATGATTCATCAACCAATAGGTGGATTTTATGGTCAGGCAACTGATGTGGAGATTCATGCAAGAGAAATTTTAAAGATGAAAGATTTACTTAATAGAATTCTTGCAAAACATACAGGCCAGCCAGTTGAAAAGATTCAGAAGGACACAGAGAGAGACTTTTTTATGTCAGCTGAAGAAGCAAAAAACTATGGAATTGTTGATGAAGTTATAACTTCAATAAAAAATAGGGTGTAAGTATGGCAAAGAAAAGTGATGAATTAGTAAGATGTTCTTTTTGCGGAAAATCAC
>JANXCZ010000057.1 GCA_025060075.1 Thermodesulfovibrio sp.
ACTATTGATACTGTAAGCATGAGTCTTAAAGTAATAACAGAGATGCTTCCTGAGATAAAGTTTAACAAAGAAAGAATGAGAGAGGCTTGCCAGAGTGGTTACATAACTGCTACAGACCTTGCAGAGTATCTTGTAAAAAAAGGAATTCCTTTCAGACAAGCCCATGAAATAACAGGTAAAATTGTGCTTTACTGCATACAAAAAGAAAAAGCTCTCTCTGAGTTAAACATAAAAGAGTTTAAAAAATTTTCAAAGAAAATTGAAAAAGATGTATATACTATACTCACTCCAGAGGGTTCAATTGACGCAAAAGTCTCCTATGGAAGCACTTCTAAAAAAAGCATAAAGGAGCAGATAAAGTTACTGAAAAAAATCTTAAAGAAATGAAAATGTTTAACGATAAATATTCATTAAGTTCTAAAAAAAACTACATATGTTTGCTCATATTTTTACTAATTCTACTTTCAGGTTGTGGTAGAAAGGCGGATCCAACTATGGAAGACTATCTTCAACCTGAACCTGTGCAAAACTTAAGTCTAACAGCAACCCATGATAAAATCCTGATCACATGGAACTATCCGGAAAAGGCAAAAGAAAAGATAAAGAGCTTTTTAATTGAAAGACAAAATAATAGCGAAATAAAAGTTCTTGGTTATTATGATAAAAACACAACCTCACTGCAAGATACAGAGTTTCAATTTGAAAAAACTTATAAATATCGGATTTTTGCTATAACTCCTAAAGGAATCTACAGTAAACCTACCGAGGCAGTAATTACTACTAAAAAACTACAAGAAGTTGAAAAAATCAATTATAAAATTACACTTCATGGAGTTTTGCTTTCATGGACTTTAAATGATTCGCTTGTTTATAACATCTATAGAGTAAATAAAAACAATGAAAAAATAAAGATAGGCTCAACAGACAAAGATTTCTTCTTGGATGAACTTTTATATTCAACTATAAATGATTTTACAGATCCCTTAATGCCTGAATTAAGCTATTTTATTACCACTTCTATTTCTTATGGCTCAACCTATATAGAAAGTAAGGGGACTAATATAAAAATCCCTCTTGACTCTTTTATTCCATCCAAGCCTGAAGAGGTTTTCTGGGCAATCAATGAACATGGAGTTTATATCTCTTGGAAAGAGGTTTCTGAAAAGTGGTTTAAAGGATATAGAATATACCGAAAAGGAAAAAATGAAAAAGAGTTTAGACCAATTGGTGAAACGATGATTCCTTTATTTTTTGATGCAGATTATAATATAAATAAAAAAGAAGAAACTATTTATTACAGAATCACAACAATAGGTCCTTTAAAGGAAAGTGAGCCAGTAGAGATAAAAGTGGAGGTGCAAAGTGGATAAAATTCTTCTTGGACACGGAAGTGGTGGTAAGTTAATGCATGAACTTATAAGAAAATATATCGCTCCTTTTTTTGAACTTTCTTCTTTAATGGATTCTGCAGTAGTAAGTATTAATCACTCAGGAAAAATAGCAATAACAACCGATTCTTACACTGTATCTCCTATATTTTTTCCAGGTGGAGATATTGGTGAGCTTGCTGTAAACGGAACTGTGAATGATTTAGCTGTAGTAGGTGCAATACCTCTTTATCTTACTGTTGGATTTATTCTTGAAGAAGGATTTTCTATCAAAGACTTTGAAAGAGTTCTTATTAGCATTTCTTCATCTGCAAAAAAAGCTGGAGTAAAAATAGTTGCAGGAGACACCAAGGTTGTTGAAAAAGGAAAGGGAGATGGTATCTTTATAAATACATCTGGTATCGGAATAATTCCTGAAGGAGTTGAGCTTTCTGCCCTGAAAATAGAATCTGGAGATAAAGTTATAGTGAGTGGTTCTATTGGAAATCATGGTATCGCTGTAATGAGTGAAAGAAATGGTTTTAACTTTGAACCACCTGTTTTAAGCGACACAAGGGCATTAAATGGCTTAATTGGAGATATAATGAAAGAGTTTGCTCCATATATTAAGATAATGAGAGACCCAACGCGTGGAGGAATTGCTACAACTCTTAAAGAACTTTCCTTAGAGTCAGGAAAAGATATCTTAATATACGAAAATGCTATTCCTATTCATAATACAGTAAGAGGTGCCTGTGAGCTTCTTGGACTTGATCCTTTATATGTTGCAAATGAAGGAATATTCATTGCCATTGTTAAAGCAGAAATGGCTGAAAAAATAAATGAAAAGATTAAGTCTCACCCTTTTGGAGAGGAATCTGCTATAATCGGAGAAGTTACAGATGGCAAAGGAAGAGTTCTTCTTAAAACATCTATTGGAGGAACAAGAATTGTTGACATGCTTGCAGGAGAGCAACTACCAAGAATATGTTAGGGAGTTTTAATATGAGAAAACTTTGTTTTTTATCAATTTTGATAGCTTCTTTTGTGTGTTTTTTAATCTCTATTTCTTACTCGCAAGAGAATAGATTCTTTGTTGATAAAGTTGTAGCTGTAGTAAACAAAGATGTAATAACATGGAGTGAACTTTACAAATATATGGAGTTTACCGCAAAGGATGAGATCAAAATACTAAATCCTGATGAAAAATTCAAATATTTTAAAGCTCATGAGGAGGAGTTTCTTGAGAGATTAATTGACACAAAGCTTCAGATTGAGGAAGCTGAAAAATATGGAATCCATGTTACTGATGCAGAGATAGAGGGAGCAATAGATGAAATAAAGAAAAAATATTCTCTTACAGATCAAGATTTTCAGGAAACTCTCAAAAAAGAAGGCATGAGCTTAAATGACTATAAAAGAATGCTAAAAGAACAAATAATAATTGGCAGAGCATTAAACTCTTTGGTAAGAAGCAAAATTATAATTACTGAAGAAGAGATAAAAAAATATATTGATGCCCATCCAGAGCTTTCGTGTGATGATGACGGATACTATGTAAGTCAGATATTTTTGAAAAAAAGAGAAAATCAGGAGGAGTTAAAGGAAAAAATAAACGAAGTTTTAAAGAAACTTGTTCAAGGAGAGTCTTTCAGTAAAGTAGCCTATCAAATGAGTGAAGATATAACAGCAAAAACAGGAGGATCCATAGGACTTCTTAAGAAAAAAGAAATCGCTCCTGAGCTGTCAAATCTATTTTCAAAAATGAGTGTAGGACAAATAAGCGAACCTATGATAAGTGAGCATGGTATTTTTATCTTTAGACTTGATGGAGTCTGCTTCAAAAAAGGCTCTGAACAGTTAATAAACTATGTAAGAGGACTTTTAGAGGAAGAGAAGTTTAAGAAAGAATATAAGCTATGGACAAGAGGACTTCGTCAAAAAGCTTATATTGAGATTATGGATTAAAAAATGCTTGAAAGACTACAAAAAATATTATCTAAATACGGTATTGCATCAAGAAGACAGGCTGAAGAGCTTATAAAGGAGGGAAGAGTAACAGTAAACGGAACAGTTGCAGTATTAGGACAAAAGGCAGATCCTACAAAAGACTATATAAAGGTTGATGGAAAACTTCTTATTAAACCAGAACCAAAGGTATATTATGCCTTTTATAAACCAAGAAAGGTTATTACTTCACTTTTTGATCCACAAGGAAGACCAACAATAAAAGATTTTCTAAAAGGAATAAAATTCAGAGTCTATCCTGTAGGAAGACTTGATTTTGACTCTGAAGGTTTACTTCTTCTTACCAATGATGGAGATTTGGCCTACAGAGTTATGCATCCTAGCTCTCAGATAGAAAAAACTTATCTGGTAAAGATAGATGGACTAATTGAGCCT
>JANXCZ010000068.1 GCA_025060075.1 Thermodesulfovibrio sp.
TTTGTTTACAAGCAAAGGTGGAAAAACTTCAATATATCCTTTTTTAGTATGAAGATCAAGCATAAAGTTAATAAGTGCTCTCTCAAGACGGGCTCCTAATCCTTTCATTATAGCAAATCTACTTCCTGCAATCTTTCCTGCTCTTTCAAAATCTATTATTCCCAAAAGCTCTCCTATATCCCAATGATTCATTGGTTCAAAATCAAATTTAGGTGGTTCTCCCCATCTTCTAATCTCTACATTTTCAGTTTCATCTTTTCCGACAGGAACTGTTGGATGAGGTATATTTGGAAGAAGAAGCATAAAATTTCGAACTTTATCTTCTATCTCTCTAAGTTTTTCTTCCATTAAGGCTAATTCATCTCCTAAATTACGCATCTCAGATATAAGTTTTTCTATTTTTTCATTTTCATTTGTTTTTTTAAGGCGAGCAATTTCTTGAGAAACCGAGTTTCTTAATGCTCTTTTCTGTTCAATATTTCTTAAAAGTTCAAGTCTCTCCTTTTCAAGTGATAGAAACTCGTCAAAATCAATACTATATCCTCTTTTTTTTAAAGCTTCCTTAATCTTTTCTGGATTTTCTCTTACAAATCTTATATCAAGCATTCTGTATCCTATATATCAAGATTTCTTACTTCAAGAGCATGTTTTATAATAAAATCCTTGCGAGGTTCAACTTCATCTCCCATAAGAATAGTAAATATTTCATTTGCTTTCTCAGCATCTTCAACTGTAACCTGTAGAAGTGTTCTTTTTTCAGGATCCATAGTAGTTTCCCATAACTGTTCAGGATTCATCTCACCAAGTCCTTTGTATCTCTGGATTGTAACTCCTTTTTTCACAGTATCCATAATCTTATTGTAAAGCTCCCAAAGGGAGTTTGCCTTTATTACTTCGTTTTTTATCCGAATAATATAGTTTTTTTCATCTTTTATACCATGAATTCGCGAAATTCTTTCAGATATGTTTTGGAGAGTTTCAAAATCTTTCAAAGTAAAAATCTCACCATTTTTTTGAAGTTTTGGATCATTAAGAATATTTTCTATATAAGATGGTGAAAATCCTTTTCTTTCAAAACTTTCAAAAATTCTTCCATACTCAAAAAGTTCTCTTAAAAAACTTTTTTTTATGTTTAAGTCTGTTTCCTCAATTAATGAAATCTCATCAACGGCAATATCTAGAAGAAACTCACGAAATTCATCTTCTGTCTGGATATATCTCTCTAATTTACCTTTTTTTATCCTATAAAGAGGTGGTTGAGCTATGTAAAGATAGCCTTTTTCAATTAAAGGAAGCATCTGTCTGTAAAAAAATGTCAAAAGAAGAGTTCTTATATGAGCACCATCTACATCTGCATCAGTCATAAGAATGATTTTATGATATCTAATATTTTCTGGTTCAAAATTTTCTTTACCAACTCCACCTCCTATTGCTGTGATAAGTGTTTTTATCTCATCTGATGTTAACATCTTGTCTACTCTTGCTTTTTCTACATTTAAAATTTTTCCTCTTAAAGGTAAAACTGCCTGAGTACGTCTGTCTCTTGCCTGCTTAGCAGAACCACCTGCACTGTCTCCTTCAACAATAAAGAGTTCTGCTTTGGAGGGATCTTTTTCAGTGCAGTCAGCAAGTTTACCAGGAAGAGTTGTATCTTCAAGAATTCCCTTTCTACGAGTAAGTTCCTTTGCTCTTTTTGCTGCTTCACGAGCTCTTGCGGCATCCTTTGCCTTTTCAACAATTTTCTTAGCATAATTAGGATTTTCCTCAAGCCATCTACTAAGCTTCTCATTAAGTATAGTCTCTACAATACCTTTTACTTCACTGTTACCAAGCTTCATTTTTGTTTGTCCTTCAAACTGAGGATCAGGAATTTTTACGCTTATTACAGCTACTATTCCCTCTCTTACATCTTCTCCTGAAAGAGATTCTTTACCTTCTTTTAAAAGTCCATTCATTATGGCATAGCTATTTATCGTTCTGGTAAGTGCAGACTTAAAACCTACTAAATGTGTCCCTCCTTCTTTGGTATTGATATTATTGACAAAGGTAAGGATCTCTTCTGAGTAGCCTTCATTGTACTGAATAGCTATCTCAACGATAACTCTATCTCTTTGTCCTGTTATATATATCGGCTTAGGATGTAAAAGCTTTTTTCCTTTGTTTATATCTTCTACGAAAGATATTATTCCACCTTCCTTTAAAAACTCTTCAGTATAACTGTCTCTTTCGTCAACAAGAATAATTTTTAAACCTTTATTTAGATAGGCTAACTCTTTGAATCTATGTGCAAGAATTTCCCTTGAAAACTCTGTAACTTCAAATATTTCTGGATCAGGTTTAAATCTTATCTTTGTGCCTGTTTTTTCTGTCTGTCCAATAACTTCAACCTCACTAACAGGTATACCACGAGCATACCTTTGCCTTACTATTTTTCCATCTCTCTGGACTTCTACTTCAAGCCATTCAGAAAGAGCATTAACAACACTTAATCCTACTCCATGAAGTCCACCTGATACTTTATATGCTTTTGATTCAAACTTTCCTCCTGCATGAAGTTCTGTAAGAACTATCTCAAGAGCTGTTCTTCTCTCAGGATCATCAGGATGAATCTCAATGGGGATACCTCTACCATTGTCAATGACAGTACAGCTACCATCTTTATGTAATCTTACTTCAATTTTATTGCAAAATCCTGCAAGAGCCTCATCCACACTGTTGTCAACAACTTCATAAACAAGGTGATGAAGTCCTTCAATGCCTGTTGAACCAATATACATTGCTGGACGAGTTCTTACTCCTTCAAGTCCTTTAAGAATTTTTATATGTTCTGCTTTGTAAGTATCCTCCTTAGTCACTCTTCCCCCTTCTGTTTTTAAAATTATAGCCTTAATGGCATAACAACACACTCATACAAAAAGGAAACCTCATCAGCATCTGTTATATAAACAGCTCTGTCTGGTTCACTCATGGTAATTTTTGCTCTATCTGATGAGATTCTTTCAAGAGCCTCTATAAGATATTTAGCATTAAAACCAATAACAATAGGTTCACCTTGATAATCAATATTTAATTCATCTGTTGCTTCACCAATCTCAGGATCAGAAGAAGATATGATAACCAAACCGTTATTCCATTCTGTCTTTACAGCATTCTGTCTTTCCTTGGTTAATACAGATACCCTTTTCAGTGAAGATATCAGTGCATCCCTATCAACAATAGCAATTTTGTCATTATTTCTTGGTATAACTGCCTCATACTCTGGATAATTACCCTCTATCATTCGCGTAAGAAAACTTACTCCATCAATTTCACACATAACATGTGTTCTGCCAATATGAAGAGTTACTATTTCTGCATCAGACAAAAATTTTTTAAGTTCATTTAAAGATTTTTTTGAAAGAATAATCTTTCTTTCTCCATCTACTAAATTTATATCCTCAATCAATGCCTTAAAATGAGCAAGCCTGTGTCCATCTGTGCCAACGACATTAAACTCTGCTGGTTTTTTTATCTGAAAAAGAAGACCATTCAAAACATATCTTGCATCCGCTTCTCCTGAAGCATAGATCGTCTTTTCTATTGCTGTAAGGAGAAAATCTCTTGATAAATTGATTTGTATAGCATCTCCAATTTGTGGCCATACAGGAAACTCAGAAGAATCAAGACAAGCAAGCCTAAAATTTGACCTTCCAGATTGAACTTTAATCCATTGTTGTAGAAGGATTATTTCAATATCTTCCTCAAGCTCTTTTACAACTTCATAAAATTTTCTTGCAGGGATACACGCTTTACCTGGTGCGATTACATCAGCTTTAAGAGGTTTTTTTACAGCTGTTTCAAGATCTGTAGCTAAAATATATACAGACTCTTCAGTAACATCCATTAGAAAATGATTCAAAACAGGCATTATACTTTTTTTTTCAACGATATTCTGAATCTTTGAAAGAGCTTCTTGTATTTCTCGTTTTTTTAATCTTAAATGCATAGTTTTGCCTCCTTACTTATTGTCCTGTGATTTTTTTTATAATGTTGTCTATCAATCTGTTTAAAGACTCATTTTTTTCTCTATCTTTTTCAATTTGTTTACAAGCATATATAACAGTTGCATGATCCTTTCCTCCAAAGGCATTGCCTATCTCTGAAAGAGAAAGGTTTGTCAGTTTTTTTGCTATATACATAGCTAATTTTCGTGCATTTGATATCTCTTTCGTTCTTTTTTTTGACTTGATATCTTGAACCTTAATACCTAAGGTTTCACACACAACTTTTTGAATTAGATCAATTGTAATAGGTTTATTTTCATCTGGTAGTAAATCCCTTAGTACATATTTTGCTACATCTATACTTATTGGCACTTTGGTAAGAGAAGTATATGCACAGAGTTTAATTAGAGCACCTTCAAGCTCTCTTACATTTGATTTTACTCTTGATGCTATAAAATATGCTACGTCTTCTGGTAGCCTAATCCCTTGCATATCTGCTTTTTTATATAAAATTGCCACCCTTGTCTCTATTTCCGGAGGTTGAATGTCTGCAATAAGTCCCATCCCAAATCTTGAACGAAGTCTATCAGTAATGTCTGAAATCTCCATTGGAGGTCTATCACTTGATATAACTATTTGTTTTTGCTTACTGTAAAGCTCATTAAAGGTATGAAAAAACTCTTCTTGTGTTGAATCTTTTCCTGCAATAAATTGGATATCATCTACTAAAAATACATCTACTGTTCTGTATTTACTCCTAAACTCAGGCATTTTTTCATGCCTTATAGCAGAAACAAACTCTCCAGTAAACTGCTCAGAAGAGACATAACAAACTCTAACTTCGCTATTTTTATCTAATATATAGTTTCCTATGGCTGTTATAAGATGAGTTTTACCAAGTCCAACTCCTCCATATATAAAAAGAGGATTATAAGCAAATCCTGGATTTTCAGCCACTCTGAAAGCTGCTGCATGTGCAAACTGATTTGAAGGTCCTACAACAAAAGTATCAAAAGTATACTTAGGATTTAAATTACCTCTTTTTATTGTTTGTTTTTTTTCTTCATTAACTGCCAATTCTTGTTCTTTCCCTGGAATGATATATTTTACTTCTACTTGATTACCTGTAATCTGATAAAATGCTTCACTAATTATTGATGGATAATTGTCTTCTATCCAGTCTCTGAAAAATCTATTTGGAATTTCAACAAAAACCTCTGAGTTTTTTACATTCAAAAGCTTTATAGGAGAAAACCATAATTCAAAAGTTGATTCTCCCACTTTTTGTGATATAAGCTCTAAAATTTTTTGCCAAATTTTATTTATTTCATTCATTTTTTTCAACAACTTTTCAACATTTGTTAAAAACTTTTATGTTAAAAGCTTGTTAAATTAAAAAGGCTTAAAATTCAAAGAGTTATAAAAATATACCATCTTCAAACTTTTTTCATTATATCTCATAATTAACAAACTGGGCAATAAATTGTTCAAAACTTATTAGTTTTTAACATCTTTACTACACATAAATCAGAAAATGTGAATTTTGTTAAAAAAAACTTAAATTTTTCAACATATAAAAAGCTACAAAAAAGCCAAAATAAAAACCAAAATAAAATTTTTTAACAAAAAACACTTATCTAACTACTTACACAATAAATTACAAAAAATAAAAAAATTAAGATATTGAAGCAAATTTTTTTAAGTATTTTTCTATGAAAATATCTATATTACCGTCTAAAACATCTTCAACATTGTAAACTTCAATATCAGTCCTATGATCTTTTATTAACTTATAAGGATGAAGAATATATGACCTTATTTGATTTCCCCATGCTATTTCTTTTTTCTCACCAGCAATAGATTTAATCTTCTCTTCCTTTTCTTTTTGTAAAAGATTATAGATTTTAGATCTTAAAATTTTCATTGCAATTTCTTTATTTCTATGTTGAGATCTTTCCGTCTGACAAGTAACTACAATGCCTGTAGGAATATGAACAATTCTTACAGCAGATGAAACTTTATTTACATGTTGGCCACCTGCTCCTGAAGCTCTGAAAGTATCAATTCTTATGTCTTCTTCTTTTATCTCAACATGAATATCATCCTCTATCTCTGGTAAAACAGAAACAGCTGCAAAAGAAGTATGTCTTCTTTTATTCGCATCAAAAGGAGAAATTCTTACAAGTCTATGAACACCTGCTTCAGACTTTAAATATCCATAAGCATATTGCCCTTCGACTGTAAATGTAACATCTTTAATTCCTGCTTCTTCACCTAACTGTAAATCAACAATCTCAACTTTAAAACCTTTTTTTTCAGCCCATCTTAGATACATCCGCATAAGTATTTCAGCCCAGTCTTGACTTTCTGTTCCACCTGCTCCCGGATGAATTGATACTATTGCATTACTTTTGTCATGCTCTCCACTTAGTAAAAACCTCACCTCAATTTGTTCAATCTGTGATTTTATATTTTCTATCTCAGTTTCTAAATCTTTAAGAAGTAAATGTCCTTCCTCTTCAGTTTCAGCAATAGCTAAGCCTTCCTCAATGTATGAAAAACGATTAATAATTCTTTCAATAGGTTCAACTATTTCAAATAATCTATTTCTTTCTTGTTGAATTTTTTTTAGCTTCTCTAAATCTTTCCAAATCTCCTCTTTTTGAAGTTCTTTTTCTAATATTTCCAATCGATTTTTAATTTTTTCTATTTCAAAGATAACCTCTTAGAGAAAAAATCCTTTCTTTAACATCTTTAAGTGAAATCTTTAAATCCTCAGATGTAACCATTTCTTACCTCCTACTTTTAGGTTACCAATTATGAAAATTAATGATAGTATTATGCATATATAGGCAAATAGATCACCATATTTTGTATAAAAACTAATCTTTTCATTACCCTGAATATCTTCCACCAAATAAGTTCTTTCAAATAACTTTGTTTTATTTATTATTCTTCCATAGCTGTCTATAAAACCAGAAATACCTGAATTAGCAGCTCTTATTAGAGGTTTTCTATTTTCAATCGCTCTAAAAACAGCCATTGAAAAATGCTGATATGGTCCAGATGTCGTTCCAAACCATGCATCATTTGTAATATTAACAATAAAGCTTCCACCCTTTAAATAAAACTTTCTTACTTGTTCAGGAAAAATAATTTCATAGCATATCAAAGTCGCAAAATTTCCAAAAGGAGTGATTGCCATATTATAGCTACTGCCAGCTTGATAGTCTCCAACACCTACTGTTAGTTTGTCAATAAAGAATAAAATTTTTCTTAAGGGAACATACTCACCAAAGGGAACTAAATGTATTTTATCATAATAGTAGGCTATAACGCCATTTAAATCAATCAAAATGGCACTGTTTGTATATTTTTCAACTTGCCTTTCCATTATACTTCCAAAGAGTAAATATACTTTTTGTTCTTTAACAAAATTTATTAAATCCATACTAAAGTATTTATTTTTTTCAAATATAAAAGGAACTGCTGTTTCAGGCCAGACAATTAATTGAGGATTATAGGTTTTTGCTTTTAATGTAAGATTTTTGTAAATATTTATAATCTCATTTGCCTTATTAAAATCCCATTTTTCATTTTGAGGTATACTTCCTTGAACTATAGCAACTTTAATGGTTTTTCCATGAACTGGCTCATAGAGTCTTTTTACTCCATAAAGTACTATAAAAATAAAAACTAAAGAAACGAATACTATGCTTGCTACAATAGGAATATATGATAAAAGTGGATATTTTAGTTTATTTTTCTTAAAGGTTAATAAGTCAAAAACTAAACAATTAAATAAAATGACAAGATAAGAAACTCCATAAATCCCTGTTATATCAGCAATTTGAGCTACTAACAAAAATTTATACTGTGTATAACCTATAAGTGCCCAAGGAAATCCTGTAAATAGATAATTCCTTAGAACCTCAAGACTAACCCATATAAAAGGAGCATAAAATGATGTTGGAAGTTTACCTTTGGATAAACTTTTATATACTAAAGCAAAAAATGCAGGATAAAGAGCAAGATATAATGCTAGAAGACCTACTATAAAATAGCTTAAAATCAAAGGAACAGAACCATAGTAATGCAATGAATGATATATCCAATAGACATTTCCAAAAAAATATAAGAAACCAAAGATTAGACCACCCTTAAAGATTGTTTTATAATCTGTGTTGTTATATAAAAAGAAAAAAAATGGTACAAGACAAAACCAAGCAAGAAAATAAAACTCAAAAGGAGGAAAACTTAATATAAGACTAAAAGCTGAAAGAACTACTAAGAAATATCTTTTAAATCCTTCATATAAAGTTTTTTTTGTTTCTTTTATAAAGTCTGGCCAAATCATCAGATATTTATGTTATCATAATTTTTAATATTATGGTTACCATCTGTATCATTCCTGCAAGATATGGTTCAACAAGATTTCCTGGAAAGCCACTTGCCTTATTAAAAAATAAACCTATTATTCAGCATGTATATGAGAAGGCAAAAGCTTCAAATTTTATTGATGATGTATTTGTTGCAACTGATGATATTAGAGTTTACAATGCAGTAGAATCCTTTGGTGGTAAAGCAATTATGACCTCTAATAAACATCCCTCAGGTACAGACAGAATATTTGAGGCAGTTAACAATTTGATCAAAGATGGTTATGAGATTAAGGATAACTCTATAATAATAAATCTTCAAGGGGACGAGCCTCTAATTAGAGTAGAAAGCATCAATCAGCTTATAGAAATTATGAAAAATAATGATAAATCAATAGGAACTCTTGCAAAAAAGATAGAAAAAGAGGAAGATTTTATTAATCCTAATATAGTTAAAGTGGTATTTGATAAAAATTTTAATGCCTTATATTTTTCCAGATCTCCAATTCCCTTTGATAGAGAAAAATTTATAAAAGGTTCATCTCAATATAATTTTATGTATAAACATATTGGAATTTATGGCTATAGCTTTGAAGTTCTTAAAAAATTTGTAAATCTTCCACAATCACTATTAGAGAAAATAGAGTCACTTGAACAACTAAGAGCTTTAGAAAACGGTATTAGAATTAAGATTGCAATAACACCTTATGATTCCTTTGGTATTGATACTCCTGAAGATTTAAAAAAAGCTGAGGAATTCCTTAATTTTTTCTTAAACTAACTATATACCCTGGTTTAACAAAATGTTCTGCTTTTACTATCCCAAGGGAGTTTTCATTAGTTGTTTGTTGAACAATAACTTTTCCTACTGGAACTCCATTTTCATTGTATAGATTTAAAATATCTCCTACTTTAACATTATCTCTTTTGCCTAAACCAAAGACAATTTCTGTGAGATACTCTCCTCTTCTTACAAAAAACACTTCTGCTTGTCCATTTTGAAGTAATATTTCTTCCATTCTATTTGAAAGTTTTAATATAATCAAAATTGTTAGTGCGATCAGAATTATTGAAGAGACGAAAACTAACCATGGAGAAACTCCTATAGCCCTTGTAATTAATGACATAGAACTTCTATTTAGACTTTCAATACTCTCATGTACTCTTATCACAAACATAAAAGGTCTTTTATTTTCTGTTCCTTTAATATTAATGGTGACTTTATATTCTCCAGGAGAAATTTTAGGATCAACACTTAGTAAACCTCTCCATTCTGTTCCACCAATCCAAAAACCTGAGTAAATTGATTCAAACTGAATTTTGATAAGCTCTGATGTTGTTGTATATGAGAGTTCACTTACATCGCTTACTTTTTTTTCTAAAGGAGCATTAACTTTTATAGTCTGTCCTGGTAAAGTATTTATTAAATTCATAGGATGTAAAAGTCTGTTTACACATCCATCAAGAAAGGAAAAGGCCATTAAAAGAAGAAATAATACGCCTAATTTTCCAAATATAGCCCTTTTTTTTAGTATGGATTTAACAGTTGAGGGCTTGTTTAAAACTTCTAAATCTTTTATATTTTTTTCATTTTCTTGAAGTATTGAGTATAGTTCTTTCTGTTTTGAAAAATCCTCGGTGATTATTTGTGAAAAATCTTCAGTTTTTCTTTTTATAAGTTTTTTTATTACGATTCTTCCTACTATGAAAGTAGGTACTATTAAAAGAACAAAATACTGAATAAAAATTAATGTCACATTTTCCGGATCTTTACTTGCCTGATATAGACTAAAAACTAACTCTGCAAGGATTATTAAATTAAAGATAACGAGAATTATTATATTTCTTATATTCACTCCTAAGGAAATTCCTCCTGCAAGATATAATAGTAAATAGTAATAATAACCCCCCAACAAAGATGTTGGGGGGTGTGAAAGATCTTATTTCTTGTAGATATCGGTCTTAGTTATATTCATAAATTTATGAGCCTTACCCGGTTCTCTATAGTAGATACGAACCTCATCTCCTGCAATCCAGGTTTCAGGTGGACGATTAATATGTTCTTCGGGAACTTTAAATGTTGCAAGAAGTTGTTGTCTAGCAGAATAAACAGTTATTGTTCTTTTTTCTTTGTCAATTATTGGGAATTTTTTGCCTGCTACAAGAGGATTATCTCTTCTTATATTAAGTTTTTTATCTACTACTTCAATAGGAATATTGAGGAAGTTTTGAGTAGCATCATCAAAAATGACAATTATATTTTTTTCCAAGTCAAGCTTCATTCTCTTGCCTGGTGTTGGTTCAGGTCCCATATTTGATGGATTTTCAGGAATCTTATAAACACGAGGAGGAAGAGTGTTGTAGTCAGGATTTTTTGCATCTTGTCTTGAATCAGATATTATCGTTACTAATCCTTTTTGTTTATCATATGCTATAACTCTTCCTTGATCTACTTGTCCAAACTCCTTTGGATGCAAAGCCAAGAGAGCTACTATAGCTACAACGAAGCTCAGGATAAAGTATATGTATAATACTTTTTCTATACCAGTAGCATGTTTCCATGATAAAGCCATTTTTGCCCCCCTTTTTAATTAATTAGGATTTTTGTGCCATTTTTTTCATCTGAATTTCCTTTCTCATTCCAGCAATAGCCTTAGCAACAATGATAAACATCAACACTGACAGTCCACCAAGAATTGTAACTGTAGAAACATCGTCTAACCACTTAATGTCATATATTCTTGCAATAAGCTTTTGTGCAATTGATGTTGCAGCAATACAAACTGCGGCACCAAAAAGAACTCTTATTATCATACCTTTGAAGTACTTTGTTGCAACTGCTCCAAACTGTGCACCTACTGCAGCTCCAATAAGCATTATAAACACAGCTAAAAGCTCGGTTCTACCTTTCCATGTATAGGTAAAGGTACCATAAAGTCCTGATATCATAACTTCAAACAAATCAGTTCCTACTGCAACATGAGTAGGACAGCCAACAAGATATATTAATGCAGGCATTCTAATCAAACCACCACCAATTCCAAGAAGTCCTGCAACAACTCCTGTTGCAAACCCTACAAACATAGGTAACCATAGAGATACTGTAATCTGAGCCTGTTTAAATGTCATAACTGGAGGAATCTTAATTTTATGAAGAGTTTTATACCAAGTAACTCCACTTGCTAATTTGTCTAATTGTTCGCCTTTTTCTTTTGCAAGTTTTTCCTTTTTCTTTAATTTTAAATAGTCCAATACTACCGTAGTAAAAATGAAGGCAAGAAGAATAAGATATATTATACGAAGATACAGGTCAACCTTACCTATTCTTTCAAGAAACATAACTATCTGAGCACCAACCTCAAAACCTGCCATTGTTCCAAGTATCATAGCAACACCAAGAGGATAGTCAACATTTCCAAATTTAGCGTGTCTTATTGTAGAGACAATTGATTTTCCAGCTATATGAGCAATATCAGTTCCTATTGCAAAAGCCATTGGAAAACCTAAAATGTTAAGTCCTGGTGTTATCATCCAGGCTCCACCCATTCCATAAAATCCACCCAAAATTCCAACTCCTAGGCCCAATATGATTAATCCAGGCCAAAAAAGATCAACTCCCGAAATTGGCATGTGAATATATAACCAATCCATAGCTTAACCTCCTTTTTATTTTTTAGTGTTCAGCAAGTTCTCTCTTAGTAAGATCAATACCAGTTAAGCTTAAGAGATAGTCGGTGATAAATCCTATTAAGATTCCAGCTATAGGAGTAATACAACCAGTAAGAATGGTAAAAAGAAGCATATTATCGTTGTAGAGATTTGCCCACCATAAGCTTAAACCTGAAAGACCCTTAGTATGAGCTACGACAACAAGAGGTGGAGTCTTATCTTTAGCCATTGCAATACTTGGTAAAAAGTAAATTAAACTAATTGCTGACAAAAGAGTGATTAATATTTTTTTCATAATTTACCCCCCTTTCTTTTATTTATTTCACAATTAAGACACTACAAGGTGTTAATGCTACCACTTTTGTGGCAGTAGTTCCTATTCCTGTACCAGGAAATTCGCCTGCCCCTCTATGTCCCATAATTATCAAATCAAACTTATCCTCTTTCGCCCTTCTTACTATGTTGTCAGCTGGAGAAACACCCCTTTCGAGAATTGTTTTAACAGAAATTCCTTTTTTGTCAAAGATCTCTTTTGCTTTTTTAATTGCATTTTGAGCTTCTGCATCAAGCATTTCTCTGATATCGCCTGGATATTCAATATTTGCCAAATCAGCATAAAGAGCAACTGACATTATAGTAACTTCTACTTTTTCCTTCTCTGCTATTTCAGCTGCTTTGTTTACAGCTTTCATAGCATAATCTGAACCATCAGTTGGTACTAATATTTTCATATCCTCCTCCTTAGAAAAAATTTAAGTTTTTTAAAAACCTTGTCTTTTCACCCCCTTTCAATTGATTTGAGGAATTATAACATTCCTTACATTATTTAAATTGCAAAATTTGTGCCTAATTAAAAATTTTAGTTAATATTGCTACAAAAGATAAAAGGATAAATATAAATGTTTCATAATGATGCAGTAGTTCATTTTCTATGGATTTCTTTTGTATAGAAATAATATAATACAACAAAAAGTTTCATATAGATGGTTAAAATTAAATGCAATAAAATGTTGCATTATTATAAAATATTTCAATTTAGATAATTTTTTGTGGATGTTTAAGAAAGTAAGTGTTTTCATAAAGAATTTTTTGATTTATAATACTAAAACTACAAAAAGAGGAGTTAAATTGTGAGAGTAATAATTGTTGGGGCAGGAGAGGTTGGATATCAGATTGCAAAGTTTCTTACCTATGAAGGAGTTGATGTGGTAATTATAGACAGAGATGGAAATAAGCTTAGAAGAATTTCAGAAGAACTTGATATTGCAACAATAGAGGCTGAAGGGAGTGATCCTTCTGCTTTTAAAGAAGCAGGTGCGGATAAGGCAGAAATTTTAATTGCTGTAACAAACAGTGATGAAACTAATATGATTGCCTGCCTTCTTGGCAAGGCAATGTTTAATATAAAAAGAAAGATTGCAAGAATTAGAAATCCCGATTATTTTTTTAACAAAGAGCTACTTGGCAAAGCAAATCTTGATATTGATCCAGCTATTAATCCAGAACTTGAAGCAGCAGATGCAGTCTGTAGACTCATTGAAAATCCCTTTGCTAGTGAAGTAATAGATTTTGAAAAGGGTAAAATAATGGTAGTTGGTTTTAAAATTCCAAGAGAAAGTCCTGTAAATGGTAAGAAGCTTAAATCAATAAGGACACTTTTAAATAAAGACTTTATAGTTGGTGTAATAGAAAGAGATGAAAATGTCTTAATTCCCTCTGGTGAAGATATTTTAAACGAGGGAGATATAGTTTATATTCCTATTCCGAAAGAAGATATACAAGATGTTGCACGAAGCCTTAAAGTATACAGTGGTCCTTCAAAAAAAATTATGATACTTGGTGGGGGAAGGATTGGATATTACATTGCAAGTAAGATGGAAAACAAGGCAGATATCAAAATCATAGAAAAAGATGCGGAAAGATGTAAGTTTCTCATTAAGCATCTTGGGAAAACTCTAGTTCTTCATGGAGATGGTGCAGATAAACAACTCTTAATTGAAGAAAATATAAGTAGCATGGACATTTATATTGCCTCTTCAAATAATGATGAATTGAATATTATGGCATCTCTTCTTGCAAAGAAACTCGGTGCTAAAAAAGTTATAGCACTTGTAAATAGAACAGATTACATACCACTTGCTCATAACTTAGGAATTCAGTCTGTTTTAAGTCCAAGACTCATTACTGCAAGTATAATCTTGAGATATGTAAGAAAAGGAGAGATTATTTCCCTAACTGCAATTGCTGAAAACAAGGCAGAAATAATGGAAGTAGAAGTTTCTCATAATTCTAAAATTATAGGAAAAACTCTAAAAGAAGGAGTTTTTCCTAAAAACTCCATAGTTGGAGCTATTATTAGAGGAGACAAGATTATTATTCCCACTGGTGAAGATTTGATTAAGGCAAAGGACAAGCTTATAATATTCACTTTAAAAGACTCTATAAAGGAAGTGGAAAAGCTTCTTACATGAACTTTAAAACAGTTTTTAATATAGTTGGAATAATATTGATCATACTTTCGATTTTTATGCTTCTGCCAGTAGGTGTTGCTATTATAAATAATTCTATAGATTTTAAAGCTTTATTTTTTTCATTTTTGATTACTTTTTTTTCTGGAGCTATCATGCTTGCTTTGACAAAGCAATACAAACATGAAGATTTAATGTATAGAGAAGCCTTTATGACAGTAACACTTTCATGGCTAAGTGTATCTTTTTTTGGTTGTCTTCCATATATTTTTACTGGTTCAGTAAATTCCTTCACAGATGCTTTCTTTGAGGCTATGTCAGGGTTTACTACAACAGGTGCAAGTATTTTTTCAGATGTTGAAAGTCTACCTGCAGGACTTCTCTTTTGGAGAAGCATGACACAGTGGATAGGTGGTATGGGTATAATAGTCTTTGCTCTTGCTGTTTTACCTATTATTGGAACAGGTGGCATGCAACTTTTTAAGGCAGAAGTGCCCGAGATAAGTGTTGATAAATTAAGACCAAGAATTATTGATACTGCAAAGGCACTTTGGCTTATTTATGCAGGACTGACTTTTCTCATAGTTATTCTTTATATTGTCGCTGGAATGAACCTATATGATGCTGTCTGTCATGCCTTTACAACAATCTCTACAGGAGGATTTTCAACAAAAAATGCAAGCATTGGACATTTTAATGATCCAATTATTGATTATACTGTAAGTATAGGCATGTTTCTTGGAGGAGTTAACTTTGCTCTTTATTTTTATTTTATAAGAGGAAATTTCAAAGTATTTTTTAAAAATACGGAGTTTAAATTTTATTTCCTTTTTATTCTTATAACAGTCTTGATTATTACGGTTAATCTTTGGCTTTATACCTACGATTCAGTTTTTGATTCTTTAAGATATGCTGTTTTTCAAGTTATATCAATAGTGACTACCACAGGTTATGCTACCGCAGACTATGTAAAATGGAGTTACTTTTGTCAGTTAGTTTTATTAATAGTTATGTTTTTTGGGGGAATGATAGGTTCAACAGGTGGAGGAATAAAACAAGTAAGGGTTTATCTTATGATAAAACAGATATTTAGAGAGTTTTATCAACTTATTCATCCAAGAGCTATGTTAGCACTAAAGCTTGATGAGAAATTTCTTACCAAGGAAACACTTGGTAGCATTTGGGGTTTTGTTTTTCTTGCTTTATTTATATGTGCTATATCAAGTATTGCAATGACAGCAACAGGTCTTGATATCATAACATCTATTTCAACTGTTATCTCAGCTATGAATAATGTAGGACCTGCTTTAGGAGAGGCTGGTCCAGCAGGAAACTACTCTGGGATTCCTACTTTTGGTAAATGGATACTTATTTTCTGCATGCTTGCAGGAAGGCTTGAGTATTATACGGTGTTAATACTTTTTACTCCTGCATTTTGGAAAAGATAGAAATAGACCCAATAAAGCTTATTTGCACAACTTTTATAATAAAACCTTGGTTTTTCTAATTGGTAGATACTCCACTGTATGTCTTACTGGCTGTGGATATAGATTCATAAGTAGCATAATCTCCTTAGGCATATCTGTTGAAACAGGAAGTCCAAGTTCTTTTGCCTCTTCTGCGCTTATTGGATAGTCATGAGTCCATTTTCCTGATACAAGCTTTTCAGCAATCTGTCTTGCTTTTTCTTCTGGATGACTTCTTGATACAATTTCTATTATTGTTTCCTTCATCTGCCTTATCGCCTTTTCAGCTTGATCAGCAAGTATAAGAGTTGAGTCATCAATCTCATTAATTGGTTTTTTCTGAACTACATTAAGAATTGATACAGCAGGAAACTGACCAATCTGGGGATCAAGCGGACCAAGCACAGCGTGCTCACACATTATGATTTCATCTGCGGACAGAGCAATCAATGTACCACCAGACATAGCATAGTGTGGAACAAAAACAGTTACCTTTCCTTTATGCCTTGAGAGAGCCCTTGCTATTTGAGTTGAGGCAATTGCAAGTCCGCCTGGTGTGTGAACTACAAGGTCAATAGGTGTTTCATCATCAGTCATATGAATTGCCCTTAAAACTTCTTCAGAGTCATTGATATCAATAAATCTCATTATGGGAAATCCAAGAAAGCTCATTGTTTCCTGTCGGTGAACAAGTAAGATTACTCGGCTTCCTCTCTTTTTTTCAATCTCTGCGATAAGCTTCATGCGAGCATTTTCTAAGAGTTTTTGTCTTATTATTGGTTGTATAGCAATTATTATGAGAAAAAGCCAAAAGAATATTATAGGATCAAAATGCATCTAAGCCTCCTTTTTATTAAGCTTTGTCTCCTCTTCCCCATATTATCTCAACGGCAGAGTATTTTATGGCTTTTTTAATCATTTCTTCAAGATTAATTGGAGCTTTGCCTTTTACTGCAATTACATACTGAAAATTACCTAATATCTTTGAGTTAAGATAAAGAGGTATTAATGTTGCTGAGACTATTGATTTCGTTGTGTTATAGTCAATATCTATGATTTTTCCATCAGAAGTTTTAAGCTGAAAGCTAAGGGGTATTACTCCTTCAAAGACTGTAGCTGGCAAAAGAGGCTCTGTAAATAGATGAATCTCATCAAATCCGACTTTTTTTATGGCATAATGAAGGCTCCACGGTTTCCATCTTGTTACATGATGGGGGGGATAATCATTATACCACCATTTATACTTTCTATAACCTCTTGCTGTATTTTCAAACTTATAGAAGGGTGGACAGCTTAGAATTAAAATTCCATCTTTATCAAGCATTAAATATAAATCTCTCAAAAACTTTAATGGCTCATTGAGATGCTCAAGAACCTCAAAGCATGTTATTACTTTATAAGGTCCTTTATATTCTTCAGGAATTTCATCCAGGGATAATGCTTTAATAACATTTAGTCTAAACTTTTCCTTGGCTATTTTAACTGCCTCTTCAGAAGCCTCAATGCCATATACTTCAAAACCGAATTTTCTTGCAATTAGCATAAAAAATCCTGTTGAACATCCTACATCAAGAAGTCTGCCTCTTGGAATCTGAGAAAGAATAGGAAGTAAAACATTAAATCTGGGAAACTTTTTCCATTTATTTATCTCTTCCTCTTCATCTTTAATATCTTTATAAGAATCATAGGCAGTATATCCAAAATTTAAGAGATTTTCACATTTTTCTTTATATGCTTCGTCATAATCCATAACCTTCATTGGATAGGTAAAATGAATACCACATGAAGGACATTCAAAAACTCTTGAGCGATTAATTACTTCAAATAGAGGTATTTCACCTGAAAAATCACATACTATACAACTTTTAGGCTTTTCATAATTTTTCTGAGTAAGTAACTCAGCATCTTTAAGGGCAAGATATACCACCTTGGGTGGTATACTCTCTATGCATGGACTGTAAAACTGTCCTTTTGTTTGTGCTTCAATGCATGGTTCCTTAGTGGTATGTCTCATACAAGGTGATACACATGTCTGCCCTATATAGTTTGGTGATAGAGGTATTACTGTTGAGTAGTTTGATGTTCTTAATTCTGCATCAATGGGACCTGTAATAACTACAGTTGGTTTTTCCAATCCTGCTGCTATGTGAAGAGTTGCTGTGTCTGCTGTAATTACAACATCAGAAAGAGCAACAGAAGCAATAAAATATTTTATATCCTTCATAAAAACAGAAAGATTAGCTGCTCTAATTCCATAGACATCCAAGGCTGTCTCAACTGTTATATCCTCTTCAGGCATTGAGCATACTACAGGAACATACTCATCCCATATTAGGTCTTCAATCTCTTTTAGAAGCTTAGGAGGAAGAGTTCTATGAATAGATGAGGCAAGATAATGAAACAAGAGCACTTTTTTACCACCTGATGCATCTCTTATCTTATCAAAAACTTTTTTCATCTCATCATATGCTTTACTGTCAATTAAAATATCTGGAGTTTCCTTTTCCGCCTTATATATGTAAAGCTTCCATAGATAATAATCAACAAGACTTAGATTGTCAAATTGAGGTGTGTTTACCATCTCAATAACTTTAACGATATAGTCAGCTTTTGCAACCTCTTTAAATGGAACAGGCATTGGTAAAAGCTTATCAATATAGGGTAATCCCTCTAAGACAGGCTTTGCTTTTCCAGATATGGTTACATTAAGTGTCATATCAGGATACTTTTTCTTTATTTCTCTTAGTGCTGGAGTCATGCATAAAGCATCTCCTATTGCAGATTGAGATACTACAAGAAGAGTTTTGCCATTTAAAGGTTCACCTTTGTAAAAAGGAGGGATAACACTATGAGCCTGTTCAAATGCAGCTTTTACATTTTCTGGTAAATGATTAAATACATCATCTGCAAAGAGAAGTTTATCACCTGGTTTAATATTAAAATGATATCCATTAAAGTCAAGCTCAATCTTTCCCTTTGCTTTCCATACTTTCATTTAGCTATCTATTATAACATATTCATTTTTTGATAGGTTCCTTAAAGCTGTATCTTTCATCTTCAAGAAGGATTTGAACTCCTATTTTTTTTATCTTGTTAATAACAAATGGTGACTTAAGATTGGCAGCCACACCTTCATCATTATATTTAAGCAATGATACATATATTTCAAGCTCATCTTCGGATTTAGCCTCTAAAACAGAGACAATCTCATCACTTAGTTCAAATCCATAGTTTGGAAAATACTGAAAAGGCGATACAATAAGCATGGCAACATCAGTATCATCTATGGAAATAAGCCACTTTACTGGTCCAATGAGGTCTTTTATTATAAATCTATTAAATGGAACTCCAGGAATACCAAAGGGAAAGAATATTACTTCATTTTCATCAATATGAAGCTCACCAAATCTCTCAGATTTAATTGTTATCATGGTATTCTCCTGTGTTATGAGATTCTATAGGATTTTTTATCTCGGGATTAGAGGAAGAAGCTTTGGTTTTTTTTATCAAATCATCAATTTTTAATTCTTTTGCTGTTTTTAATGCTTCTATATTGCTTTCTTTAAGCTTTTCATAGAGTTCTTCTCTGAGGATTATTACTCCCTTTGGAGCTTCAATTCCAACTTTAACTTGTGAGCCATCAACCTCCACAATTTTTACAATAATATCTTCACCTATTCTTATTGACTGTCCTGTCTTTCGTGTAAGAATCAGCAATTGTGAATCTCCAAAAATAGTTATGCTTTATGATAACAAAAAATCATTTTAAAAAATCAAAGAGATTACTACCAAAGAAGTTAGTAAGAGTAACTCTCATTGCTTGAAGAACTGTCATTCTTTGATTAAGTTTTGAGATAGCCTCAAGAGCATCAGCATCTTGGTCATTTGAAAGACTTTGATTTGTGTTTGTTTTTAATTCAAGATTATAATAAGTGGTAGTTTCAATTTTATTAAGTCTTGCTCCTATTATTGATTGCTGTCTGTAAAGTTTTTCTGCAATTTTGTCAAAGTAGTCTACTGCTTTCTGAATTCTTCCTTGATCATTATTTAGGAGAGCAACTTTAAGAAAATGAAGAGCTCTAATATAGTAGTTTTCATTAAGATAGTTATTATTAAAACTGTAGTAGTTTGGATCATTTGGATCTGTTATGTAGTTATAGCCATTTATGTTTCCTTCAAGGCTCATGGCTGAAAAGCCAGCTTCAGGATTATATGAAAGGAGATTAAGTCCTGTATCAGGATTATCTTGTGTATTCACGTTAATTCTTATTTTATCAGACTTTCCATTAGGCACACTGTTTATTACAATTCTATAGTCATCGGGATCAGTAGGATTTTTCTTTACATTTACCACCCATGCTTTAACATAATTACCAGCTTGAGAGTTTATAGCATCTTTTATATCATTAAGAGATGATCCTTGAGAAATTGTAACGGATATTGATTCATTTTCTCCAAGTTTTATTGATAGAGTTCCTCCATTAGCCGTAACTGTTACTAATGGATCATTTATTGCTCCAGTTGAAGGCTGTCTCATAAGTAAAGCAGAAAAAGGATCTACATCATGTAGCTGTGTTCCTAAGATTGTAACTGTCTGATTATAGGGCGTAAAAACCTTTATATCTCTGTAAGGATCAGAGGCGTCAACTTGATATGTAAAGAACTCTGTTGCAGGAAGATTTACTGCAACATCAAGAAAGAAGCTTATATCAAGATATTGAAGATTTGTATCAGACTCATAAATACCTGTTGATGTATTAACAGGTGGATTATCAGCTTTATAGCCACCAAATACATATCTACCTGATACTTTAGTATTTATTGTTTCAATACTGCGCTGAATTAAGGTATCAACTTCTTGTGCCAATGCAACTCTATTTGTAGCAGAAAGTGTATCGGTTGAACCATTTACAGAATGCTCTTTTGCTTTTATTATCATATTTTTCAGATCATTGATTGCGGTTTCAATAGAAGAGTTATAAATCTTTGCTACATCAATCACTCTTGCGTATTCGATAAGAGCAGAGATTTCCGTATTATATTTGACTATTCGTGAAATAGCTACAGGATCATCACTTGGAGAAAGAATCCTTTTACCTGTTGAAAGTTGTTTTTGATATTTAAACATTTCCTCTATATGTTTATTCATGTCATTTATAAAAGTTTTATATAAAAATCCGGTTGTAATTTTCATTTTTTACCTCCATATTTAATTTTTAACTTACCATATCAAATAAAGTTGTCAGTATTTCATTAGCAACTCTTATTACTCGGGCTGATGCTTCATACATTTTTTGGTATTTTATGAGATTGATTGCTTCCTCATCCAAACTTACACCAGATAAGCTCTGTCTTCTTTTTTCCATTTCTTCAACAAGAGCCTGTTGGAAGCTTTTTTGTGTTTTAGCACTTAATGAGTAAACTCCTACTTCAGAAACTATCTCTCTGTAAAAATCTACTGCAGTTGCATTTCCAATAATCCTGCTGTTTATCAGTGAATATATTGCTCTTGCGTTTTCATTATCCATTACTCCACTGTTTGGATCATTAGGATTATTTTTAGCGGCAGCTATTTTTTGAATATCTGTTATTGCAACATTGAATAATAATGCAGAATGTTGCTTTATTTGAAAGTTGAAGTTAAGATTGTTATCAGGATTTTTTATTGTAATTTCTATACCATTGAAGCTTAATTTATAGTATGTGTCTGTTCCATCTGTCCATGAAGTTACTGTAAGAGTTACAAAAGAGGATGTTGTGTTGTCTGTTACTGTCCAGTTTGTACCATCAAACTGAATTTGATATTCATTGTATGTATTTGCATTTATATTGTTAATTTTAAAAATTATGTCAGAGTATGGAGATATTGGAGGAGATATAATATTTAAATCATAGAGTTGCCCGAAAAAGTTATTTCCAGTTGAGCCATCAAGTCCATAGCCTCTTCTATGTTGAGCATTTACTGCCTCTGTTAAGTCAAATACAAGCATATTGAGTTTATTCATATACTCAGGAATGGTAGAATCTCTAAGGTCTATCTCTGCCTTTAACTTTCCACCATAAATTAAATTTGTAACATCAATACTTCCTGAAACAGTCTCAATAGTAAATCTCATATTTTGATTCATGTCAAGTCCAACATTTAAATGATAAACCCTTCCTCCATCAACCATAGGCATTCCACCAAGTAATATAGAGTATCTTCCTGCATTGTCCTCAAAATATGTTATTTGTACGATGTCATTAAGTCTTTTTACGATGTTTTCCCTTTGGTCTTTAGCATCAAGAGAACCGGGACTTGCTGCAATCTTTTCATTAAGCTCGTTTATTTGATTAACATATTTATTTATCTGGTCAATAAGATTTCGTGTATCGTTATATATTTCTTGTCTTTCATCAATTAAAGATTTATATGAGAGATTTAATCTTTCAGCTAGATAGTTTGCCTTATCAATAAGAAGAGCTCTTTCCGCTGTTCCTGATGGATTTTGGCTTAACTCTTGCCAAGCATTAAAAAAATCATTTATGGAGTTACTAAGAGCAATATCAGAGGCTTCATTAAAGATATGTTCTAATCTAAGCATTCCATTGTATACTACATCCCAATAGGCAAGATTTGAACTTTCTGTTTTAAGCTGAAGCTCTATAAAAGAGTCATACATCCTTCTTATGTCAACAATTTTTACTCCTCTTCCACCAACTCCTGCAATGCTTGCAGTACTTGATGGCATGTTCTGAAAAATCACATCTTGTCTTGAATATCCCTCTGTAGAGGCATTTGCTATGTTGTGAGAGACAACCTCAAGAGCTTTCTGATAGGTGAGAACTCCTGTTTTCCCAATGTCAAAGAGAGCTGTAAGGCTCATTTATGCCTCCATTGAAAGATTCTCTTTTGCTTTAATACCAAAGGTCTCAAGAAATTTGATTGCAGTTGCTATATGGACAATGGAACGATCAATAAGTTGTTCATTTATTCTTTGAATCTCTGAGATGGCATCTAATATGGTTTTCATGGTATGATAAAGCTCATTTAAATGTCTTATTTCAGGAGATTCATTTTTTGTATTGTTTATAATTTCAGAAAGACTCATATTTTCCATACCATTTTTTTTAAGAAGCTTTATTCTTTCCTCTTCCCATAAAGAAAGCTTGGTAAGAATTTGTTGTTTTTCTGTTAAAACTTTTTCAAGCTCTACAGAGTTAAGTCCAACAATAGCATCTCTTTCCTCAGATACTATTCTAAATAAAGTTTCAAGTAGAGCCTTTTCTTCTTTAAGAATTTCTATGAGCTCTTTATACAAGCTTGTCAACTAAAGCCTCCTTAATTATTTTTCCAGCAATTTCACTTCCTCTTATTTCATATGTACCTGAGTTTATAGCATTTTTAAGTTCTTCTACTCTGTCTGTTCTTATATCAGGTAAGTTGCTTACTTCTACCATTAATCTTGCTATATTTTTAGCTGCTTCAGATAATGTAACTTGATCTTTTGTAAGAACCTCTTCGCTTCTTTCAGGAGCTTTACCGTGAGATTTTTCCGGAGCTATCTGTGTATTTGGTGCTATGCCATCTATTCTTATTGGTCCACCTATCATTTATAACACCTCCTTCTTAAGTTTGCTTATATAATCGTCGCTTTTTGGTAATATTTTAATGCTGTAAAAGGATTTATAGGTTTTCCCTCTTTTCTTACTTCAAAATGTAGATGAGGACCAGTTGTTCTTCCAGTTGAACCTGAAAGAGCAATCACTGTCTGAGGAGACACGTTATCTCCTGTTTTAACAAGATTTTTTGAGTTATGGGCATATAATGTCTGAATTCCATTTTCATGCTCTACTAAAACAAAGTTTCCATATGTTTCACTATAACCAGAGTAGACAACCTTTCCAGATAAGACAGGTCTAATTTCTGTACCTTCAGGAACTGCTATATCTATTCCATTATGATGTTTTAGCTTTCCATCTATTGGATCAGTTCTTAATCCAAAGTATGATGTTATTTTACCTAATACAGGCAAAGAAATTTTATTTTGTAGATTAAATTTTTTGTCTTTTTCTTCCTTGTCTAAGCTTGGTTTTAATTCAATCTTTTGGTTTTTTGAAATGCTGTTTAGGAAGTTATTATTTTCTGTTAAGAATCTTCCGATGCCTATATCCCTTTCAGCCATCATCTCTGCTATTTGAGGGACAATGGCAGTCATGTAAGTAGAAGATGTTCTTCCCTCATAAAAGGAAGTATTTGCTAACATAACCTTTAAAAGCTCAGTAAGAAATAATGTTTCTATCTTTTTTGAAAGCTCTCTTGTTTCTATTGAATTATTAAATTTATCTGCATTAACTTTTTCTATCATTTTTACCTCACATTAATACTAAATCAGCCTTTAAAGCACCTGATGTTTTAAGGGCTTGAAGTATTGATATTAGATCCTTAGGAGTAACTCCCAGAGCATTCAATGCACGGACAAGTTCTCCGACTGTTGAACCCTTGACTTCAACAAGAGATGCTTGTTTTTCCTCTGCTTTTATTTCTGTTCTTGGAACAGACTGTGTTGTTGCTCCTCTTGGAGCCAACGTAGGAGGCTGAATTACTTCAGGTGTTTCTTTTATTGTAATTGTTAAACCACCATGAGCAAGAGCAACTGGTGATATTCTTACGTTAGAACCAATAACAACTGTGCCTGTTCTTTCATTTATAACTACACGGGCAGGAACATCAGTATAAACTTCAATTCTTTCTACTTCAGCCATGAAATCAACTACATTTCCTCTGTAATTTGATGGAACAATGATTGATATTGTTGATGGATCTAAAGCTTTTGCAATTGAAGATTTAAAAACTTCATTTATTTTTTCCGCTATATTTTTAGCAGTAGTTATATCTGGAAACTGTAAAAGAAGTTGAAGTTCACTCTTTGTATTAAGATTAACAGGAACGCTTTTTTCTACAATAGCTCCCTCTGGAATGTAACCAACATTTTGATGATTTTTAACTGTCTGGGCTGCTCTTCCTGCAGCTATAAATCCACCAATTGATATTGGTCCTTGAGCTAAGGCATATACCTCACCATCAGGTCCTAAAAGTGGAGTAAGTAAAAGAGTTCCTCCTTGAAGGGATTTGGCATCTCCTATTGAAGATACTTGGACATCTATTTTTGTTCCAGGTTTTACATTAGTAGGAAGCTTTGCAGTAACCATTACTGCAGCTACATTTTTAACTTTTCCCTTTAGATCTCTAACATTTACAGTAATTCCCATTCTGCTTAACATATTTGCAATTGGTTGATAAAGATATGTTCCGTCTTTGTCGCCTGTTCCGTTTAATCCTACTACAAGTCCATAACCTACAAGCTGATTTTCTCTAATTCCTGACCAATTAGCTATATCCTTTATTCTCTCGGCATAGGAATTTGTTGTAAGGAAAAACAAAAGAATTAAGGCTAAAATATTTTTGAATAAAAACCTCATATCTTGTACCTCCTCTAAAAGGGCCAGATTTTATCAAGAAATCTTACAAGCCATCCCTGAGACTGTTTGTCTCCAATACTTCCTTCACCTACAAGATATATTTGCGCATCTGCCACATACTGACTTAGAACTGTATTATTTTGACTTATATCATCTGGCCTTATTATTCCTCTTAAAACCAGAATTTCCTTTTCATTATTTACAATAATCTCCTTTCTTGATTCAATGACCAGATTTCCGTTTGGTAATACTTCAACCACCTTAGCAGTAATTGTTCCTATTATATTTCCTGTTCTTGCCGTATCTCCACTTCCTTTAAAGTTACTTGTTGCAGAGCCCTTTACTGAGGGGGAGAAAACATTTCCTGCTTTGTAAAAGCCATTTATAATTGGAAGATTTTGAATATTAAAGTCTGTATTCATTCCAAAGAATGTATCGAATCCATAGTCTGTTGAAGAGTTTCTTGATGCAGTAGTTGATGCAGTTTTTTTAGCTGAAGTAGACTCATTTATTATTATGGTTACAAGGTCATTTACTCTACGAGCTTTTTTGTCTTCATAAAGAGAGGCTCTGTTTGTCCATAAAGAACCTTCGGTTTTAGTTTGAGCTTGAGAGATTTCTGGATAGTACTTTGGAGGCATTCCTGCCTCTTTAATCTCTCTTATTTCTTTGAGTTCAGAGGAACATGAAATAAGAAAGAATATAAAAATACTTAATAAAATTAATTTTTTCATAGCGATACCCTCACTTTATCTTTTTCAATTAATTTGCCTGCAATTTCTTTGCCAGTCGCAAGACATTGTACACGAACCTTTTCACCGACTGTAGCGTCAACTTTTAGAACACCTTCCGTTACTATCATGACTTGTCCTGTATCTACTATTACATTTACTATGCTACCTTTTTTTACAGGAATATCACTGTAAAGATAATCTTCTTTTATTATCAGTCCCTTGACAAGAGTTTTTTTGACGACTTTTCCTAATATCAAATCTTTGTCTGTAATCGCTCCAGTAGGAAGTTTACTTAATGGATATTTTATTTCCATTATCTTTTCTTCAGTGATTATCTCACCTTTTTTGAGAGGTATTTGATTGACATATACCTTAGTTAAGACTTCATAATTTGAAACTGCTCTGTAGTGGCTACTGCCGCATTTAAAGGTAAACTCTACTGAGCTTGGTCTTTTAATCTCGCGAATTTTTAGGTTTTCAGGGATGCATTTTTCCTTAGGTTCATATCCTATAAACTTTATCTGTCCGATAAGAACTTCTGTAGCAATAGGCGATTTTTTTAGCTCATTTGCAAGAAGATTAGAAAGTAAATTTTTATCAAAAGCAAAAACATAACAAGAAAAAGTAAAATTTAAACTAATGATTAAAGATATTAAAAACACTCTTCTTTTCATAAGATTCTTCTTAGTTTATCTTTTAAGTGCTGCTACTGTTTGTAACATCTCATCAGATGTCTGTACAGCCTTAGAGTTAATATCAAAGGCTCTTTGAGCAATTATCATATTAGCAAGCTCTTCAACCACATTTACATTGGACATCTCTAAGAAACCTTGAACGATTCTTCCTCTTCCTTCAGTTCCAGGAGCTCCAGTTGTTGGAGTTCCAGAGGCATCTGTTTCAAGGAAAAGATTTTTACCAATTGCCTGAAGTCCTCCTGGATTAATAAATCTTGCAAGTTCAATAGTTCCAATCTGCACAGGTGCAACAGTTCCAGGTTGTAAGACTGTCACAGTTCCGTCAGCACCAATTGTTATCTTTATTGCATCTGCTGGGACTGTTATACCAGGTTCAATTGGATAGCCATCATTTGTTACAATTCTTCCATCTCTGTCAATCCTAAAGTTTCCTGCTCTTGTATAGGCAATTGTTCCATCTGGAAGACTTACCTGAAAGAATCCATCTCCATCAATTGCTAAATCAAGGTCATTTCCTGTGTTTATGAGATCTCCTGTAGTAAAAAACTTTGCTACAGCTACAGGTCTTACACCAAGTCCAACTTGAATTCCAGAGGGATACTGAGTTCCATCATCAGATGGAGCTCCCGGATTAATAATATTCTGATATAGCAAATCCTGAAACTCTGCTCTTGATTTTTTAAATCCTGTGGTATTGATGTTTGCGAGATTATGGGATATAACATCAAGGTTTAGTTGTTGTGCATACATTCCTGTTGATGCTGTAAAAAGAGATCTTAACATAGTTTACCTCCTTTATATTCTTGCAATTTCACTTACTGCTCTTTGGGCAAGCTCATCAAAGTTTCTTGTTGCCCTTTGGATAAACTCAAAGTTTCTTATGGCTTGAATCATTTGAACCATCTCACTTAATGGATTTACATTTGAGTTTTCTATCCAACCTTGTAAAATCTGGCCTTCTGCCTGCCCTGCTTCTTCTCCATCATAAAGGGATTCTCCCACATGTCTAATATTATTTAGTTTTACAAGCTTTAATCTTCCAACAGGATTTCCATCAACTAAGATGTTTCCATCTTTACTAAAATCTACCTTTGTACCATCTACTAATATTGGATTGTTATTTTCATCAAGAACTCTTAATCCTGCTTGTGTTACAAGATAGTTTTCTTTATCTCTTGTAAAAGAACCCTCTCTGGTATAAAAAATCTTGTCTCCTTTTCTTACTGCAAAGAATCCTTCACCTTGAATCCCAATATCAAATGGATTATGAGTTTGTCTTAAGCTACCTTGAGATGTATCAATGTATTGACCTCCAAAGTAAGTTTGAGCTCTTGCATCTTGATATATAGCATTTGGTTCAGGAGGTCTTCCCGAAAGAAGAGGATAAAGTTTGCTTATAAAACTTTGTCTTTTGTAACCTGTTGTATTAATATTGGCAAGATTGTTGGAGATAGCTGAAAGCTCATTCTCCCTCATGTTCATTCCAGTCATTGTTATGTAAATTCCCTTGTACATCTTCACTTTCTCCTTTTTTATAAAATAAGAAAGCAATGATTATGCCAATAAAAAATTTTTGAATTTCAATGATTTTTTCTGAGTTGAAGCTCTTCTAAGTAGGAAAAATCTTCCTAACTGGAATTTTATGCTTCTATATCTATTATTTGTTCTTGAGATTTTTTATTTGGTGATGGAGTTTCTTTTTCAGTTTCCTTACTTTTTTTAATCTTTTTTCTAATTTTATACTTTGCAAAAACAGAACCTTCCTTTATGGGTCTTACTCCTCTGTAAGGAACTAATGGGTCTATTTTTTCCTCTGCTGCCATCTAACTTAGTAAAAACTCTTTTTGTTTCTCAAATTTTGTCTTAAATAGTCCAATAAGCTCATTTAAGGTTTCTTCAGTAATTCCAAGAGACTCATGGTCTATCTTAGTGGCAAGAGGCTCTTTTAAACCAATTCCAAGATTAAGACATATCTGGTCTGCAACTCTTACAATGTTACATATATCAGCAAATGCCTGATCTTCATGTTGTGGATATGGGTAGGTATGATGATAGGTTATCACCATTTCTAATTTTTCAGGAAGCTTCCATTTTTTTGCAATAAGACTACCTATAACTGTATGATTAAATCCCAGTTTTTCCTCTTCAATCTCTATTATTGAGCGTCCTTCTTTGTATACTCTTTCATATATTTGATTATATACCTCTGGCATAGAGTTGTTTATAACTGTTTTACCCACATCATGAATTAATCCACATACTAAGGCATCATCTGATGTTTCACTATGGGTTACCATAGCAAGTAAACTTGAACAAAGAGCTACTCCCAGACTGTGCTCCCAAAGTCTTTGTTCAAATATTCCAAAGCGTCTGTGTAAATCTCTTAATGAAGTAGCTATAACAAGGGATTTAAGAGTTTCAAAACCTATAAGGAGTAAAGCCTGGGGAATATTTTCAATTTTTCTGTCACGACCATAGTAAGGAGAGTTTGCTATTCTTAAAAGTCTTGTGGCAAATCCTTGATCCCGAGAGATTATTTCCTCAAGAGCCTTTAAAGAAGCGTAGTCATCTTGAATAAGGTTCATAACCTTCATAGCAATAGGCGGTAAAGAGGGAATATCAACTGTTTTAAAAACTATTTTTTCTATGATTTCTTCTTGCAAGACTTTCTCCTATACAGCGTTTATTATTTCTCCTGCCATTTCCTCAAGAGGAATAACTTTATCAGCTATTCCTGCTTCAATAACGGCACGAGGCATACCATATACTACACAACTTTCCTCATTTTGAGCAAATACTCTTCCACCTGTTTCCTTTATTTTTCTGCATCCCTTTGCTCCATCATTCCCCATTCCTGTAAGTATAACACCAAGACTTCTTCCTGGATAACACTCTGCCACAGATAGCATTAAAACATCAACACTTGGACGATATATAAACTCTTCTCTATCTTCTGATATAGAGACAAAGGTTTCAATTCCTCTTCTTTTAATTCTCATATGACCTCTTCCTGGTGCTATGTATACAAATCCTGGTTTTATAACTTCACCTTCTTCTGCTTCCTTTACTGAAAGCTGACTTAACTGGTCAAGTCTTTCAGCAAAAGGCTTTGTAAAATTTGGTGGCATATGCTGAGCAATCACAACTGGTACAGGAAAGTCTTTTGGAAGTTTTGGAATAATCTCTTGAAGAGCCTTTGGCCCTCCTGTAGATGTGCCTATTGCAACAATGCCAACTTTTCTTTCTGTTGAAACTCTTGTTTTTGGTATCTCAATCTTAGGAGTCTCAATTTTTGTTTCAAGGTTCCTTATTGGAGGTTTTCTTTTTACAATCCCTCTTTTAGCAATTGTTTTAATTTTTTCAATTAACATTCCTTTAATTTTGACAATATTAACTGAAAGTTCAGAGAGATTTTTAGGAATAAAATCAACTGCACCAAGTTCAAGTGCTTCAAGAGTTACTTTTGCTCCTTCAGTCGTGAGAGAACTTACCATGATTACAGGAACAGGATATTTATTCATTATTTCTTTTAATGCAGTTATTCCATCCATTCTCGGCATCTCTACATCCATTGTTACAATATCTGGTTTAAGGTCTTGTACCATCTGAACTGCCTCAACTCCATCTCTTGCTGTACCTATTACTTTTATTTCAGGGTCTTCTTGAAGCATAGCAGTTATAGCTTTTCTCATAAAAGCTGAGTCATCTACAACTAAAACTTTAATCATATACACTCCTTTAAAAACCAAACTCTTTTAGTAGTGCATCTACATCTTCTTGTGAGACCTTCTCAACTTCTCTCTTGGCGATTTCTTTTTCCTCAATCTTTAAGCCAAAAGTGGTTATTAGACGAAGAAGTTCTACCTCAAGGTCTCCTACAAGAGCAATTACCTTTTTTAGAACTTGTCCAGTTAAATCTTGAAAAGATTGAGTAGTAAGAATCTCTGTTAAGTCATCTTCAAGAGAGTTTTTAAAATTCCTAAGAAATTCTACACTTTCAGATGGTCCTTGAAGATTTCTTATATGGTTTGCTAAATCATCCATTTTTAAAATATATTTTTCAACAATCTCCATTGTTTTATTTGCTGCTTCTTCTGTTTTATCAATAACCATCTGTAGCTGATCAACTGCTCTTGGCATTCTTTCTATAGCTATTTCTTTTAGTTTTGGATCAAGTGCTTCTTTGAAACTCTTTAAAGATTCGTGTAGTTTTCTTGCCACTTTTCCTACTTCTTTAAATAAATCACTTTGGCTTTTTTGAATTATACTGTTTATTATCTTATTGGCTTGTTCGTAGTCTCCATGGGCAACCATATTCATAAAATTTGTTATTTCCTGAATAAGAACATATCTTGGATCATCTTTGGAAACGCCTTTTTCCTCATAAAACTTTAAAGGATCCACAATTTCTTTGACTGTAACTTCTCCTGCAATTCCACTAACTTTTTTGACGACCTCAACCTTGTTGCCTTCATCATGAATTTCTACTATTTCATCTTCAAAAAGGCTTTGATCCTCATAAGGAATTAGTTTTTTAGGCTCAAGCAAAACAAGTAGCCTATCATTAATCCGAGCAACTCCCTCTATCTGGTTTTGTCCATGTTGCATAAATTCCTCTGCAGGTTCAATATCTGTTTCATCTATATTTATGACACCTGTAATATCATCAACCAATGCACCAAATGTTATCTTACCTGATGAAACAACAATTACTTTATTGCCATTGTTTTCCTCTGGAATACCAAGAATTCTCTTTAGATTTACAATAGGTATTACTCTTCCACGGAGATTTGTAACTCCTTCAACATAATAAGGAACTCCGGGCATTTTTGTAATCTGAGGTAGTTTAATAATTTCTTGAACCTTAAGTATAGGAACTGTGTATTCATTTTTTTCAAGAATAAAACCAATGTACTGTTTCATTTTGACACTCCTCAAATTTATTTTACAGTTAAAACTTTTCTTGAAAGTATTGCAAGATCAAGAATTAAAACAACTTTACCGTCTCCTGTAATTGTAGCTCCCATTATTCCACACTCTTCAGAGTCAATTCCATTTATAGTTTTTATAACAATTTCTTCTTGCCCGATTACAGAGTCTACAGAGATACAAAATCTTTTATCTCCTACACCGGCTACAAGAATATATTTTCTTTTATTCTCTGTTGTAGTGGCAGTTCCAAGGATCTCATTAAGTAAGAAAACTGGTAATACTTTGTCTCTTATTGTAAGAACTTTTTGCCCTGTTATTTCTTTGATTTCATCTATATTTACTCTTAATGTTTCTTCAATCATTGACTGAGGTATGGCATAGGTCTCATCTCCTACTTGAACCATCATAGCCTGAATTATTGCTAATGTAAGAGGTAAGCTTATTCTAAAGGTTGTTCCCTTATCTTTTTCTGTAAAGATCTCTACATATCCATTAAGTTTTGCTACATTGGATTTAACAACATCCATTCCAACTCCTCTGCCACTTAGTTCTGTAGAGACATCCTTTGTAGAGAATCCAGGAAGAAATATTAAATTTATTATTGATTCTTCAGACATCTTTTCAGCTTCTTCTAAAGTAATAAGTCCCTTTGTGATTGCCTTTGCCTTAACAGCTTCAATATCTATGCCTCTTCCATCATCAGATATATCTATAACAATTTGAGTTCCCTTTTGATAAGCATTTATTACAATCTTGCCTTTTGGAGACTTTCCTTTTGAAACTCTCTCATTAGGAAACTCTATTCCATGATCTATTGAGTTTCTTATTATATGAACAAGGGGGTCTCCAATATGCTCAATGACTGATTTGTCAACCTCGGTATCTTCACCAATAATTTCAAGATCAACTTCTTTACCAAGTGTTCTTGCAAGGTCTCTTACCATCCTTGGAAACTTTACAAAAACTTTCTGCAGTGGCTGCATTCTCATCTTCATAACTGCAAGTTGTAAATCTGAAGTAACTCTGTCAAGAAACGAAGTGGTCTCTACAAGTCCTTCTATGTGTTCATCTCCGCTATATTTTGCCTCAAGTTTACTTACAAGATTAAGTAATCTGTTACGGGCAAGAACTATCTCTCCTGCAAGGTCCATTACTTTGTCTATTCTTTCAACATCAACCCTTAGTGTGGCAACTTCTTTTTCTTTTGGAGCTTGAGTTACAACTTCTTCAGGTTTTGATACTTTAGCTTCAACTTTTTCTACTTCAGCTTTCTCTATTTTTTGTTCAATTTCTTCAGTTTTTTCAGGTTTTAAAGAGGCTTTCTCAAGAGCCCTGTCAAGTAAATCTAAAACTGGCTGAATATTCTCTTTTTTGTCTTCTTTTAATTTAATATTTAATATTAGAATCCTTAATGTATCTACAGCTTTCAAAATAGCATCATTTATCTCTGCAGAAAAAGGTATCTCACCTTCTCTTACTTTTTTTAGAATGGTTTCTGCTTTGTGGGCAACATCAACTATATTTTGAAAACCAAGAAATCCAGCAGCTCCCTTTAAGGTATGCATTCCTCTGAATATTTCATTTACAATCTCAGGGTCTTTTTTATGTTCAAGTTCAACAAAGAGAGGATCAAGTTGTTCAAGTATTTCTTCTGCTTCTATAATAAATTCGTTTATTATCTCATCCATCTCATCAGCCATTACTGTCCTCCTTTAAGAGAGGGTCTTTTCTGAGCAATCTTTTCAAGTTTTTCCTTTAAAACTTCTCCAGTAAAAGGTTTTACTATATAGTTATCCACACCTGCCTTTATTGCCTCAATAACTTTCTCCTTTTCAGCTTCAGCTGTTACCATTAAAAAGGGTATATCTTTTAGTGTAGGATCATTTCTCACTTGTCTTAAAAGTTCTATTCCTTCCATCACCGGCATGTTCCAATCTGAGATTATAAGTCCATATTCTGTGCTTCTTAGCTTTCTTAATGCATCTTCTCCGTTTTCTGCTTCATCAATATTTTCAAATCCAAGTTGTTTAAGAAGATTTTTTATAATTCGGCGCATTGTT
>JANXCZ010000085.1 GCA_025060075.1 Thermodesulfovibrio sp.
GGATTTACGCAGCTTTCTCTTTTAAAACTTTCAGAAAATGAGCCCCTTAAGAGATATCTTGAAAATATTTTATTTTCAGCTGAAAAAGCAGAAAAGCTAATACAACAAATGCTTGCTTTCTGCAGAAAACAAATTTTAGATTTGAGAGTTATTAATATTAACGATTTAATTAGAAGTATGGAAGAGATGATTAAAAGAATGATTGGTGAAGATATAGTTTTAAGTTTAAATCTTTCAAAGGATATAGGATTAGTAAAGGCAGATCTCCATCAAATAGAAAATGCCATTGTTAATCTTTTAGTAAATGCAAGAGATGCTATGCCTCAAGGTGGCATACTTACAGTTGAAACAGCTAATGTTGAAATTGATGAGGAGTTTGCAAAAAAACATCCAGATGTAAAAGCAGGCAAATATGTTATGTTGTCAATAACAGATACAGGAGTTGGGATCTCTGATGAGATAAAAGATAGAATTTTTGAGCCTTTCTTTTCAACTAAAGAAGATGGCACAGGGCTGGGTCTTTCTACAGTATATGGTATTGTAAAACAACATAATGGTCATATCTTAGTAAAAAGCAAGCCTATGAAAGGTTCAACCTTTACAATATATCTTCCAAGATTAACTGAAGAGGTTGAAGCAGAGATTTTAGAAAGATCAGAGGGAAAGCTTTTGAGAGGAGATGAGACAGTTTTAGTTGTAGATGATGATGAAAAAGTAAGAGCAACAGTTCTTGAGATGCTTAAGAGGCTTGGATATAAAACACTTGAAGCAAATAATCAGGATGTAGCTTTATTTTTAGCTCAATTTTATGACAAACCAATAGATCTTATAATTTGTGATGTTGTAATGCCAGGAATAAGTGGAAGAAAGCTAATAGATAAAATAAAAAACTACAGACCGGATGTAAAAGTTTTATATATGTCTGGCTATACAGATAATGTTGTCTCTAAGCATGGAATTCTTGAAAAAGGTATAAACTTCATTCAGAAACCCTTCAGCATAGAAGCCCTTTCAAGAAAAATCAGAGAAGTTCTTGACAAAAAAGATTAATATGATTTTAGATTTTATTTCCAAAAGAAACAATTCTGTGACTTTTAGGTAAGGCTGTGAGGATAGTTGATAAGAGAAAGAAAGTTTAAAAATATTGTGAAAACTTTTTCTCCTAATAATAGAAAATTTCCATTCCAGAAATCCCTATTTTACAAGCGTTTTTGTGGTTGATGAAAAGGGCATTGTTCTATTTGCCTCACCACTTATGGATCATAAAGGAGAATCAAATATTGGTAAAGATTTATCATCAAGAGAAAGAAAGCATAGCTCTTTAGGCAAGAATAGTAACAATTATTGATATATATGATGCTTTAAGAAGCCAAAGACCTTACAAACCAGTCTTTGACCATGAAAAGGCCTACAGAATAATCACAGAGGGAGACGGAAGAAGTGTGCCTGAGCATTTTGATCCTAAGATTCACTATTTAAAAATCTTCTTTATTTCATTGAAGAACATCCCGACACTATTAGAGGTATCTTAATTCACGCAGGTAACGCTATTAAATGGCTTCATTCAAAGATAATAGCGATTCCGTGGTGGTGGGTAGGATAATCAATTTAATCCGAGAATTTTGATATTGCTTTTTTAATTTTCTCGTGCTAAAATTAAAACATGATAAAAAGAAAGCTTCTTAATCAATTAAGACAGCATCTTGCCAAGCCAGAGATAACAATTATTATAGGTCCAAGACAGGCTGGAAAAACAACTTTAATGAAAATTATTGAGGAGGAACTCAAAAGAAACGGTGAAAGAACTCTTTTTTTTAATCTTGATATTGAATATGACAAAGAACACTTTAGCTCCCAGGCATCTCTGCTTAGGCGTATTGAGCTTGAATTTGGAAAAAACAGAGGATATGTTTTTATTGATGAGATACAGCGAAGGGAAGACGCAGGCTTGTTTCTTAAGGGCATATATGACATGGGACTTCCTTATAAGTTTATTGTTTCAGGCTCAGGAAGTGTTGAATTAAAGGAGAAAATTAGTGAATCTTTAACAGGAAGAAAAAGAGTCTTTGAACTTTTAACGCTAAGCTTTGAGGAATTTGTAAATTACAAGACAGATTATAAATATGAAAATAGAATTATTGACTACTTTGAGACAGAAAGAACAAAATCTCTGATGCTACTTGAAGAATATTTGAACTTTGGTGGTTATCCAAGGGTTGTTCTTGAGGAAGAGTTGTCTGAAAAGCTTAGTTTAATCAATGAAATTTATCAAAGCTATGTTGAAAGGGACATATACTTTCTCCTGAGAATTCAAAAACTATCTGAATTTAGCAAACTTGTCAAGATTCTCGCTGACTCTGTAGGCAAGATAACAAATTTAACTGAGTTGTCTAATACAGTTGGACTTTCAACAAAAACCTTAAAGGATTATCTATGGTATCTTGAGAAAACCTTTATAGTTTCAAAAATTACTCCATTTTTTAGAAATATCAGAAAAGAATTAAGCAAATCTCCAATTTATTATTTCTATGACCTTGGATTAAGAAATTTTTCCATAGGAGAGTTTGGCAGATTAAGAGACTATGGCTTTATTTTTCAAAACTTTGTTTATTTAAGTATACTTGAGAAAATTAAAAATACAAACTATAAGATTCATTTCTGGAGGACAAAAGATAAGGCAGAGATAGATTTTGTCATTGATACAGGGATTTCCTTTATACCTGTGGAAGTAAAATACAGAAAGTTAAAAACTCATGAGATAACTCGCCCATTAAGAAGCTTTATTGAAAGATATTCACCTTCTCAGGCTTTAGTTATAAATCTTTCTCTTTATGAAAAGGTAAGAATAAATCACACTGAGCTCATTGTAATGCCCTTTTATAAGCTTATTGATTATAGTTTCAAATATTAATTTTTTTGAAAAACTTTATATGTCCATTTTGTAATCATAATTAGATGTCTACCCTTAAAATTAATTGTTTCCACGATGGATAGTTTGATAATATAAAAATTATTAATAATTATGATAGAAAAAGATAGTTTTCCCGATTGGCAACAAGTATTTGACTCTATCTTAGATTTAGTTGTTTTTTTAAAGCCCGATGGCACAATATTTTACTGTAATCAAAGATTTGCTGAATTTATAAATAAGGATTGTGA
>JANXCZ010000004.1 GCA_025060075.1 Thermodesulfovibrio sp.
GATTTATTTATATGGGAAAAATCTATTGATGAGATAATTATTTACAAACAGGGCTTTACAGGTAAGATAAAAACGATTAAAGAATTAAAAAGCAAAAAATTCAAAAGAGCCTATCTACTTCAGAATGCTTTAGATGCTGCATTAATAACAACCTTAGCAGGGATTCCTGAGAGAGTTGGTTGGAACAGAGACATGAGAGGAATTTTTTTGACTCATCCTGTGCCATATCATGCAGAAGACAGAAAGATTCATCATATTGATTACTTTTTTGAGATTCCGAAAAGATTTAATCCTTCTTTATTACCAGAATATCCTTGGATAAACCCTCCTTTAGAAGAGAGAATATCTGCAAGAGTAGAACTAAAAAATCTTAAAAGACCAATTCTTGCCATCTCTCCAGGAGCAAAATATGGAGATACAAAAAGATGGGATGCTCAAAAGTTTATTGAAATCTCTAAAAGATTTGCTACAGAGCATGGTTCTGTTATATTTTTTGGAAGTCCTGGAGAAGACTTAGAAATAAAGAATGAAATAGAAAACTTAGGTATTTATAACTTTATTGGTAAAACTTCTTTAAAAGATTTAATCTGCCTTCTTTCAGAATGTGATCTCCTTTTATGTAATGATTCTGGAATTATGCATCTTGGTTATGCCTTAGGAGTTCCTCTTGTTGCAATTTTTGGTTCAACCTCTCCAGAGCTTACAGGGCCTCCTAAATTTGCAGGTAAAGTAATAAGAGCTCAGGTAGACTGTAGTCCTTGCTTTAAAAGTAGATGTTCAGATATAAAGTGTATGAAATCTATTGAAGTTGATGATGTATGGAATGTTTTGAATGAGATTATTCCTTTAAAAAAGGCTGTTTTTTTTGATAGAGATGGCACTCTCTGTAGAGATGCTCACTATCTAAACAGATGGGAGGATTTTGAAGTTTTCCCTCATATTGAAAGATTAAATGAGTTAAAAAAGCTTGGTTTTCTTCTTATTGGTGTTACTAATCAATCTGGAATTGCAAGAGGAATAATAAAGGAGGATTTTGTAAGGGAAGTTAATCAATTTTTTATTGACAAATATGGATTTGATGATTTCTTTTACTGTCCCCATCATCCTGATGATAGATGTTTTTGCAGAAAACCAAACCCAGGAATGCCTTTAATAGCTCGTTATAAATATGGAATTGATTTTAAAAAATCATATGTAGTTGGAGACAAAGATATAGACATGCAATTAGCTCATATGATTGGTGCAAAGGGTATTTTAATTAACAAAGATGCAAGGGATTTAAAAGAAGTTGTAGAAATCATAAAAAGGGATATGAATGCTTAAAGGTAATGAAAAAATTCTTGTTGTTAAACCAAGCTCTCTTGGTGACATTGTTCATTCACTTCCTTTTTTGAATGCTTTAAAAGAAAGTTTCCCATCTGTTGAGGTCTCATGGGTTGTTGCTAAAGGATTTGAGGAACTTTTAAGTAATCACCCAATGATAGGAAAAGTCTTTGTAGTTGATAAAAACAGATGGAAATCAATAAAAAATTTTCCCTATACAATCAGAGAACTTTTTAGTATAGGCAAAGAATTACAAAATGAAAAATTTGACTTAGTTATTGATCTTCAGGGACTTCTAAGAAGTGGTATTATTACATGGCTTAGTAAATCACCAATTAAAATTGGATTTAGTCAGGCAAGAGAGTTTAGCTTCATTTTTTATAACAGAAAATTTTCAGTTCCAATTAATAAACATGCAGTTTTAAGATATCTTGAGATAGCTAAAAAACTTGGCTCTAAAGTTAATTCAATAAAGTTTCCTCTACCAGAGTCAAAAGAACCATCATGGCTAAGGGATTTTGAAAATTTTGTTGTAATAATTCCTTCAGCAAGATGGCAGTCAAAAAACTGGCCCCTGTTATATTTCGTTGAACTTATAAATATGTTGCCTTACAATTTTTTAATCGTTGGCTCAAAAAGTGATGAAGCTAATGCTATTAAAATCGAAGAATACACAAAAGGTAAGGCAAAATCTGTAGCAGGAAAGACAACTCTTACTGAGTTAATCTCGGTTTTTAGAAAATCTCTTTTTGTCATAACACCTGATACAGGAACAATGCATCTTGCTGTAGCCTGTGGTAAAAAGGTTGTAGCTCTTTTTGGACCTACTGATCCTTCAAGAACTGGACCATTTGGCGAAGGACACATCGTTATAAAATCAGAGTTATTTTGCAGTCCTTGTTTTAAAAAATTCTGTCATGAACAAAAATGCATGAAAGATATTTCTCCTCAAATGGTATACGATAAAATAGGAAAGAGTTTTAAAAATTTTTAGGGGGCTCAAAAATGAAATATCAAACTGGAAATACTGGTAGAATATTTGTAATAAAGTTTGAAGAAGGAGAAAATCCCCTAAATGAGCTTACAGAGCTTGCGAAAAAAGAAAAGATTTATTCTGCCATTTTTTGGCTAATTGGAGGAATTAAAGGAGGAAGATTTGTTGTTGGACCAGAAGAAGACAGTCTCCCTCCTCGTCCAATATGGCGTAAAATAGAGGGAAACAATGAAACAGTAGCAATTGGAACAATTTTCTGGCATAATGACGAACCAAAAGTACATTTACATGGAGTTTATGCCAGAGAAGACATTGTTAAAATGGGATGTTTAAGAGAAAATCCTGAAGTTTTTCTCATTCTTGAGTGTATATTAATGGAAATTACTGATGTTAAAGTAACTCGGGAGTTTGATGAAAAATCAAAGATGATATTGATGAAAATTTAATGATAAGAGTTAAAATTTGCGGTATTACAAATATTGAAGATGCCTTATGGGCTATTGAATGCGGAGCTGATGCTTTAGGGTTTATTTTTTATAAAAAAAGTCCAAGATATATAGAGCCTAAGAAGGCAAAGGAGATAATTAAATTGTTACCACCCTTTGTAAATTTAGTTGGTGTTTTTGTAAATGAAAAATTAGAAAATATTAAAGAAATAATAGCCCTCACAGGGATTGATACAGTACAGTTGCATGGAGATGAAACAGCAGAATTTTGTCTGAACTTCAATAAAGTAATAAAGGCTTTCAGAGTTGACAACAGAGGAAATCTTCCAGATGGCAAATCCTTTAAAGATGTTTTACCTAAATATAAAGTTTCAGCTTTTTTGCTTGACAGCTTCAGTAAAGATGAGTATGGTGGAACAGGAAAAACATTTAACTGGGATATAGCTGTAAAAGCAAAAGATTATGGTAAAGTTATTCTTTCAGGAGGATTAAATGTATTTAACATAGAAGAAGCAATAAGAAAAGTATCTCCATATGCTGTTGATGTAAGCAGTGGAGTAGAGCTTTATAAGGGAAAAAAGGATTCTGAACTTGTGAAAAAGTTTATTGAAAAAGTAAAACTTAAAAGATAAGGAGTCAAAAATGATTAAATGGTTACCTTACAGTAAAGAGGCTTTTAAGAAAGCAGAAGTTGAGAACAAACCTGTTTTTTTACATATTTTTGCAAGATGGAGTAGTTACTGTAAAAAAATGAAAGAGGAACTCTTTGATGATCCCGAGATAGCTGAAGCTATTAATAAAAGTTTTATTCCAATTATGGTTAACAGGGATGAAAGACCAGATATTGACTCAATCTATCAGAAGGCTTCTTATATCATTGGAAAAGGAAGTGGTTGGCCATTAAATCTTTTTCTTGATAAAGATGGCAAACCATTTTCAGGAGTTGTTTATAAAATGAATGAGGGAAAGGATTATTTTAAAACAACTATAGATAAGACAGTTGAACTTTTTAGGACAGAATACGAAAAGGTATTATCTCGCTCTCAGGTAGTATTTGATGCGATAAAACCTATTGAAGTGGTTCCATCAGATATTAGGGAAGAGTTAATACAAAATCCTGAAGAGGATATTGTAAAGGAGATAGATTTTGACTACGGAGGATTTAAAAAAACACCTAAGTTTCCTCCATATGCCCATATTGATCTTCTTTTATGGAAATACTGGATAAGGCAAAAACCATGGGTTTTAAATGCTATAGAAAAAACTCTAAAGGGAATGATATTTGGCGGACTTTACGACAATATTGAAGGAGGATTTCATAGATACTGTATAGATAAGGCATGGATGGTTCCTCACTTTGAAAAGCTTGCTGTAGATAATGCATGGCATGTTATCAACCTTCTTGATGCCTATAATATACTTAAAGATTCATTATACATAGAAATAGCAATGGAGACAATTAATTATATAAGAAAAAATCTTTTCTCAGAAGAGGGTTTCTTTTGCTCAAGTCAGTTTGCTGACAGTTTTTACTATACATGGGAAGAAAGAGAACTTGAGGAAGTGTCTCCTCTAACCATAGCTCTTGTAGATGGAAAGGCAATGGTAGATGGAAGATTTATTCTTATTGGTAGGGATAGAGAGTTGATTAAACAGCTAAAAGATAAGTTTTTGGCAAGAAGAAAACAAAGACCTTCTCCTGAAATAGACAAAACACTTTATGGTTATGTTAATGGGATATGTGCAGAGGCATTTATTAAGGCATGGAGAGTGCTTAAAGATAGAGATTTACTAAATAAAGCTATTATTGCTATTGATAAAACCCTTTCATATCTGTTGACTGATGAGAATTTTTATAGAACTAAAGAAAAAACTCCTGCTTTGATAGATGATTATGCTTATATGATTTCAGCATTGATTTCAGCTTATGAAGTTACAGCAGAAAAAAAATATATTGATAAAGCAGTTACTTTAACTAATTTAGCAGTAGAAAATCTATGGGATCAAAAAAATGGTGGTTTTTATGATTCTCCTGAAGAGATTCTTTCAATAAGACAAAAAAATATTCATGATACACCCTATCCCTCTTCAAACTCAATAATGATAATCAATTTATTGAAACTACATGCAATACTGGATGTACAAAAATATATGAATTTCTCAACCTCGGCATTAAAAGCTTTTTCCAATCTTGCCTCAGCCTATCTCTCACCTTATTATGTAAAGGCTCTTGTTTGTTACTTTGACCTACTTACTTTGAATCTATATACATCAAGGGATTCTTTAATTGGGAAAGCAGCAGTTCACCAGATAACTCCATTTACAGTTATTGCTCATAGACAAAAGGAAGGTGATTATATTATTCCTTCTGTTGGAAATAAGAAGTTTGATCCGATAAGAAGTCCTGAGGATTTGGCAAATTTCTTAAGATTGTGATATCATAAATAAAAAAATTTTTATAGGAGGATTTTATGGATATAAAGATTCTTGGTCCTGGTTGCCCTAACTGTAATAAACTCGAGGAGACTGTAAAAAAGGTTGTTTCTCAGCTTGGAATCAGCGCTGAAGTAAGCCATATAAAAGACATAAAGGAAATCTTTAAATATACTCAAGTTACTCCTGGAATTCTTATAAATGGAAAACTTAAACACTCAGGTTTTCCTCTTCCATCAGAAGACAGAATAAGAAACATGATAATTGAAGAACTTACTTCAAAATAATTTTATATATAAATAAGAAAATTTAATTTGCAATCCATGGAAAAATCCGATACAATGATGCCATGCTTGATTTTCTCACATATACATTCCCTATTTCAGGAGTTACGACAAATATCTTAATTCCTCCAATTGTAGCCTTTATTGTTTCTTTTTTCACATCAATGGGAGGAGTATCAGGTGCTTTTCTTCTTTTACCATTTCAAGTAAGTGTTCTTAATTATACGTCTCCTGGAGTAAGTGGAACAAACTTTATATTTAATGTAGTTGCTATTCCTTCCGGAGTTTATAGATATCATAAAGAAAAAAGAATTCCATGGCCACTGGCATGGGTTATTATAATTGGAACTGTTCCTGGAATAATTATTGGCTATTATATAAGAGTAAAAATTCTCCCAGATCCAAAATCCTTTAAGTTTTTTGTTGGACTTGTATTGCTTTATATTGGAGTAAGACTTTTTTTTGATGCTTTACAAAAGAAAAAAACAGAAGCTCAGAAAAAATTCGATCAAAAGCTTACAAAAGAGGCTACTGTTAGAACAATATCTTTTTCGCTTAGAAAAACCGTATATGAATTCTGGGGTGAGAGATTCTCATTTAACACGATATGGGTATTTCTTATTGCATTTGTGATAGGAGTAATAGGGGGAGCCTATGGCATTGGTGGTGGAGCAATTATGTCTCCCTTCTTAGTAACTTTTTTTAAGCTTCCTGTTCACAGCATAGCTGGAGCATGTCTTATGGGAACAGCTACAGCCTCTGTTTTTGGAGTTCTTTATTATGCAATAATGCCATCACCAGAGGGACTTCAAACAAGTCCTGACTGGTTACTCGGTTTACTTTTTGGGATAGGTGGTGCCTTTGGAATATATTTAGGAGCAAGAGCACAAAAACATGTTCCACAAAAATATATAAAACTTATTTTGAGCGTTTTAACAGTTTATATTGCTTTAAGATACATAATACAATTCTTCTACTAAATCGTTCTTGCCAATGTTATGGCATGAATTTCTCTTACACCTGCTTTTTTTAATGCTTTTGCACATTCCATTATAGTAGCTCCAGTTGTTACAACATCATCAACCAATCCCACTTTTATTCCCTTTTTTAAGTTTTTTGCTAAATATGCATCCCTTACATTGATCCATCTTTCTTTTGCTTCAAGTGAGGCTTGATCCTTTGTATCTCTAACTTTAATGAGAGATGTAAGAGACAAGGGAATTCTCCATGTATCGGCATACTCTTTTGCAAGAGTTGCTGACTGATTAAATCCTCTTTTTCTAAGTTTACTTATGTGAAGAGGCACAGGAATTAAAAGATCAACTTCTGGTGGTTTAATTGAAATAAATAGTTTACCAAGTTCTTTACCAAATCTCTTTATTCCAACATATTTAAAATAGTGGATAGCTTCTTTAAGAATTCCTTCATATGCTCCAAATGAACTTAATGAGTCTACATATTTCCAAAACTCACTATGAAACTTTCCACTATAAATTCTATGTGAGCTAAAAGATTCTATCTTTCTCCAACAGGTTTCACAAAAAGGTGAATACCTAAAATGGGAGTTTCTACTACATATAGGGCAATCTTCATTAAAGACTAAATCATAAAGGAGACTCCTTAATGATAATTTCATCTCTCTTCTGCCCTGTTGATATTATCTGAATTTTAACTTTCAGGAAGTTTTCAATAAAATTGAGATATTTCTTAGCGTTTTCTGGAAGCTTTTCATAACTTTTTATTCCTGCAGTGCATTCCTTCCAGCCATTCAATTCTTCATATATGGGAGTACACTTTTCAAGAACTTCACTTTCCTTTGGAAAATCTTCTAAAATTGAATTTTCATACTTATATCCAACACAGACTTTTAATCTTTCTATTCCATCAAGTATATCAAGTTTTGTTATTGCAATACCTGTAAATCCATTTACTCTTACTGCATGTTTAAGTCCAACAAGGTCAAGCCAACCACATCTACGAGGTCTTCCTGTTGTTGCTCCATATTCTCCACCTTTTTTCCTAATTTCGTCACCAAGAGAGTCTTTAATCTCTGTAGGGAAAGGTCCTTCTCCGACTCTTGTTGTGTAAGCCTTTACAATGCCTATAATTTTGTCAATCTTTTTAGGACTTATACCTGCACCTGTGCATACACCACCAGCTATAGTATTTGAAGAAGTAACATAGGGATAGGTTCCATGGTCTATATCAAGAAGAGTACCCTGCGCACCTTCAAAGAGAACATTTTGCCCCTTGTCTATGGCATTATTTATCAAAACATCGGTATCAGCGATATATTTTTTAAGTTTCTCAGCATAGATTAGATATTGACTAACAATCTGATTTTGATTTAAGGTTTCTGATTTATATAGATTTTCAAGTAAAAAGTTTATAATTTCAAGATTTGCCATAATTTTATTTCTAAGTATGTCAGGATAAAGCAAATCAATCATTCTTATACCATTTCTTGCGATTTTATCAGTATAACAGGGACCTATACCTCTTTTAGTTGTCCCGATTTTTTTCTTTTTTTCAGACTGCTCTTCTATAGCAATATGGTAAGGCATTATTAGATGACAGTGTTTAGCAATATATAGATTGCCATCTATTTCTATGCCTTTTTGGGTAAGTGTCTCTATCTCTTGTAATAAACCTAAAGGGTCTAAAACTACTCCGTTACCTATAATGCATTTTTTATTTTTATGTAGAATTCCTGAAGGAATAAGGTGAAGTATATACTTTTCATCTCCTACTACAACCGTATGTCCTGCGTTACAACCTCCCTGAAATCTAACTACATAATCACATTTTTCTGTCAAAAAATCAACGATTTTACCTTTTCCTTCGTCTCCCCATTGTGCTCCTACAATAACAACAGTAGACATAGTCTGAATCTCCTTTTAGTAATTTAGTTAACAGAGATATATACTGGTTTTACTTCCAGAACATTAGGAAGTTTTTTAATCTTTTCAATTATCTCCTCTGTAAGAGGAGTATCAACACTTATAACAGAAAAAGCTAAACCACCTACTTCCTTTCGTCCAAAATGCATGTGTCCAATGTTTATGTTATTCTGTCCAAGAAGTGTTCCTATATTACCAATAACACCTGGACGATCATGGTTTCTTAAGAAAATCATATTACCTTCAGGTATGATTTCCATAGAAATATCATTAATCTGAACTATTCGTGGATCTTTTCTACTTAAAAGAGTTCCAGCTATGACTGCTTTGTCATCTTTGGATATTAATGTTATCCTAACAAGGCTCTGGTAATCTCCAGCTTCTTTGCCTTTAATTTCTCTAACTTCTATACCTCTCTCTTTTGCAATAAATGAGGCATTAACAAAGTTAACAGGTTCTCCAAGTATTGGATCTAAAATACCTTTAATACCTGCAGCAGTTAAGGCCTGAGTATTAATGTTTGAGATTTCTCCAAGAAATTCAATTTGAACTTGTTTTATGCTCTTGGTAAATATCTGGGATGCAAAACTTCCCATTCTTTCAAGAAGCACAAGATAGGGACGAATAAGTGGAACCTGATCCAGAGGAATTGATGGAAAGTTTACAGCATTTCTAATAGTTCCATTTAATAGATAGTCTACAACCTGTTCTGCAATTGCCACAGCGACATTTTCTTGAGCTTCTAATGTGGAAGCACCAAGATGGGGTGTGCATATCACTCTTTCATCAGCAATGAGAGGATTATTCTCCTCTGGTGGTTCTTTTTCAAATACATCCAAGGCTGCACCAGCTACCTTTCCTGTCATTAATGCCTCATAGAGGTCTTTTTCATTTACTATTCCACCACGGGCACAGTTAATTATGTATACTCCTTTTTTCATTTTTTCAATTGTGTTGCTATTTATTAAATATTTTGTCTCGGAAGTTAAAGGTGTATGAATAGTTATAAAGTCTGCTTCGGCAAATATTCTATTAAGGTCTGTTTTTGTTATTCCGAGCTCTTCTGCTCTTTCATCACTTAAAAATGGGTCATAGGCTAAAACATTCATTCCCATACACTGAGTTCTCTTTGCAACTTCAGTACCAATTTTTCCGAGTCCGATAATCCCAATAGTTTTATTATAAAGTTCAACTCCCATAAATTTTTTCTTTTCCCATTTACCTGCTTTCATAGAAGCTGTGGCTTGGGGAATTTTTCTGGCAAGAGCAAAGAGCATGGCGATAGTATGTTCAGCTGTTGTAATAGTATTTCCACCAGGAGTATTCATAACAACGATTCCTTTTTTTGTAGCTGCAACCTTGTCTACATTGTCCACACCTGTGCCAGCCCTTCCGATAACTTTAAGCTTATCTGCCACATCTATTATCTCAGAGGTTACTTTTGTTGCACTTCTTATAATTAAAGCATCATACTCACCTATAATAGCTTTTAATTCTTCTGGTTTTAGTCCAGTCTTGACATCAACTTCAAAGCCTGCTCTTTTTAAAATTTCAACTCCCTTAGAAGAAATGCTATCACTAACGAGAACTTTCACTTTTTATCCTCCTTAGAAAAGATTTCTTCTGCTTTTGCTACACCTTTACCAAATATTACAGGATAACCAAGTTCTTTTAGAGTCATTTCCAGTGCTGAAATACCCACAATCACATCAAATTTGTCAGCATATCCAAGATGGGCAAAACGAAAAACCTTACCTTTAAGTTTATCCTGTCCTCCTGCTGCTGTAACACCATATTTTTCTCTTAAAGTTTTATATATAACTTGACCGTCAATCCCCTCTGGAGCTTCAATTGCTGTAACAGCATTACTTGGAATACCTTTGGCAAATAGATTTAATCCAATTTCTTTTACAGCCTCTCTTGTTGCATAAGCCAAAAGAGAGTGTCTAAGGAATATATTTTCAAGTCCTTCTTTTTGCATAAGTTTTAATGCTTCATTAAGCCCAATAATAAGAGATACAGCAGAGGTAAAATTAGTTTGATTTTTAGCAAGATTTTCTCTTTCTTTTCTCAAATTGAAGTAAAATCTTGGAGCTTTAGATTTTTCATTTCTTTTCCAAGCTTTTTCACTTACACTTACAAAGGCAAGACCAGGTGGTAACATAAATCCT
>JANXCZ010000027.1 GCA_025060075.1 Thermodesulfovibrio sp.
TTTACATATTTTCTTTACCTCCAGTTCTTTCAACAGGTGATGGAGGAGAGCTTATAGCAGCCTCATATGGAGTTGGAACTCCCCATCCATCAGGTTATCCTCTTTATGTTCAACTTGGCAAGTTATTCAGTTTTTTACCGATTGGTAATATTGGAATTAGAATTGAGTTAATTTCAGTTTTTTTCTCAATACTTACACTTTTTCTTGTTTATTTTATTGTTTTTAAACTTTCTGAAAAATCATATGAGGGATACTTTGCTGCGATTACTTCAGTTTTTCTTCTTGCATTTTCCTATTCATTTTTTGGTCAAAGCATTGTGGCAAAGTTTTATACTTTAAACTCTTTTTTTGTCATGCTTTTAGTTTTCTTGGGTATATGGATACTCTTAAATGGATATGAAAGAAGAGTTCAGTTTCTTGTTTCGTTTATTCTTGGAGTTACTCTTTCAGCCCATCATACAGGATTTATGATGATTGTGCCTTTTTTTATTCTTGGTATTTTTTATTACAAAAATTTTTTGAAAAATTTACCCCTTAGTTTTCTTTTTTTTCTTTTGGGTTTTTCGGTAAACATCTATCTTTACATAAGAGGTATTAAACCAAATCTTTTTAACATGATATCCGTCACAGACTGGAACTCCTTCTTGAATGTTTTTCTAAGAAAAAGCTATGGAAGTGGTTCATCAATTGATTTAACAACCACAGGTTTTATTAATCTTTATGAATATTTCTATGCTTTCAAAAACTATTTTTATCTCATTGAAAAAAACTTTACTTTGTTTTCTATCCCTTTCTTTATTTTTGGATTGATATGGCTTTTTAAAAGATCAAAAAAACTTTTTCTCTTTGTGCTTTTGTCTTTCTTAATTTACTCAATTTTTCTTGCTAAACTTACATTTTCATTGCAAAAACCCGATGTACATGCACTTTATGTTGGAGGACATCAATATTTTATTCCCTCCTTTGCTATTTATTGTAGTTTGATAGGATTGGGACTATATTTTATTTACAGTGTTTTTGAAAGATTTAATCTTCCTTTGGTTAAGAAAATTGTTCCTATCATTGCCATTTTATTCCCTCTATTAATGATTTTTGATAGACTTACTGATCAGTCTCAAGGTGAAAACTATGTTCCTTACTCATATACAAAGGAGATTTTTTCTTCTTTGCCTGTATCTTCAATTTATATGACCTATGGAGATAATCATGCCTTTCAGGCATGGTATTTAAAGCTTGTTGGTAGATACAGAGAAGATATATGTCATATAGCTCTTGATGATTATAAAACTATGATATGGGCACTTCAGGGATGCAAACCTTACAGTCTCTACGAAAAACTTTTACCTGAGCTATTTGGTGGTGATTTAATAGAGTTAATAAAGAAAAAAAGATACCACTCAATTATTGTTATCTCAGAAAAGCATCCTCTTTATGAAATAGTTGATAGCCATCCTTATTTTTATACATTCATATATATGGAAAAATCTTATGATAAGAAGAATCTTGAAGAATTCTTAAGAGAAAGATTGAAAAAGATTGAAGCCTTTGTCAACTATGAAGACTGTCTCAGTCACAAAACAGACGATGTTTTTACTCTTTTACTATGTAATTTTTCTACAATAGGATATATCAACATTGCAAAAGCCTATGAAGAGAGTATTGGCAAAGAGATAAACTTTGAACAGAAAATAAGCTATGGAGATACTACAGCAACCTTTAATATGAAGGTAAAGATTAGCAAAGAAAATGAGAGATATATTAATATTTACGATGCCATAAAAAAATACAACAACATGGATAAGTTTTATCTCTATGAAGGAAGCAATAAAAAAAATTAGCATAATACTATTCGGTGTTATATTGCTTTTCTATGTAAAGAGCTTTATAACTCAAGGACATCTCATTTCTCAGGCAGAAAAAGCTGAAAATCCTATTAGGGCAATCAGACACTATGAAAGAACTCTACTAAGCTATGTTCCCTTTAGCCCTTACAATAAAGAAGCTATAAAGGGAATTATTGATAAATGCCAAAAACTTAATGATTTAGAACAAAGGCTTTACTGCTATGAAACCTTAAGAACTGCTCTTTATCAGATAAGAAGCTTTTATCAACCATACAAAGAGGAAATTAAAAAAATTGAACCATTAATTGCAGAGCTTAAAGCAAAGCAGATGATTCAATGGAAGCATAATAACTTTTCGGAAAAAGACTATGAATCTCTTTATAATTATCATATTGAGATTTTAAAGTATGATGGTTCACCATCTTTAATGTGGAGCTTTTTTGCTGTTTTCTCTTTAATTTTATGGATTTTTTCTGTCTTTTTAATTATAGTAAAAGGATTTGGTTTTTCATTAAATAAAAAGTATTTGGCTATTGGCTTTATAGGCTTCATATTGTTTTTTAGCCTTTGGATTATAGGACTTTATAATGCTTAAGCCATGAAAGTTCTAATTTTACCTCTTTATGGAATTGGTGATACCTTGATGACAACTCCAGCAATTGAGGTTATGAAAAACTCTATTGAATGTAAAATCGTAAATATCTGCATGTTTCACTCCACTTATGAGATTTTAAAAAATAATCCATTTATTGATGAACTTATTTATTTTCCATTTCTTGAGAAAGGAATGATCAAATCATTGAAGTTTATATTTTCCTTAGAGAAGTTTGACTATTCCATAAATTTTTATCCCTCAAATAGAAAACACTATAATATTTTAAGCTTTCTTATCGGTTCAAAATACAGAGTTGGACATAGATATATTAAAAGAGATTTTATGGAGCTTAACTTTTTGAAAAATAAAACACTAAAGGAAGATATCAATCTACATAATGTTGAGGAAAATTTGAGGCTTCTTAGTTTCTTAGGAATTAAAACAGATGAAGCACCAAAAATGAAGATTTATCTTGATGAAGAAGAAATTAGTCATGGACAAAGAATGGTTAAATCCATGTCTAAAAGGGATTTGAAAGTGGGGATTCATACAGGAACAAGCAGTTTTAAAGGACATAAAAAGAGAAGATGGCAGAAAGAAAAATTCTCAGAGCTTATAAACATTATGCCAGATATTGATTTTTTTCTTTTTGGAACAGAGGAGGAAAAACAAGAAAATGATTTTATATTTAATAATGCAAAACACAATAATGTAATAGTTATTAACAATAAACCTATTCGTGAAGTTGCATCAATAATTACTCATCTTAATGCATTTATTTCAAATGATTCAGGGCTTATGCATCTGGCATCTGCCTTAGGAGTACCAACTGTTGCTATTTTTGGACCTACAAATCCTTTATGGGTTAAACCTTGGAAAGTAAAACACAGGGTTGTTCGCATTGAACTTCCCTGTTCGCCATGTTTTTACTATTCTCCAGAGCCTCTTAAATGTGTTTCAGGATTAGATTTTAAGTGTCTGAAAGATATTGATGTTTTCTCTGTAAAAGATGCTCTTGAGAGTCTACTATGATGGATACTCTTGTGATACTACCAACATACAATGAAGCAGAAAATATAGATAAATTAATTCCTAAGCTTTTAAAACAGGAAGTTGACATCCTTTTTATAGATGATGCATCAAAGGACAATACAGCTCAATTAATAAAACAGTGGATGAATAAATCAAATAGAATAAATCTTATTGAAAGACCTACTAAACTTGGGCTTGGAACAGCCTATATTACAGGTTTTAAATGGGCATTAAATAGAGATTATCAATATATATTTGAGATGGATGCAGACCTAAGCCATGATCCTAAGGATATTCCCAAATTTATTAAAAAATTAGAAGAAGGTTATGATCTTGTTATTGGTTCAAGATATACACGTGGAACAATAAGTGTTGTTGGATGGGATTTTAAAAGACTCCTTCTTTCAAAGTTTGCGAATTACTATGCAAAAACAATTCTTGGGCTTAGATTTCTTACTGATTTAACAAGCGGATATCGCTGCTACCTAAGAGCAGTGCTTGAATCTATAGAGCTTGATAGCATAAAGTCAAATGGTTACGCTTTTCAGATAGAGATGGTCTATAGAGCATATAAGAAAGGTTTTAAAATAACTGAAATACCAATAATTTTCTATGAAAGAAATAGTGGTTCATCAAAGATGGATAAAAAAATAGTTAAAGAAGCAGCCTTAATTGTCTGGAAATTAAGGTTTGGAAAATGAATTTTGCCTATATTTTAGAGAACAAATTCAAAAATTTGTTATAATTATCTAATATTTTTAAAAAGAAAAATGGATTCTCTAACTAATTAAGCATTTAAAAAATCTTTATTCTAAAAAGAAAATGAGCAAGCTTTTAATTGACGGATATAATCTTATTGGAGTTTTACATCGTGACCTAAAGAAAGCCAGACAACAACTTATACAAACACTGATAGAATATCATAATAAAAAGGGACATGATATTACTGTTGTTTTTGATGGATATAAAGAAGGATACGGAAAGGAAACGGTAGAGTATCAAGGAGGGATAAGAATAATATACTCTGGAGCTAATGAAAAGGCTGACGATGTGATAAAGAAAATTTTGAAAAATGAAAAATTCTCCTGGATTGTAATAACCTCTGACAGAGATATAGAAAAAGCAGGCTGGAGAGAAAACTGTGTAGTAATAAATTCAGATATATTTTTTGATATTCTTAATGGTGAGAAATACTATTTTAGCCACTCAAAGGGATTAACTTTGTCAAGAAAACAAAAGGCAGTAATAAGAGCAATCTCAAAGCTGTAGATGATAGGAGAAATTTTTAAGCTTCAGCCAGCATTTCAGTTAAATATCATATTCTTTGTAGGTATGTCTATTTTAGTTCTTATCTTTTCTGACAGGTTGCCTTTTTTGAACTTTTTTATGATTTATATCTCTATGGTTTTATTTCAGATTTTTCTTTCTAAGATGCCAGAAAACTCTATATTAAGTTTTATAAAAAAAATAGGTTTTCCTGTTTTGTCTGTATTAATTGCTTTTGATACAGTTGGAGAACTAATTCACTACTTAAATCTAAAAGATATTGACTTAGTTTTGCTTGAGATGGACTATTTAATTTTGGGTTTTTATCCCTATATTTATTTTGAAAAGATTGCCAATCCTTTTCTTACTGAACTAATGCAGATTTCTTATTGTGTATACTACTTTCTTCCTTTTGTAATTGGAGTTTATTTAATTAAAAATGAAAAAAAACAGGAGTTTTACAGAGCATTGTTTATAGTACTTTTATGTTACTATCTTTCCTATATTGGCTATATGTTATTTCCTGCTCTTGGTCCCAGATACAGTATTGCACATATGTTTCAGACTGAGCTTAATGGATTACTACTGGCTAATAAAATCAATGAATTTTTAAACTATCTTGAAGGAATAAAGAGAGATGCTTTTCCAAGTGGACATGTGGGTGTATCACTTGTAGTTTTATTTTTAATGTTAAAATATTCAAAGAAACTTTTTTGGTTTAGCTTGATTCCTGTTTTACTTTTAATAGTTTCTACAGTTTATTGTAGATATCACTATTTTGTTGATGTTTTAGCGGGTATTATTTTAGCAGTTGTAAGTTTAGTTGCTGGTAATTTATACTATAATTTTTGGTTGACAAAAAATGAAACTTTCAAATTAGAAAAAAGGGAGAATTAATTTGATAGAAAGCCTTACAGGTTATGGATTTTCTGAAAAGGGAATATTTAGAGTTGAGGCAAAATCTTTGAACCATAGATTTCTTGAGATAAACTTGAAGCTTCCTCAAATACTGGCAAGTTATGAGTTAGATATTAGAAATCTAATAAAGCGAAAGTTTTATAGAGGTAAAATAGATGTTACTGTATCTATTAATCAAAGAGAAAAAACAGGAAAAGTTTATTTAAATAAAAATCTTGCAAAACAGCTTTATTCTGCCTTTATTGATTTAAAGAAGGAGCTTAGTATTCTTGGTTCAATTGATATTTCTATGTTTTCAAACTTTAGAGAGCTTTTTATATACGAAGAGGAGAAGCCTGATATAGATACTCTAATGAATGCTGTATCTGAAGCTCTTGAAGCTCTTCATGAAATGAGAAAAAGAGAGGGTGAAATAATAAAAAAAACTCTAATAGAGATTACTGATATTCTTGAAAAAAAGATAAAAGCTTTAGAAAACATGGTGGATGTAAGTTATAATAATTATATTGATTTTTTGAAAAACAGAGTAAAAGAATTGATAGCTGAAAATAGTTTTGATGAAAAGAGAGTTTTAGAGCAGATTATTATATACGCTCAAAAGACAGATATAAAAGAAGAGGTAGATAGACTGCAAAGTCATATTATTCAGTTTAGAGAAAATATTTTAGAGGGTGGAATAGTGGGAAAAAAACTGGATTTTTTACTTCAAGAGATGAATAGAGAAATTAATACATTGATGGCTAAGACAGAGGATTTTCAAGTTAAAACTCTTGCTATTGATATAAAGACACAGACTGAAAGACTTAGAGAACAAGTTCAAAACATTCAATAGTTATGCTTGTAAATATAGGATTTGGTAACATAGTATCATTATCAAGAATTATTGCTGTAGTAAACCCTGGTTCATCGCCAATTAAAAGAATGAAAGATGAAGCCAGAAAAAGAGGAAAACTTATTGATGCAACTGAAGGAAGAAAAACTCGCTCAATTATAATAACTGATAGTGATCATATCATACTCAGTGCTCTTCAAGTTGAAACTATTTTGCAAAGAATTAACGAGATGAATAAGGCAAAAAATGGAGATTAATAAAAAGGGAATTATGTTTGTTATATCCGCTCCTTCAGGGACAGGAAAAACAACATTGTGTGAGAGATTACTTAAGATGCTTCCGGATTTAAGAATGAGTATCTCTCATACAACTAGAAAACCAAGAGCTAATGAGAAAGATGGAGTTGATTATTTTTTTATAGACAAAGAAAAATTTGAGCAGATGATAGCCAATGATGAGTTTATTGAGTGGGCTGAGGTTTATGGAAACTTCTATGGAACATCAAAAAAAGTTATATCTGACTTAATAAAAGGAGGATATGATATACTGCTTGATGTTGATACACAGGGAGCAAGAAATATAAAAAAACTATATCCTGACAGTGTTTTAATCTTTATTCTTCCTCCTTCTTTAAAAGAATTAGAAAGAAGACTTCTTTTAAGGGATGAAGATAAGAAGGCGATATCCAAAAGATTAAGTAAAGCATCTGATGAAATCTCACAATACAAATTTTACGATTATATAGTAATAAATGATGAGCTTGAGAGGGCATTAAATGATTTATTATGCATAATTCATGCTGAAAGACTAAAGACAAAAAGAGTTCAAAGTGAAGAAATAGATGAAATTTTAAAAAAATAAGGAGGAAAGGAAACTATGACAAAGAAAGATGGTTTTATTGATATTATTTCACTACCAATAGAAATAGACAGAACAAAGATTGACTCAAGATATCGTCTTGCACTAATTGCAGCTCAAAGAGCAGCCGAGCTTTCCTTAGGTGCGACACCGAAAATAGAGAAAAAGGGCAAAAAAGTTACAACAACAGCTCTTCTTGAAATTCTATCAAACAAAATAGAATACATTACTGGTGAAGAGGCATTGAAAGCAAAGGAAAAGATTGATCAAATTGATGTTAAAAAACTTCTTGAAGACAAAAGAAGAGCAATTCCTGACCTTACTGAGCTTGAAAAAGACCTTAAGACATATTTACATACAAAGGAATCAGCTGAAAAAATGCTTGAAGAGCTCTTTGCAGAAAGTGATAATCTCTCTGATAAAGAGGAATAATATCTTAAATCAGTGGAAAATTCTTTAAAAAATAAGAAGATCATAATAGGCATAACAGGAAGTATAGCTGCCTATAAGATATACGAACTTATTAAACTTTTAAAAGATGCTGAAGCAGAAGTTCTTCCTGTTATGACTAAAAATGCGTGTTATTTTGTTACGCCTCTAAGTGTAGAGATATCATGTGGAAATAAAGTTTTGATTGATATGTTTGAGGAATCTCTTGCTCATATTGAGCTTGCAAAAAAAGCAGATATATTTTTAGTTGCACCAGCCACAGCAAATATTATTAATAAATATGCTTCAGGAATTGCAGATGATCTTCTTACAACAACTCTACTTGCCTTCAAAGGACCTGTAATTATGGCTCCTGCAATGAACTGGAGAATGTATCAGTCACCTCAACTTCAGAGAAACATTGATTATTTGAAAAGCATAGGAGTAAAATTTGTAGGACCTGAACAAGGTTTACTTGCCTGTGGAGAAGAAGGGCCTGGAAGACTTGCATCAATAAATAAAATTTTTGAGACAGTACTTTCTACTTTAACTGAAAAGGACTTAGAAAAAGAGAATATTATAATTACCGCAGGACCAACAAGACAGTACATTGATCCAATAAGATTTATAACAAATAGATCTTCAGGAAAGATGGGTTATGCTCTCGCAAAGATTGCAAAAAGAAGAGGTGCTTATGTAACTCTTATAAGTGGACCAACAGCCATTGAACCACCTGAGGTTGATAAATTTATAAGAGTTGAAACAACTTCTGAAATGCTTAATCAAGTTATGGAAAACATAAATGAAGCTACTGTTTTTTTGATGGCAGCAGCTCCAGTTGATTTTGAACCAAAAGATTTCTCTAAAACAAAAATTGAAAAAAAATCCATAAAATCAATTCCACTTAAGCTATGCCCTGATATACTCAAAGAAGTCTCAAAACTTAAAAATAAACCATTCACAGTAGGCTTTGCTGCTGAGACAGGTCTTAATACAGAAAGAGCAAAGATAAAGCTTGAAGAGAAATCTCTTGATATGATCATCCTTAATGACATTATGCAAAAAGACAGGGGAATGGAAGCTGATACCAATGAAGTTTTAATAATCTATAAGAGATTTAACAAATTTATTGAGGAGAAAATTCCTTTACAACCTAAGGAAAAAATAGCCAGTATTATTCTTTCTAAGGTCAAGGAGATAAAGCTTGGAAAATAAATATGAAATTAGAACTAAAAGAGTTTTTGACAGAATAAGCTCTTCTTCTGATGCTTTTTTAATAACTAACATTAAAAATATCAAGTATCTTACAGGTTTTAGTGGTAGTTTTGGTATTGCTCTTGTTACATGGAAAGGATGTTATCTTTTTGTTGATTTTAGATATTTTGAACAAGCAAAGAAAGAGGTAAAAGCTGAAGTATTATGCTTTAAAAATCTATGGATTGATGAACTAAAAAAGATAGTTAATGATATGCAAATAAAAAGACTTTCTTTTGAAGTAACTTGTAGCTATGAAGCCTTTTTAAAACTCAAAGATAATATACAAATTGAACTTATACCTCAGTATTACATAGTTGAAAAAGAAAGAGCAGTTAAGGATGAAGAAGAAATAAGAAATATAAAAGAGGCAATAAAAATCGCAGAATCTGCTTTTTTGCGGATAAAGAATATTATAAAGGAGGGAAATACTGAAAAGAATATAGCAAGAAGTCTTGAAAATGAGATAAAAAAAGAAAGCGATACATTACCTTTCCCTATAATTGTAGCATCAGGGGAAAATTCTTCAATGCCTCATTGGAGATTCTCTGATAGAACTCTTAAAAGAGGAGATTTTGTTATAATTGACTGGGGTGCTGAATATAATGGTTATTTCTGTGATATGACAAGAACATTCATAATAGGAGAGGCTTCAGAAAAACAAAAAGAAATTTATGAATTAGTAAATAATGCAAATATGCAAGCAATTAAAGCATGTAAAGCAGATACATTAGCTAAGGAGATTGACGCAGCAGCAAGAAATTTGATAAAACAGTTTGATTATGATGACAAATTTGGTCATGCAACAGGACATGGTGTAGGGCTTGATATTCATGAGTTTCCTAAGATAAATTCTGAATCTGAAGAAAATATTAAAGAAGGTATGGTTTTTACAATAGAGCCAGGAGTTTATATAGAAGGCTTTGGAGGAGTAAGAATAGAAGATATGGTATTGGTGAGAGAAAACTCAGTGGAGATTTTGACAAATCTGCCAAGAGATTTAGAAATTCTGTAGGAGGTGTTAGATGATCTCAACATCAGAGTTTAAAAAAGGATTAAAGATTGTATACAAAGGAGAGCCATATGAGATAATTGATTTTCAACATGTAAAAATGCAACAGAGAGCTCCTATTGTGAGAACAAAGATTAAGCATCTTAAAACAGGAAGAGTTCTTGAGGAAAACTTCCCAGCTGGAGAAAAGTTTGAAAAGCCTGAGTTAGAGGAAAAAAAGATGCAGTATCTTTATTCTCAAGAAGACTCTTATGTGTTTATGGATATGGAAAGCTATGAGCAGATATCTATTCCAAAAGAAAGAATTGGAGATGCTATATATTACATAAAAGAAGAGATGATAGTTGATGTTATTTACTACAAGGGAGAGCCTCTTGTTATTGAACCTCCAATGTTTGTTGAATTAAGAGTAGCTGAAACAGAGCCTGCTTTTAAAGGAGATACAGCATCAGGAGGAACTAAACCTGCAAAGCTTGAAACAGGTCTTACAGTAAAAGTTCCATTTCATATACAGGCTGGAGATTTATTAAAAATTGATACAAGAACTGGAGAATACATTGAAAAAGTAAAGGAGTAAAAGATGGAAATTAGCGAAATAAAAGAAATAATATCTTTTCTTAAGGATACTGATGTAACTGAACTAAATATTGAAAAAGAAGGATTTAAAATTAGAATTAAAAGAGGCTATGTTTATGGTCCTATAGAGATCACAAGAACTGTAAAACCGGTAGAGGAACCTGTGAAACCATCACAACCTGTAGAGCTTCAGGTTCAAGAGGAAAAACTTCATACTGTTACATCCCCGCTTGTTGGTACATTCTATAGATCATCATCTCCAGATTCTGCACCTTTTGTTGAGGTTGGTACAAGAGTTGAAAAAGGACAGGTACTTTGTATCATAGAGGCAATGAAGATAATGAATGAAATTGAGAGTGATGTCTCTGGAGTTGTTAAAAAGATTCTTGTTGAAAATGGACAGCCTGTTGAGTATGGAGAACCACTATTTCTTATTGAGGTTGAGTGATGGGAGAGTTATTTAAAAAGATTTTGATTGCAAATCGTGGAGAAATAGCGGTAAGAATTATACGTGCTTGTAGAGAACTGGGAATAAAAACAGTAGCGGTTTACTCTGAAGCTGATAAAGATTCTCTTCATGTAAAGCTTGCAGATGAGGCAGTATGTATAGGACCTGCAAATCCAAGGCAAAGTTATCTAAACATTACAGCCATACTTTCTGCAGCAGACATAACTGATTCAGAAGCAATTCATCCAGGATATGGCTTTTTATCTGAAAACGCTCAATTTGCAGAGGCATGTGTTAACTCTGGAATTGTATTTATTGGTCCTACTCCTGAGAATATAAGAATTGGAGGAGACAAAGCGAGGGCAAGACAGATATTAAAGAGAAAAGGTATTCCTGTAGTTCCAGGAAGCGATGGTCCTGTAAACACAGAAGAAGCCTGTTTTAAGATTGTAAAAAAGATAGGGCTTCCGATAATAATTAAAGCCTCTGCTGGTGGTGGTGGAAGAGGAATGAGAATAGTAAATGATGAAAAAGATATAGAACAGTCATTCTTTATGGCGCAAAGAGAAGCTCTCGCGGCATTTGGAAATGGAGAACTCTATATTGAAAAATATTTTCCAAAGGTAAGACACATTGAAGTTCAAATACTTGCAGATAAATATGGAAATATAGTGCATCTTGGTGAAAGGGATTGTACAGTTCAGAGAAGACATCAAAAATTGATTGAAGAAGCACCATCTCCAGTTTTAAATGAGAAATTGAGAAAAAAGATTGGAGAGTATGCAATAAAGGCTGCAAAGGCTTTAAAATTTAGAAATATAGGAACATTTGAGTTTATTGTTGATGATAAACTAAATCCTTATTTTATTGAGATAAATACAAGAGTTCAGGTAGAACATCCTATAACAGAGGAGATTACAGACATTGATATCATTAAAGAGCAGATTAAACTTGCAAAGGGATATCCTTTATCATTTAAACAATCTCAGATTAAGTTTAATGGACATGCTATTGAATGCAGAATTAATGCAGAGGATCCAGAAAAGTTTATTCCTTCTCCAGGAGTAGTAGAATTTTTACACTTTCCTGGAGGACCAGGAATAAGAATAGACAGCTATCTTTATCAGGGATGTAGAGTTTCTCCTCACTATGACTCTTTGGTAGGTAAGATAATTGCAAAGGGAGCAAACAGACAAGAAGCTATAAATAGGATGAAAAGAGCTCTTCAAGAAACTTTAATAAAGGGAGTACAGACTAATATACCTTTATTTTTAAAAATTTTTGAACATCCAGACTTTATAAAAGGACAGTTTTTTACAGATTTTATTCAGACTATGAACAACAAATGAAAGACTATAAGCTTCCATCAATATGTCTTATTGTATCAACTAGGGAAATTCCAGAAAAATTAGAGATGGCACTGAAGTCAGGGATTAGATGGATTCAATACAGAGAAAAAGATTTATCAAGAAGAGAGATTTTAGATTATGCTTTTAAAACAAGAAAAATAACAAAACAATACGATGCTCTTTTAACTATCAATGACTATGTAGATATAGCAATTGCTGTACAGGCTGATGGAGTTCACTTAGGACAGGATGACCTTCCTATTGAAGCTGCAAAAAGAATATTTCCAGGAATTATAGGTATATCAACTCATAATCTTGATGAAGCTATTGAAGCTCAGAAAAAAGGTGCAAATTATATTGGATTTGGACCAATCTTTCATACTACAACAAAAAAAGATGCTCTTAATCCAATAGGATATGATATCCTGTCTTTTGTTTGTAAAGAGTTAGAGATTCCTGTTTTAGCAATAGGAGGGATAAAAAAACAACACTTACAAGATTTAAAAAAGATAGGTTGTAAATACTTGGCTGTATCATCAGGTATCTTATCAGGAGAAGTAAAGAGAAATGTAGAGGATTTTTTAAAATTTTTCCAATAAGTTATGACAAAAAGTCTTGCGGATGTCATTGAAGGTTTATATAAAAATAAAAGCACAGGAGTGTTAACAGTAATTTTCTCGGAAAATAAAAATCTTTTAAAGTTTTATTTCAAAGAGGGAGAAGTTTACCATATTTCCTTTGGATTGAAAAAAGGAATTCAATGTTTATATGAGATAAAGTTTGATAACTCTTTTTCATGTCAGTTTATACCTCAGATTTCAGTTAATGTAGAAAGTGAGACTTTATCAACTGAAGAGATAATAAAATATCTTAAGAGTATGAATAATTTTGTTAATTCCGAGAGTTTTTCTTCGTTAGAGTTTCAAAAAATAAAGGATGCCATAAAAACGGCGTTAATAAGACAATTAGGACCTATAGGAAGTAAAATAATAGATAAATATATTGCTGAAAGATGGATTTTAACCACTCCACCATCTAGGAAAGATTTTTTTAATTTAATTAATTTTTTAAAAGATGAGATAGAAGATCCTATATCAAAAGATGAGTTTTTAAACGAGGTAAGCAATTTTATCGAAAAAGAATATAAATGAAAAGAGAGTTTGGGCTAAAAACTGTTACCTCTTTTATTTTGTTAACAATACTAATCTTTGCTGAGGTTTTGATGGTTGCTTTTAATTTTATTATTCAAATAAAACTCCTAAAAGAAGAGGAAAAACGAACAGTGGAATCATCTATTAAGACAATAAATGTTTTTATTGATAGTGCTAAAATTTATTATCATCAGATGGCTTCTTTAGTTACTCATCTTCCTGAGATTCAAGAGGCTGTTAGTAAAAAAGATAGAAATTTTTTAATAGATAGATTCCTACCTGCTTTTAATTACTTAAAAGAAAACTTTGGTATTACTCAGTTTCATTTTCATATACCTCCTACAGTTTCTTTTCTTAGACTTCATGACATAGAGAACTTTGGCGATGACATCTCAAGGGATCGTAAAACTGTGGTTCAAGTAGAAAAAACACGAAAAGGCTTAAGAGGCATTGAGGTAGATCGTGATGGATTGGGAGTAAGAGGAGTTGAACCTATTTTTTACAGAGGTAACTATGTAGGAAGTGTTGAGTTTGGTGGAGGATTAAAAAAAGAGATTGAGCAAATTAAAAAAGCAATAGATGCTGAAGTAGGATTAGTTTTATATAAAGATTTACTTTCCGGCTGGAGTGGTTTAAAGGATTTAAAATATAACTTTGGAGAATGGGTTTCCCTTTATTTTACTGCAAACGAACCTAATATGTTTATTTCTGAAGCTTCCTTAAGAAAAGCCTCTCAGTCTGAGGATAAGTATTATGTTGAAAAGCTTTCTAAATTAGGAAAAGAATATAATGTCGTTTATAGCCCTTTTAAAGATTTTTCAGGTAAAACAATAGGTTTTATATATTTTGTTAAAGAAAGTATAATAAGTCCCGTTAAGATTTTTAAAATTCTTGGTATAAATATCATGTTTTGTATTATAATCCTTATAGTTACTTTTTTATTAGCAAAATTTATGATGAATAAATATTTAATAAATCCATTGGTGAGGATTGTAAGAATCACAGAGGAGATATCAATGGGTAAAGTATCTCAAAAATTAGAAGTTAAGAATGCAGTGGAAGAAATAGCTATTTTAGGGAAATCCATTGAAAGAATACGTATTACGATGAAAAGACTTCTTGACTAAAGGAGTAAAATATGGAAAAAGAAAAAATTTTAGTGATAGATGATAGTCCTCTTGTAAGAAAGCTTGCAGAGGTTGCTTTACAAGAAGCAGATTATGAGGTTTATACAGCTGCTGATGCAGAAGAAGGTTTGAAAGTAGCAGAAAGTATAAAACCTGATCTTATTTTAGTAGATCTTATAATGCCTAAGATTACAGGTTCTCAATTTTGTAAGATTATAAGGGAAAATGAAACTCTTAAAGATACTCCAATAATTTTGATTACAGGGAAGGGTGAAAGGGTAGGAGAAACATTTATGGAAAAATATCAAGTTTTAGACTATTTTATAAAACCCTTTAAATCTGAAGATCTTATAGAAAAAGTAAAGAAAGCCTTAAGTAAAGTTCCTGAAAGTATGCCTGAGGTATTAGAGATTGAACCTGAATTAGAGATAAAAGACATTGAAGAGATTCAACCTTCCTTTGAAGTTTTTGAAAAAGAGGAGTTGTCGTCTTTTAAACAAAAACCAGAATCATTAGAGTTTTTAGAAGAAAAAGAGGTAAGTGACTTTATAGATGAGTCTCAGCAGTTGACAAAAGAAATTGATTTAGAGGAGGTTCAAGAGATTGAAGAACCTAAATTATTTTCTGAGATAGAAGAGATAAAACCTGAAGAAATAATATTTAAAGAGGAGAAAACTCAAACTGAACCAGATACTATCAAGGAAGAAAAGAGTATTTTTTCTCTAAGTGAGGTAGAAGCACTAATAGATGATAAATTTAAAGAATTCTATGAAAAAATTCTAGATGTTATTAATATATCCTTAGAAGGAGTATTAAAAAAGTATGGATTTATAAAGGATTCTTCCACAGTTCTTTCAGGAGATTTGAGATTTTTAAAGCTTCAAGAGATTTTTTCTTTAATAAGTTCCAATGGTTTAAATGGGATTTTAACTGTTTTTGGTAAAAAAGACATCTATGAGTTTTTATTTATAAATGGAAGAATTATTTATGGAGTTTCAAATTTTCAAAAATATAAAGTTGGTTTTAAACTACTAAATGAAATTCCTCAAGACCGGATTAAGACTATCACGATTGAGACTATAAATGCTATTAGGGAGTCTGAAATTGAAAAGTTTGTCTTTGAGATAAGGGATTTTTCAGAAAATTGGTTATTAAATAGAGAAAGTTTTGATCCTTCAGAGCTTTTTAAAGAAGTATAATAAAAAAGAAGAGAGAATTTATATTGGTGGCAATAAAAATGAATGAAGAAAAAAAGGAAACAGAAAAGTTTTATTGCGTTTTTGGTGTAGGAGAGAGAGAGTTTTTGATTCCGAAAGAAAATGTTATACAAATTTTAGATGTTACAAAGATATTTCCCATACCTGGAGCGCCAGACTACGTTGTAGGTGCATTACCTGTCAAGGGTAAGATATTTCCTGCAGTAGATCTTGCCAAGGTTTACAATATTGAGAGATTAGACTACTCTGATAATAAACTTCTTGTTATTGAAGTAAAGGGAGAAAAAATAGGAATTTTATCAGATATTACACCTTTTTTTGTTAGTTTTGAATCAGATATAGTCTTAGAAGACTTTATTGATCCTGAAAAACTTTTTGAACAACTGAAAATTCGTTCTAAAGAAGAAAAAAAAGATGCTAAATAACCAAGAAACAATAAAAAATTTTCTTTTAGAAGCTGATGATTATTTAAACATACTAATTGAAGGAGTAGAGGAACTTGAGATTAAAGGATATAATAAAGAAACCTTAGAAAGTCTTTCTAAAGTAGCTTATGCTTTAAAAAACTCTGCATCTAACTTTAATTTCAATAAAATTGTAACAGTATCTCAAAAACTTGAAGAGCTTTTTAAAGCTTTATTAAATGAGGAAATAAAATATGACAAATCCTTTGTGTATCAAATTAAAAATGAAATCAATTTAATTGAAACCATGATAAATGAAATATATAAATCAGGTAAAGAAAACAGTGAGATTAAATCTTTGATAAAGCATGAGCCTATAATTTTTAAGACTCTTTTAGGGAAAGACAGAGTGAGAGTCTCTTTAAGTTTGATTGAAAAAGTCTATGATTCCTTAGGTGAGATTCTTGTTCAAAAAAATTTAATATCAGACCGAGAAAAAATACTATTAGATATTGTTGGTGAGATCTCAGATAAAGTAGAAAAGCTAACGAGAGAAATAAATAATTTTTCAAATAGTTTAAGAGTTCAAAAAGAAAAGCAGAAAATAGAAGATATTTTGCTTGATGATTTTAAAAGTTTTAAGACTAAAAGAAACGATGAAAATCTTATTTTTCCAAGAAAAATTAAGGAAATTACGAATGATATGAAAGAAAGCATAGAGTCATTGTCTTTATTTTCTGAAAATCTTTTGTTTCACCTTAAGTCTTTAAACCGACAGATAGATTACTTAAAGGAGATTTTAGTTGAGATAAGTATGATACCTATTGGAATACTTTTGTATAAAGTCTCTGAAGCTATTAAGGAAAAAGCAAAAGAGATAGGGAAAAAAGTTGAGATAGATATTAAAGGAACAGAAATAATGATAGACAAGACTATTTTTGAGTCTCTATATGAGCCTATTTTTTGTATACTTCTTAATTCTATTCAGCATGGAATAGAATTTCCTCAAGAAAGAGTAAACAAAGGAAAAGAAAGAGAAGGTCATATAAAAATTGAGGCAAAAAGGCAAGGAAACTACGTAACTATTTCCATTAAAGATGATGGTAAAGGTATAGATGCTGAAAAAATAAAAGAAAAAGCCATACTTGATGGATTAATCTCTGCTGAAGAGGCTTCTTTTATGAGTCAAGAGGATATCTTTTCTTATATATTTGTTCCCGGGTTTTTAACTTCGGATGATATTCAAGGTGATAATGGAAAGGAACTTTATAATGTCAAGAAATTGGTTTCAAAAATTAATGGAAAAATAGAAGTTCTATCTGAATTAGATAAAGGAACTAACTTTATAATAAAACTTCCACAATCTTTAACTCTCAGAAATTTATTAGTTTTTAAATCCAATAATTTGGATTTTGCAGTGCCTATTGATTATATTGAAGAAGTTTTAATGGTTGAAGATTTTCCACAGGCATTTGAAGATGGAATTATTAGATATAAAAATAAAGAAACTCCAGTAAGGGTTTTTTCAGAGATATTTTTATCCTTAAATGCAAAAAATCCAAAAAATGGATATATAATTGTTTTTAACTTTTCAGGGATAAGAAAAGCTCTTATTGTTGATGAAATTTTAGGACATGAGGAAACAATAGTTCACAGTTTTGGTGATTTCCTTAAAGGCTTAACTCAATATTTTGGTTACTTTATATCCAGTAAAGGAACTCCTGTGTATGTAGTTAATCCTTTAAATCTATTCGAGTAACCAGTTTTAGACTCTAAATTTTTCTGTTAGCATTATTAATTCTTTTGAACTTTCCTCTAAAGATTGAGAAACTTTTGTAAGTTCATCATTTATTTCATTTAGATTTTCTTTCAAGTTTTCCTTTATTTCTTTAAATTTTTGAACTGAATTCAATTGAGCATCTGTTATTTCTTTCTGTTTTAATACTAACTCATTGGTCTCTTCTGCTATTTTTTCAATATTTTTTATCATTGATTCAACTACCTCAAAAACTACTTTAGTTTGGTTTACTGTATTCATTCCTTTTTCAGCGTAGTTTATTTCTTCTTCAACACTACTTATAATAAATGAGACTTCTTCTTGTATTAATTTAATAATCTCTGCAATATTTTTAGATGATTTTGCAGTTTTTTCGGAAAAGTTTTTAATCTCTTCAGCAATAACAACAAAACCTCTTCCTTCACTACCTGCTCTTGCTGCTTCAATTGAGGCATTTAGAGCAAGAAGACTGGTTCTATTTGCAATATCACTCAGCAATGTTGATATTGTTCCTATATCATTTATTTTTTCTGAAAGAATTTTCATTCTTTCACTTATTTCTTGAACAACTTCTCTAACTAATTGCATACTGTTCACTGTCTCTCTAATTATTTCATTGCCATTATTAAGGGCATTAAAAGCTTCTTTTGAAAAATCTGTAGTAGCTTTTGTTTTGTCTTTTAACTTAGATATAATTTCTGTAGCTTCTTCAATAAGCGAAGTTATACTTTCAGTTTCATCATCTTTTATTTTTGTTTTATCTTGTATTTTTTGGATTATATCATTTAAAGTTTCACTTTTATTGGTTAAATCCTCTGCTGATTTTTTAACCTCTTTAACAAACTCACTCAAACTATCTGCTATAAGATTAAAAGCATCCGATAATGAACCAAAGACATCTGGAGTAATTTCTGCTCTTTGTGTAAAATTTCCTTCTGATGCCTGTGTCATTACTTGCAAGAATTTCATAATATTACTCTGCATTTCTTTCTTTTCTTCCTCTGCTTGCATAAGTAGAGAGACTCTATCCATCATTTGATTTAATGTATCTGCAATTTTTTGAAACTCATCGCCTGTTTTTAGTCTTACTCTTTTTTCATAGTTTCCTTTTCTTATGTTTTCTATTGCATCTTCAATTAATGAAAGTGGAGAGAGAATCTGTCTTCGGAACCATAAAATATTAATTATTGAAAATCCTATCAATGATGTAGCAAAAACAACAATAAAAGGGCTAAGTCTTTTAAGATAATCTACCAAATCCATCTTTTTTCTAATAAGGTCTTCGCTAAAAAATTCATATCCTGTTATAAAAAATCCTGCAAAAATAACAAAAGCTAAGAAAATGGTATATAGAATGAATTTAACAAGAAACTTTCTATAAATAACTGATGTTTTTTTCTGTTTTACTTTTGATACTTCAGGCATTTAATTCCTCCTTCTTTGAAATTAAACTTATAAAGTATGTAGAAAAAATTCTGTAATTGTCAATAGTTTTTAAGCATTCTATTTTATCCAAGCATATAACATTTACAATTCATACTCCTATTATCCTTCCTGTTTGTAAATCAACATCTATTTTTCTAAAGTTTGGATTGGATGCTGTCCCAGGCATTAAGCTTATTTCTCCCGCAACTGGAACAATAAGCTTTGCTCCATGAAAGATTATTATGTCTCTCACAAAAAGATTCCAACCTTCAGGAACTCCTCTTAGGGATGGATTATCAGAAAGGCTTAGATGGGTTTTAGCTATACATATGGAAAAATCTGAAAAATCTTTATTTGAGTTGATTGATTGAAGCTTTTCTAATGCAACAGAAGAAAACTCTACTGAGTCTGCTCCATATACTTCTCTTGCAATTAGCTCTATCTTTGAGATATGGGGTAGGTTGTTTTCATAGAGAAATTTAAAGTTTGAACTATTTTTACATAAATCAATTACAATATCAGAAAGCATTAAGGCTCCTTCTCCACCTTTTCTCCAGTGTTCTGAAATTGCTACTGGCACCCCAATTTCTTCACAAAATTTTTTTACTAATTCAAGTTCTTCATTGGTGTCAGAGTCAAATTTGTTTATACAAACAACCACGTTTAATCCCGATTTTTTAATTATTTTTATATGATGAAATAGGTTTTTAAGCCCCTTTTCAAGCCATTTGGTATTCTTCTCAATATACTCCTTAGGCAAAGGATTTCCTACTATTATTTTAGGAGCATCTTTTTCTGCTCCATGATATTTTAATGCTCTTAATGTAGCTACTAAAACTGCCAAATCCGGCTTTAACTCGGATACTCTACATTTTATATTCCAAAATTTTTCAAAGCCTATATCAGCTCCAAATCCAGCTTCTGTTATATGATAATCGCTTAGTTTAACTCCTATCATATCTGCTATAACTGAGGATTGTCCTATAGCAATATTGGCAAAGGGTGCAGCATGGACAAATACTGGTTGTCCTTCTATAGTCTGAATAATATTTGGATTTAAAGTAGAAAGCATAAAAGCAGTCATTGCGCCATCTACTTCAAGATCTTTTGTGGTTATTGGATTTCCTTCTTTTGAGTAAGCAACAACGATATTACTTATTCTATTTTTTAAATCTTTTAAATCTTTAACTAAGCTTAAAATTGCCATTAATTCAGATGATGTTGCAATATCAAATCTTGACTCCATTGGAATCCCATCTTTTTTATCACCAAGACCTATTATAATTTTTCTTAATGCCTGACAACAGAAATCAATAACCCATCCCATTGTAACTCTTTTTGGATCAATATTAAGCCTTTTTAATCCTTTTTTTTGAAGTACTTCATCGGAGTAGTTTGCCTCATGTAGCATTCTTGATGTGAGTGCAACCATTGCAAGATTATGGGCATTCATCACAGCATTTATATCTCCAGTAAATCCTAAGGAAAACTCTGTACGTGGAATACACTGTGAAAGTCCTCCTCCTGCTGCGGAGCCTTTAATGTTCATTAAAGGTCCTGCTGATGGTTGTCTTATAGCACAGCTTACTTTTTTTCCTCTCTTAGCAAGTCCTTGAGTTAATCCAATGGTTGTTGTGGATTTTCCTTCTCCAAATGGTGTGGGAGTAATAGCAGTTACTATGATATATTTGCCATTGGGATTATTTCTTATTCGGTTGTAAAGTTTTTTATGGTCAATCTTAGCGATGTAGTAACCATATGGTATTAGTTCTTCTTTTTTTATATTAAGTTCTTCGGCAAGTTGAAATATTGTTTTCATTCGTTTTTCAGCTTCTTGAGCGATTAACCAGTCAGGACACAATAATGGATCTGCAAACATAAGCTCTCCTAAGTTTGATTATTTTTGTTTTTTCTATTCCGATGGATTATCTACATCTGCAAGAAAATCTTTAAGTTTCTCAAGTAAAGAATCAGGTAAAACTTCATCATAAAGCAGAGAATTCATCTCTTCAATTGTTAGTCTCTCTTTTACATATCTTGGAAGCATCTTTACTATGGCAATTCTTATTGGATCAGGTTTTTTTTCTTCCATTTTTATCTCCTTTACTTTTAACAGGTTAAATGAAAGGCTCCTGCTACCTTTTTACCTTCATCCAAAAACTGATTAAATAGAGAGACTGCTTTATCTGTTTCTCTTACATAGGTTTCTATGCCTTTGTTTTTAAGCTCTTCTATCAAACTTTCATCTACTTTCATTTTTCCATAGGCTCCTGTACCTACAACTAAGATTTTTACATCTTTTTTAAAGACCTCTGCAAGGTCTTCCATGCAAAGAGAGTGTCCTTCTTTTCTCCACCAAGAAGGAAATACACTGTCAGGGAAAACAATAAGGTCTTGATTGTATTCATTACCGTTTACCACCATTTTCCCAAAAGAGTAATGAGTTATTTTCATAACTTAAATACCTCCTTTTAAATTTTTATAAGGCTTTATAAATGGCGGGAGTGTGTGGGAATCGAACCCACCTTGCCTGCTCTTCACAGGCAACGCTGGATTTGAAGTCCAGGAGGGACACCAGAACCCCATACACTCCCGATATAGAATTTTACAGGATTTTAAATATTTTTTCAAATAATTTGAGATTTTCTCTTTTTTCTTCTAAGCCATTTATCAATCTCAACAACTACTACAACAGATAGGGCAACACCAAGGATATTGTACCAGTCTGATGGTGAAATAGGTGCTGTTCTAAATATCCATTGAAAGACAGGTATATATATGAAGGCAAGTTGGGCTAAGGTGGCTGCAATAAGACTAAAAAAAAGAAAAGGATTACTTAGTGGATTTATTCTAAATATTGATTCGTATTCAGAACGGCTATTCCAGGCTTGAAAAAACTGGAAAAATACCATTGTGGTTACTGCAACAGTTCTTGCAGTCTCTAATGATTCTCCTTGAGCTAAGGAGTGATTGAAAGTATAGGCAACTCCTAAGGATATAAGAACTCCAACGATTATCGTTCTTTCAATCATAATTCTTGACATTATTCCTTCCTTAGGTGGACGAGGAGGTCTATTAATTACGCCTTTTTCTCCTGGTTCAAAGGCAAGAGAAATAACTTGTAAGCCATTAGTTACAAGATTAATCCATAGTATCTGTGCAGGGAAATAAGGAAGGGGTAATCCTGATACAAAAGCACCAACTATTGATAGGATTGAAGCTAAACCGGTTGGTATGAGAAAAAAGGTTACTTTTCTTATGTTATCAAATACTATTCTTCCTTCTTTCACAGCATTAAAAATACTTGCAAAGTTATCATCAGCAAGAACCATATCTGAGGCTTCTCTTGCTACATCAGTGCCTCCTTTTCCCATTGCAATACCAATGTGGGCAGCCTTCAGAGCAGGAGCATCATTTACACCATCTCCAGTTACAGCAACTATATGACCTTGTGCTATAAGTTGTTTTACAATTCTTAGTTTATGTTCTGGAGATACTCTTGCAAAGATTGAAACTTTTTTAACTTTTTCAAATAACTCTTCATCTGACATCTTTTCTAAATCCTTTCCAGTTAAAACCTCACTTTTTTCATCTCCAATTCCAAGAGCAATTCCAATTGCCTTTGCTGTTATGGCATGATCTCCAGTAATCATTACAACTCTTATACCTGCTTTTTTACAACCCTCTATTGCCTCTATTGCTTCAGGTCTTGGTGGATCAATCATTGCCTGTAGTCCAGTAAAAACTATTTTTTCCAAAGCATGACATCCCTCAATCTCTTTGCAGGATATCTCTTCTGTTTCCTTTGGAAGTTTAACAAAGGCAAAGGCAAGCACTCTCATTCCTTCCTTTGCAAATCTATGAACTACTGAAAGAATTTCTTTTTTATTTAACTCTTCTCCCCAAAAGTTTTTGTTGCAGAGATCTAATACTTTTTCTGGTGCTCCTTTTATGAATACTATCTTTTCTCCTTTATGTTTATGAAGAGTTGCCATATAACCACGTTCTGACTCAAATGGTATGATTTCAATAAGCTCGTATTTTTTTTCCTCTTCAACTCTATTTAAACCAGCCTTCATAGCTGCCACAATTAGTGCTCCTTCTGTTGGGTCTCCTTCAAGTTTGTATTCACCATTTTCTTGAAAGATGTTAGATTCATTGCAAAGTAGTCCAATTCTTAATGTTTCAAATAGGGCATCATAGTTCTTTTTAAAATCAATCTCTAGACCATTGTGAAGAATTCTTCCCTTAGGTTCATATCCGCTTCCTTCTACTTCATATATGTTTCTGCCATCGTATATTAGTTTTACGGTCATTTCATTCTTAGTAAGTGTTCCAGTTTTGTCAGTGCATATTACTGTAGTGCTTCCAAGAGTTTCTACAGCATGAAGTTTTCTTATAATAGCATTTCTTTTTGCCATCCTCATTACGCCAACAGCAAGAGTAACTGTTACTACCATTGGTAGTCCTTCTGGTATGGCAGCAACTGCTGTTGCAACAGCTGTCATAAACATATCCTTAATCGGTTCTCCAATAATCAATCCCATAATAAATAGAGCTAAAGATGAAATTACAACAAAGATACCAACAAAGTTAGCAAACTTTTGAATTTTATCCTGAAGAGGTGCTTTTACAGTTTCTGCCTCTTTTATATCCTTAGCAATTTTTCCAAATACTGTATTTATTCCTGTGGCAACTACTACTCCCTTTGCTCTTCCACTTACCACAATAGTTCCCATAAATGCCATATTTTTTTGGTCTCCATAGGTAAGAGAATCCTCTTTTATGGTGTGATAATGCTTTTCAACTGGCAAGGACTCACCTGTAAGAATTGACTCATCAATTCTGAGTTCAACAGTATGAATAAGTCTTATATCAGCAGGAACACGAATTCCAGAATAAAGAAGAACAACATCTCCAGGGACAAGCTCCTCACTGTTTATTTCTCTTTCAATACCATCTCTTATAACCTTAGCTCTTGGCACAAGCATCTTTTTGAGAGCTCTTATACTCTGTTCAGCTTTATATTCCTGAAGATATCCGATTATAGAATTAAGAATTACGACAGCAAAAATAACGCCTGCATCAATGTACTCTTTGAGAAATATTGTTATAAATCCAGCAATGATTAAGATATATATTAAGGGACTTGTAAATTGGTGGATAAATATCTTTAATCTGTTTATTTTTTCTTCTTCTTGAATTTTATTTTTGCCATATTTCTCAAGTCTTTTCTTAGCCTCTTCAGAGGAAAGTCCTTTCTCAGAGGTATTTAGTCTGTGATAGATGTCTTTTATAGAAATTTGATACCAGTTCATTTTGGTCTCATGAACTTATTTTTTATTTCTTCCAATGCATCTTCTTTTTTTGAGATTTTACCTGCAAGAACAAGAGTTTCTATTCTTTCAAGAATTTCTCCAATCAAGGGGGATGGTTCAAAACCAAGAGAAATTACTTCTTCTCCTTTGATAATAGGAAGTTTTCTTTTATTTTTGAGATAAACTTTTCTATAAAAATCTTCAATTTCTTTGTAAAACCATGCTCTTGCCAATCCAAGTGGATCTATACTTATCCCGTATATAAGTGCAGGATATAAAATATTTTCATAATTTCTGAGAAATCTTACTTTATCAAGGAGATTTTCTATTTTTCTTATGCTGTCTCCTGCCTCTATGAGTCTTTCTACAAGTCTTTCCTCTTTTTTTGAGGGTTTTATTTGTTTGATCAATAAAGGGGCATGAAAACCAAAAATTCCTGAAAACTTTAGACATACTGATGTATTCAAGCTAATAGGTTTATAGTACCTAAAGATTTTTTCTGGATCCTTTAGAATTTCTTCAATTATTTTTAATGCCTGTAGGTTTGGTTTTAGTGGTAGTAAATCATAAGACTTAAAGAAGGAATTAAATATTTCATCTTCTATCATTATTTCAACAGTCTTTGCACTTTCTTCTACAGAGAGTATTTTCCAGAGTTCTTCCCTTATTCTTTCCTTTGCTGTAATCTTCATTAGGTGAGCATTTTTTTTCAAAGTCTCACGGGTTTTGTCTTCTATATTAAAGTTCAATGTAGCATGAAATCTATAAGCTCTGAGAACTCTTAAAGGATCTGTCTTGAGATTTTCTTCTTTCACCATTCTGATTATTTTATTTTCAATATCTTGAAAGCCTCCAAAAGGATCAATCAATTTTTCAAGAGAGACTTCCACAGCCATTGCATTTATAGTAAAGTCTCGTTCACTAAGATCTGCCTCAATTGAGGCTCCACTTAACTTAGCAAAATCAATTGTTATATCATCTTTTACAACTCTTCCTATTGAAAAGAACTCATCAAGAAGAACAAAGGATCCACCTATTTTTTTTGAAAACTCCTTTGCCAGTTGTATGGAGTCTCCTTGAATCGCAAAGTCTAAGTCCTTTAACTCTCTATTTAGAATAAAATCTCTTATAGAGCCACCTACGAGATAAGATTTTTCAAATATTTGTTTTTCCTTCAAAAATTTTGAAACTTCTCTAAAGTATTGGTTTTTCATCAAGCCTTCAAACATATCTCACCTCGTATTTAAAATAAAGGTTACAGGTCCTTCATTTATAAGATATACATGCATAAAACTTCTAAATGAGCCTTCCTTCACAGAAATGCCCGTTTTTTTAAGATGATCTATAAACTCTCTATAGATTTTCTCAGCCTCCTGAGGAGGCATTGCTTTTTCAAAAGATGGACGATTTCCTTTTCTACAGTTACCTAAGAGAGTAAACTCTGATACAACCATTATCTCACCATTTACATCCTTTAGTGAAAGATTCATCTTTCCATTTTTGTCTTCAAAGACTCTTAAATTAACAATTTTATTTACGAGATACTCAATGTCTTTTTTACTGTCTTGTTTTTCTATTCCTAAAAAAACAAGAAGTCCTCTACCAATCTCTGATATTTTTTCATTTCCAACTTCTACATATGCCTTACTTACTCTTTGTATTATTGCGATCATTAATGTTAATATATCATACCATGTTTGAGGAAGTATCCAAAATTTTAGTTGTTGACGATGAGCCTATAAATTTAGAGTTAATATCTGCTGTTTTTGTAGATTCTCCAAATATTAAGATTCTTACTGCCAGTGATGGAGTTGAAGCATTGGAAGTTATTAAAGAAGAAACTCCAGATGTTATTGTTCTTGATATAAGAATGCCAAGAATGAATGGAATAGAAGTTTTAAGTGTTTTAAAATCTGATTCCAATACATCACATATTCCTGTTGTTGTTCTTTCTGGAGATGAAAAGGAAAGAAAGAATGCTTTAAAACATGGTGCTAATGATTTTATTTCAAAGCCTTTTGATGCAGAGGAATTAAAGCTTAGGGTTATTAATAATCTGCATGTTAAAAAATATCAAGACTTAATAAGAAATCTAAATGAGATATTACATAAAGAGGTAACTAAAAAAACAAAGGAACTTCGTGAAGCATTGGAGCTTGCAAGGGAAGCAGAGTATGAAATGGTTATAAAATTTGGTATGATTTCTGAATTTAGAGATGAGGAAACAGGACAGCATACTCGGAGAATAAGCTATTACTCAAAACTACTTGCCCAGCTTGTTGGTCTTTCAGAATCAGAACAGCAAATTATATTCTATGCATCTCCTTTGCATGATGTAGGAAAAGTTGGAATTCCAGACAGTATTCTTAAAAAACCAGGACCTTTAACCTATGAAGAGTTTGAGGTAATAAAACTTCATACAATTATAGGTGGTAAAATTTTAGAGACAGACCCAAGATTTGTCACACTTCAAGCAGGAAAAATAATAGCAGAGCAACATCATGAAAAGTGGGATGGTTCAGGATATCCATATGGACTCAAAAAAGAAGAGATACATATTTATGCAAGGATTGTTGCGATATGTGATGTCTTTGATGCAATGACCTCAGACAGAGTCTATAGACCTGCTTTTACCGTTGAGCAAACAATTGAGATTATGAAAAAAAATAGAGATACTCACTTTGACCCTAAGCTTTTTGATATCTTCATCCAAAACTTAGATAAATTTTTAAGAATAAAAGAAACATTTAAAGACTAAAAAATTCAGACTATCTTAAAAGATGAATATTTCCAATTGATATATTTTTTAAACCTGTCTCTAATGCAGCATTATAACAGTCAAAGGCTAACTTTTTTGGAGTAACAGGCATATCACTCATATAAAAGTTAGGATAAAATGCGAGTAAACGATATGGAATATTAGGATTCAATGAAGCGATAAACTTAGCTATTTTTCTTACTTCTTCTGGATCAATATATCCAGGCACTAAAAGAGTGCTTGCAATAAGAAGAGGAGGAGAGGGTCTTAGTAAGATATACTTTGAGGCAATTTCAAAGTTTTCTAATGTTCTTCTGTTTGAAACTCCAGTCAATGCAATATGAAGAGTTTCATCATATGCTTTGATATCAAATTTAATGCATCCTCCTGAGTATAGACTTAACTCAATCATCTTTTTAAGATATGCTCTGTGAACAGTGCCATTTGTTTCCCAACATATTCTCAGGATTTTCCCTTTTTTTTCCTTTAAAGCAATCTTTGATGCATGAAGAGCAAAGAGCACTTGAACTGAAGGGTCTCCTCCAAAATAACATATACAGGAGACAGAGGGAGTTATGCTACTTAAAAGGTCTTTCACAGTTTTTGTATCCTTACTGAAGGTTTCTTCTTTAAAATGCCAATTTTGACAGTAAAGACAGTTGAAGGAACAGGCATGAAAAAATACTGCAAGATTGTAGTAGCCATATTCAGGTCCCATTTTGTAAGCAAAATCTGGATATCCTGAGCCTGTTCCTCCAGCACATACCCAGTCTGCAACACAGTTTGTTGGAAGAGGGTCAAGATACCAACTTAGTTTTCCTTCCTTAAATGTAGGTCCTAATAGCTTTCCTCCTTCATTTTTTCTTAAACCACAATATCCATACCCTTTCTCAGGAATTTTACACTCATTCACACATATTTTACATTGAATTCCTTTATCTGCCTTAGGAGGCTCTGGGGGCAAGTTATAAGGAGTTCTGCTTTTTTTGTGGGCCTCTGAAGCAATTCTGACAGACTCAGAGGGCTTTCTTCTAATACAGTCAAGACAAACATTTAAATGATTTGAAATATAAGGCGATTTTGTTTTACAGATACTACAGAGTCCCATTACTTTTTACCACAAAGCTGGAGCATGAACTACATAGCATTTTAGATTTTCTTTTGCTTTTAAGCCATGAAGCTCCTTACTTGCAACTGCTATGATATCTCCTTTTTTGACTGTCTGCCAACTGTCTCCCATATACATTTCACCTTCACCTTCTAATATAAAGATAGAGTCAACTTCTTTTTCATGTGTATGTAAGGGTATCTCAACTCCAGAGGCAACTTCAAGAATAATAATGCTTAGTTCAGGATGTCTTTCTTTAGTAACCACATAGCCAACTTTTACTCCTTCAAACTTTGGATGTTCCTTCATCTGAATCTCGTTTAAGTTAACTTTTAATGCCATCTCACTTTCCTCCTTTATTCAAGTGTTATTAAAGCCACATTTTCAATGTGATAGGTCTGAGGAAACATATCAATAGGTTGAATTTCCCTAAGTTTATATCCTTTTTCTCTTAAATATTTGATATCTCTTGCAAGGGTAGAAGGCTCACAAGAAACATAAATTACTTTTCTAATATTTTTTTCTGCAATTGCCTGTAAGACCTCTTTCATACAACCTATTCTTGGTGGGTCAACAACTATTGTGTCAGCATTTATGTCTTGTCTAAAAAGTGCTTGCTCTGTTTTTTCACATAAATAAGTGATATTGTCAAAATCTTTTAGGTTTATTTGAGCATCTTTATATGCAGAACGGCTTTCTTCAATTGCTATTACATGCTCTGCTTTCTGAGCTAAAAATACTGTAAATGTTCCTACTCCTGCATAGGCATCTATAACTGTTTTATCATCTTTTGTTATGTAGTTTAATACAGTTTGAATCAGTTTTTCTGCCTGATATGTATTAACTTGAAAAAATGAAGGTGCAGAGATTATAAACTCGTATCCAAGAAGTTTTTCATTGTAAAACTTTTGCCCTGTTTCAATATCTTTTGTATCCATTTCTGGTTGAATTAACCAGCTACCTGTATTTATCCCATATCTTATTGTTATGTTATGGGTTTTTCTTTTTGGAGTTTTTCCTTGAAGGATAGAAAGCATTTTATTTATCTCATCATGCATTATATGGCAGTATTCTACATGGAGAAACTTATGAGTGCCTCTAATTTTAAATCCTAAGAGATTTTTTCTGTTTATTGAAAAATCTGCCCTATTACGATAGTTATAGGGATTTTCAGCTTTTAATGTAAGATTTGTTAAATCTTCCGGATTTTCAACTCCTCCGATTCTTTTTAGTTGCTCCATAACAACAATTTCTTTAAGCTTTGTCTGATAGCTGTATGCAATATGTTGAAAACTACATCCACCACAAATGCCAAAGAGTTTGCATGGCGGATTTTCTCTAAAAAAAGAAGGCTCTATAATCTCAATAATTTCTGCTCTTAAGTAGTCTCCTTCATCTTTTACTATTTTTGCTCTTACTGTTTCACCAGGAATAGCATAGGGTATAAAGACTACTTTGCCATTGTATTTACCAATAGCCTCACCAAGATGAGCAATTCCTGTAAGAGTTACTTCAATCTCATTCATAAAACTTCCTCAAAACAAGGGATACATAGTATTTTACTATTTAGTAAACGCACTTTTATTTCTGCTACTTTTTCTCCACAGTTTTCACATCTAAGGCTTTTGAATACTCTTGCTTGTTTTGGTGGTGTTATCGTAGGATAAGTTATCTTTAAAATCTCTTCTTTTTTAGCTTCTAGTATTTGTTTTGTTTTTTGAGCCTTTCTATTTTCTATAAACTCAACAATCTCTTTTGATCTATCTCCCTGTATAAATCTTTGCCATAATGCCTTTTCTTCATCAGACTCTTTGAACTCAAAATCAACTGAAATTCTGACTGCTTTGTTTTCTTTTCTACTAAAAAATGTATATACCTGTTTGCCATAATCTTTGAATATTAAATTACCTTTACCAAAGGTACATCCTGTTATTAACTGAATAGCATCTACAGCACAAGAGTCATTTTCAACTATGCATACAAGCTCTTCATCCTGGGAGCGGATACCAAATTCTTCCATTGCAGCCAAAGCAACTCTATATCCGATTGCAAGCCCAGGACAGCTATGACCATGGAACTTTATAACATCTTCAAAATTAAATCTCATCTTTTCCTCCAACAAAGTTTGTAATTATTACTTTATATCCTTCCTGTCCCATTGATTTAGCTAAGTTAAAGGCTTCATCATAGCTTTTAAATTTTCCAACTCTTACTCTGTAAAATGTATCTCCTTTTATATTAGCCTTGTTTATGTAGACATTATGATATTTAAGGCTTAAGGCTTGTTTTAGTCTTAAGGCATTTTCAATTTCTTTGAAAGCACCTACCTGTATTGTTAATGTTCCAGATAAAGGAGTGTATTTTACATATCTTACATAGCTCATATCTCTTCCCACTGGCTCCATTAAAACTTCTGCAGTTCCAGGTCCTATCAAACCAATCTTTTTTGCTGAAGCATAGGATAAATCAAGATCTCTTCCTGGAATAAAAGGACCTCTATCATTTACTGTGCATATTACATCTTTGCCATTTTGAAGATTTACAACTCTTAGTTTTGTTCCAAAGGGATATTCTCTATGAGCACAGGTATAATCATACATGTTGTATATTTCTCCTGAAGCTGTTGGCTTCCCATGAAAATCAGGTCCATACCATGAGGCAATGCCTTTTGTTGCCTTTTGAGGAACATACTCAACTGATGGAGTTTTTTTTACAGGAGCACAGGAAATCATCATTAACAAAGTTAGAGCAATCACCTTTAAGCTTTTTAATTTATAAAATATATCTGCTAAGGTCTTCACTCTTTATTATTTCACTTAGTTTTTCTCTAACAAATTTTGCATCAATTATTATTTTTTGTCCCTTTAACTCTGAAGCATTAAATGAGATATCTTCAAGAAGTTTTTCCATTACTGTATGAAGCCTTCTTGCACCAATGTTTTCTGTTTTTTCATTTACTTGCTGAGCTATCTCAGCAATCTCCTCTATAGCATCCTTTGTAAACTCAAGATGAACATCCTCTGTGGCTAAAAGAGCAATATACTGCTTTATGAGTGCATTGTCAGGTTCTGTAAGAATTCTTACAAATTCTTCCTTTCCAAGAGAGCTAAGTTCAACTCTGATAGGAAATCTACCTTGAAGCTCTGGTATTAAATCAGAGGGCTTTGCAACATGAAAAGCACCAGCGGCAATAAATAAGATATGGTCAGTTTTTACAGGACCATACTTTGTCGTAACAGTTGAACCTTCTACAATTGGAAGAAGGTCTCTTTGAACTCCTTCACGAGATACATCTGGCCCATAGGAAGTTCCACGAGAAGCGATTTTATCAATCTCATCTATGAAAACAATTCCTGTTTGTTCTACTCTTTCAATGGCTTCCTTAGTTACTTTTTCCATATCTATTAATTTGTTAGCCTCTTCCTGTGTGAATATTTGAAGAGCCTCTGAAATCTTTACCTTTTTTTTCTTTACCTTTTCAGGTAAAAAACTTCCAAGCATTTCTTTTAGATTTATCTCAATTTCCTCCATTGCCACATTAGATATTATTCCAAAGGGTATTATTTTTTCCCTTATATCAATCTCTACATATCTTTCATTAAGAAGTCCCTCTCTGAGTTGTTTTCTAAGTTTTTCTCTTGTTTCTTTATATCTTATTTTTTCCTCTGCATCATTTACATCTCTTGTGTATCTTGGTTGAGGAAGAAGTATATCAAGTAGTCTTTCTTCTGCAAGCTGTTTTGCCTTTTCTTGAACTCTTGCAGTGTGTTCCTGTTTGACCATATTCATAGCAACTTCTGTAAGGTCTCTTATTATAGACTCCACATCCCTACCTACATATCCTACCTCTGTAAATTTTGATGCTTCAACTTTAACAAAAGGTGCATTTACAAGTTTTGCAAGCCTTCTTGCAATTTCTGTTTTTCCAACCCCTGTAGGACCTATCATTAGTATGTTTTTTGGAAGCACTTCATCTCTTAGTTCCTTTGGAAGAAGTTGTCTACGGAATCTGTTTCTGAGAGCTATTGCAACAGCTTTTTTAGCCTTTTCCTGTCCTATGATAAATTTATCAAGTTCTTCAACTATCTTCTTAGGTGTGAGATCTTCCATCAGTTTAACTCCTCCATAACTATTATGTCATTTGTATAAATACATATTTTTGATGCTATCTGCATTGCTTTTTTAGCAATCTCCTTTGCTGTAAGTTCAGTATTTTCATACAATGCCTTTGCAGCTGCAAAGGCAAAGGGACCTCCAGAGCCTATTGCAGCAATATTGTCTTCAGGCTCAACTACATCACCATTTCCAGAGATTATTAATATATGCTCTTTGTCTGCAACAATAAGCAGAGCTTCAAGTCTTCTTAAGATTTTGTCTGTTCTCCAGTCCTTAGCAAGTTCAACAGCAGCTCTTAAGAGATTTCCCTTATAAGTTTCAAGTTTTCCTTCAAATCTCTCAAAAAGTGTAAAAGCATCTGCTGTAGAGCCAGCAAATCCTGTAAGAACCTGACCATTGTAAAGTTTTCTTATCTTTTTTGCATTATGCTTAAGCACTGTATTTCCTAAAGTAACTTGTCCATCAGATGCCATTACGACAGAGTTGTTTCTCCTAACACATAACACAGTTGTTCCATGAAAAACCATCTATTTATCCTCCTTTGAGAGTGGGTGAGCTTTATCATAAACATCTAATAAATGCTTTAAATCAACATGAGTATATATTTGAGTTGTTGAAAGACTGGTATGTCCAAGTAATTCCTGAATAACTCTTAAATCAGCACCTTCCATAAGAAGGTGAGTAGCAAAGGTATGTCTGATAGTATGAGGAGTTACTTTTTCAACAACTCCTATAATTTTTGCATATTTTTCAACAATTCTTCTTACCTGTCTATCAGAGATTCTTTTTCCTCTATTGTTTATAAAAAGAGGAGTATCATCTAAGGAAATCTTTTTCTTAATCCTGACTAAATGTCTTATGGCAAGATACTTCTTTAGAGCCTCTTTTGCCTTTTTCCCTAATGGAACGATTCTTTCTTTTTTTCCTTTTCCTTTTACTTTTATTAGTCCTTGCTTTAAATCTAAATCTTCAATGTTTAATCCACAAAGTTCACTCACTCTGATGCCACTGCTGTAAAAAAGTTCAAGAATTGCTCTGTCTCTTTGAACAGTGAAACTTTCTTCAGATGGTGCCTCAACAAGTCTAAAAGCATCATCAACAGTGAGGAATCTTGGTATGTTTCTTTTTATTTTTAAAGATGAAACTACCCTTGCTGGATTGTTCTTTATCAATCCCTCTGAATATAGATAAGAAAAAAAGGACCTTAGAGTTGAAAGTTTTCTTGCTACAGTTGTTTTTGATTTTCCCTTTAGTATTTGTTCTGAAATAAAACCTCTGATAACTATGGGATCAACCTTTTCAGGTTCAACTTTAGCAAACTCAAAAAACTCCTCCAGATCTTTTCTGTAGGCTCTAAAGGTATGGGGAGAATCCCCCTTTTGGACTCTTAAATAGTTTAAAAATTTAGTTATGTAGGTTTGAGTATTTTCCATACTTAAAAAATATTGTAAAATCAATAGGTAAAATTAATCAACAATAGTCTATTCTGAGTGTGTCTCTAAAAATTTAAATCTTTATTCATGCAAGATTTTGATTTGATTAAAAATAAATCAAAATGCTTGACATAAAGGCATTTATTAGTTTATAAAATTTTGTTTTAGCATTTTTTAGATAATTTTAGATAAAACGATGAGGAGTTACGGATGGGGAAGATAAAGATTGCCATTGTGGGTGTAGGAAACTGTGCAAGTGCTCTTATTCAAGGAATTGAGTATTACAAGAGATATAACTCATCAGAACAAGTTCCAGGCTTAATGCATTTTAATCTCGGAGGATATCTTCCGGGAGATATAGAAGTTGTTGCTGCCTTTGATATAGACAAAAGAAAAGTAAATAAACCTTTAAAAGAAGCAGTCTTTGCAAAACCAAACTGCACGAAGATATTTTTCCCTGATCTGCCTGATTATCCTGTTAAGGTTTCTATGGGTCCTATACTTGATGGAGTTGCAGAGCACATGAAAGACTATCCTGAAGACAAAAGATTTATTCCAGCAGATGAAAAACCTGTAGATGTTGTTAAAGTTCTTAAAGACTCTAAAGCAGAAATTATGGTTAACTATTTACCTGTAGGTTCTGAAGAGGCGACTCGTTTTTATGCCCAAGCTGCTTTAGATGCCCATGTAGCATTTATTAACTGTATTCCTGTTTTTATAGCATCACAGAATGAATGGATAAAAAAGTTTGAAGAAAGAAATCTTCCGATAATAGGAGATGATATAAAAAGCCAAATTGGTGCCACTATTGTTCATAGAGTTCTTACAAAACTTTTTATGGATAGAGGAGTTAGAATAACAAATACATATCAGCTTAATGTGGGTGGAAACACTGATTTTCTTAATATGTTAAATAGAAGTAGACTTGCTTCAAAAAAGATCTCTAAAACAGAAGCGGTAAAAAGCCAGATTTCTCATGACATTAGTGTGGAAAATATTCATATTGGTCCTTCTGATTATATTCCTTGGTTGAATGATAACAAAATATGTTTTTTAAGAATAGAAGGTGAAATTTTTGGTAATGTTCCAATTAACCTTGAACTCAGACTTTCAGTTGAGGACTCTCCAAATAGTGCAGGTGTTGTTATTGATGCTATAAGATGCTGTAAATTAGCTCTTGATAGAGGTACAGGAGGATTACTTATCTCGCCTTCAGCCTATTTTATGAAACATCCCAAAGTTCAGTATCCAGATGAAGTGGCAAGAAATATGGTGGAGGAGTTTATAGAAGGCAAGAGGGAAAGATAACTTTGCTTAGTGAGAAGTTTGGCCATTTTTTAGATAAACCTCTTGCACCTTTAGCAAAAGCTTTTCCTGTAAATCCAAACATTATTACTTTTATCGGAATGGTTATAACTTCATCTTCAGGATTTGTAATACCTTTTAATCTTTTCTTAGGTGGAGTTCTTATTCTTGTAGGTGGAGTATTTGACCTAATAGATGGAATATTTGCAAGAGTTAATGGAAAAACAACCAAGTTTGGAGCACTGTTAGATTCAACTCTTGACAGAATTGCAGATGGATTTATATTTCTTGGTATAGCCTGGTATTTCTTTAATCTCAGTAATAATTTAGCTTTATTATTAACGATTTTATGTATGATAGCTTCTTTTTTAATCTCCTATGTAAGAGCAAGAGCTGAAGGATTGGGAGTCTCATGTAATATTGGAATAATAGAAAGACCTGAAAGAATTATAATTCTTGCCTTTGGATGCTTAACTGATCTTTTGTTTACTATATTATTAATTCTTACAGCCTTAAGTTGGATCACTGTGTTTCAAAGAATTCTTTATACAAAAAAACAACTTACTAGTTTGCATAAGTGAGATTTAAAATGTTATCCTTTTAAAAGGAGGCTTAAATGAATGAAACATGGATAATAATCCTTAGTATTGGTTATTTTCTTGCTACTCTTAGTTTAATCGCTGCTTTAATTTTCCTTATTGTTGTAGCAATTGAATTAAGAAGGGGTATTAATATTTTTAAGGAATTTCTTGATAATACCAAAATGAAATTAGACCCTACAATTAATGAGGCTGAAAAGGTTATTTATGGAGTTAGGCAGTCGGTGCAAGATGTAAATGAAGTAACATATAAGATAAGAGAGCTTTCAAAGACTGTGGAAAGACTAAACTTTGTTGTTTCTGAAGTCGTTGAGACCATTGAAAAACTAAAAGGTTCAATTTCATTAAGAAGTAATGCTTTAAAGACAGCATTAAAGGTGGCTACAGATGTTTTTTTAGAAAATATAAAGAAAGGAGGTAAATAAAAAGATGAATGAAGAGAGAGGATTTAGCGCAAAGGCACTCTTTATATCATTCCTATTAGGTGGTATTGTTGGTGCAGGCTTAGCGTTACTTTTAGCTCCACAATCAGGAAAAGATACAAGAGCTAAGATTAAAGAAACAGCAGAGGATGTAAAAGAGAAGGCTGAAAGCTATATAAAAGAGGCTAAGGAAAAAATTATATCAACCCTTGATAAAGCAAAAGAAACCTTAGAGGAGAAAAAATCAGCTATTACAAAGGCTGTTGAAGCAGGCAAAGAGGCTTATGAAAGAGAACTCTCCAAGGACAAGGAGCAGGAGTCTTAATGCATGAGGCATCTATTATTGCTGAGCTTCTTAGGATAGCCTCAGATGAGTGTATAAAAAATGGATTTAGTAAAATAGATTCAATAAAAGTGGTAGTTGGCAGGGCAACAGGTGTTATGACTGATGCCCTGCTTTTTGCTTTTAATATCTTAAAAGAAGACACTCCTGCTAAAGAGGCAAGTCTGATTATTGAAGAGGTCCCTGTGCGAGGAGTATGTAAAGATTGTGGTAATGAGTTTGAAAGCAATGAAAATTATCTAATATTTGAATGTCCAAGATGTGGAAGTTTTTCAGTAATTTTATTATCTGGAAAAGAGCTTAATATTACTGAAATGGAGGTAAGTAAATGAAAGTTAAACTAACTACAAAAATTCTTGATGCCAATGACAGAATAGCTGAAGAAAATAGAAAAATGTTTAAAGAGGCTGGAGTTTATGTAGTAAATCTCATGAGTTCACCGGGCGCAGGAAAAACATCTCTTCTTGAGAAAACAATCATTGCAATAAAAGACAAAGTTAGAGTGGGAGTTATTGAAGGAGATATAACGGGAACTAATGATGCTGAAAGAATTGATCGTCTCGGAGTTCCTGTGGTTCAGATAAACACAGAAGGAGCATGCCATCTTGATGCCAATATGATAGCTGAGGCAGCAAAAGATTTACCTTTAAAAGATTTAGACCTTTTATTTATAGAAAATGTAGGTAATCTTGTATGTCCAGCTGAATTCAAAGTTGGAGAAGACATTAAAGTGATGATTTTAAGCATAACTGAAGGGGATGATAAACCTTTAAAATATCCTTTAATGTTTCAAGAGTCTTCTGTCTTGATTATTAACAAGATTGATCTTAAAGATTTTCTTGATGTAAGCATAGATAAAATAAAGAAAGATGCCAAATCTCTCAATCCAAATATAAAAATATTTGAGGTATCTTGTAAAACTGGACAGGGAATTGATGAGTGGACCAGTTGGCTTATGACGAATATTTCATAAGAGAGGCACTTAAAGAAGCTGAAAAAGCTTACAAAGAAGGCGAAGTTCCAGTTGGTGCAGTAGTAGTTATAAATGGCAATATCGTATCAAGGGCTTACAATAGGAAAGAGACTACTTTTGATCCAACAGCCCATGCTGAAATTCTTGTAATAAGAGAAGCTGCAAAGATTCTTGGTGCTTGGCGACTTACTGATGCTACTTTGTATGTAACAAAAGAACCTTGTATAATGTGTTCTGGTGCTATAGTTAATGCAAGAATAAAGAGATTAGTTTATGGTTGTGATGATCCAAAGGGAGGAGGAGTAGTTAGTCTATATAAAATTCTTAATGATAAAAGACTTAATCATCAGGTTGAGGTAAAAAGCGGCATTCTTGAAGAAGAATGCCGTGCAATTCTAAAAAGATTTTTTAAAGAATTAAGAGAAAGCGAAAATTAATATATCGGAAATCTCTTACATAATGCCTTTACTTTTTTTTGCATATCTTTTATTACAGATTCATTTGAAATATTTTTTATAACTCTTTCAATTATGTCCGCAATTTCTTCCATTTCACTCTCTCCCATCCCTCTTGTTGTTACCGAAGGTGTTCCTATTCTTATACCAGATGTAACTGTAGGAGGTTTTATATCAAAGGGAATGGTATTTTTATTAACTGTTATACCAGCTTTATCAAGAGCTTCTTCTGCTTCTTTACCAGTTATATTGAAGTTTGTAAGATCAACAAGGATGAGATGATTGTCTGTTCCATCAGATACAAGTTTAAAACCGCGTCTCTTCAGTGCCTCTGCAAGAGTTTTTGCATTATCTACAACTTTTTTCTGATATTTCTTAAAATCTTCTGAAAGAGCTTCTTTAAAAGCAACAGCTTTTGCTGCTATTACATGAACAAGAGGACCTCCCTGAATACCGGGAAAAACAGCTTTATCAATAGCTTTTGCATATTCAGATTTACACATTACTACACCGCCTCTTGGTCCTCTTAAGGTTTTATGTGTCGTCGTAGTGATAAAATCTGAATAAGGTACAGGGCTTGGATGAATACCAGCGGCAACTAATCCAGCAATATGGGCAATGTCTGCCATGAGGTAGGCACCAACTTCTTTTGCTATTTCACTGAATGCTTTAAAATCAATAATTCTTGGATAAGCACTTGCTCCTGTAATAATTATCTTTGGTTTGTATTCATGGGCAAGTCTGCGTACTTCATCCATGTCAATATAACCTGTTTCTCTATTTACGCCATAAAATACAGTTTTATATAGTTTACCTGTGAAGTTAACAGGTGAGCCATGAGATAAATGTCCACCATGAGTTAAACTCATTCCCATTATGGTGTCTCCAGGCTTTAGCATTGCAAAGTAAACAGCCATGTTTGCTTGAGTTCCAGAATGAGGCTGTACATTTACATGTTCAACATTAAAAAGCTTTTTTGCTCTTTCCTGCGCGAGTCTTTCTACTTCATCAGCATACTCGCAACCACCATAATATCTTCTTCCAGGATAACCTTCCGCATATTTGTTAGTAAAAAGTGAGCCTTGAGCTTCCATAACAGCTCTGCTTGCGTAGTTTTCAGAGGCTATCATTAGAATTTTATTCGTCTCTCT
>JANXCZ010000036.1 GCA_025060075.1 Thermodesulfovibrio sp.
TTTAACAGGAATTTGATCTCCTATTTTTAATACTTCAGATACTTTTTGAATTCGTTTATCAGATATTTGAGATATATGGAGCAGACCTTCAACTCCAGGCATTATTTCCACAAAAGCACCAAAATCTACTATTCTTGTTACTTTTCCCATATAGATTCTTCCGAGTTCAACTTCTTGGGTGATACCTTTAATAATTTCAATGGCTCTTTGTGCAGAAGCTTCATTCCAAGCCGCTATTTTAACAATTCCTTCTTTGTCTTCAATGTCTATTTTGACTCCCGTTTCTTCTATAATTCCTTTAATTACTTTGCCGCCTATACCAATAATATCTCTAATTTTTTCAGGTTTAACTTTTATTTTATATATTCTTGGAGCATATAATGAAAGTTCTTTCTTAGGTTCAGAAATAGTCTCAGCCATCTTTTTTAATATGAACAATCTTGCTTGTTTTGCCTGTTGAAGAGCTTCATTAAATACTTCATAACTGATACCAGAAATTTTTACATCCATCTGAAAGGCTGTTATACCCTTTTCAGTTCCTGCTACTTTAAAATCCATATCACCATAGCGATCCTCCATTCCAATAATATCAGTAAGTACAACAGTCTTATCTCTTTCTTTAATTAATCCCATCGCAACTCCTGCAACAGGCGCTTTTATAGGAACACCAGCATCCATAAGAGAAAGAGATGCTCCACATACAGTTGCCATTGATGATGAACCATTCGATTCAAGAATATCTGATACCACCCTTATTGTATACGGAAATTCATCCTTTGATGGAATTACATAACTTAATGCCCTTTCTGCAAGATAGCCGTGACCAATCTCCCGTCTTCCAGGTGCTCTTAAAGGTTTAACTTCTCCAACGCTAAAAGGTAAAAAATTATAATGTAACATGAAAGTTTTAAATATTTCTCCCTCAAGAGAGTCTACTTTTTGTTCATCTTCGGATGTTCCTAAAGTTGTTGCAACCAGAGCTTGCGTTTCTCCTCTTGTAAATAAAGCAGAACCATGAACTCTTGGAAGTAGTCCAACCATACATGTGATTGGTCTTATTTCATCAGATTTTCTGCCATCTACTCTTATACCTTTTTCTATAATTGCTTCACGCATAAATTTCTTAACTAATTTATCAAAGGCATTTGTGATCTGTACAGATAAATCCTTGTCATAACTACTGCCGTATATTTTATGTCTGAACTCTTCTGTATTTAGTTTTTGTAAGCACTCATTAAGAAGTTCATCAAGAGCCTGTTGTCTTTCAAGTTTTTTAGGAAGAAATAAGGCATTTTCTATTTTTGTTGAAATAATCTCTAAAACTGCCTCTTGAATTAGTTCTTCTGCTTCAGTTTTAATAATTTCTCTTTTTGGTTTACCTGTTAATTTTTGAAGATTTTTTTGTAAAGTTATTATTTCCTTAATATAAGAGTGAGCAAATTTTAATGCTTCTACAAGAGTCTCTTCAGAACACTCCTTAGCTCCTCCTTCAACCATTGTTACAGCCTCTTGTGTGCCTGCAACTACTAAATTAAGAGTGCTTTTTTCACATTCTTCGTTGTCAGGATTTAATATAAACTTTTCATCAATCATTCCAACTCTTACAGCTCCAACGGGTCCATTAAAGGGAATATCAGAGATAGTCAGGGCAGAGGAAACTCCAATAATACCTAGAATGTCAGCAATATTTTCATCACCGTAGGAAAGAACAGAAGCTATGGTCTGAGTTTCATAGTTAAATCCCTCTGGAAAAAGAGGTCTTATAGCCCTATCAATTAAACGAGAAACAAGAATTTCTCTATCAGTAGGTTTGCCCTCTCTTTTAAAAAAACCTCCTGGAATTTTTCCAGCAGAATAAGCTTTTTCTTGATAATCAACTGTAAGAGGTAAAAAGTCTAATCCTTCCTTTGGAGTTTTTTCTGTAACGGCAGTACATAATACGTACGTATCTCCATATTTTACTAAAACTGAACCATTAGTTTGTTTTGCAAAAACTCCTGTTTGTAAAACAAGCTTTTTCCCTTTAATTTCAATTTCTACTTCCACATTATGCCTCTTTTTGTTTTATTTTCTGAGATTGAGTCTTTCAATGAGTTTACCATATCTTTCTTTGTCAATTTTTTTAAGATAATTTAGAAGTTTCCTTCTTTGAGCTACTAATTTAATAAGACCTCTTCTTGAGTGATGGTCCTTTTTGTGGATTTTAAAATGTTCAGTCAAATAGTTAATTCTCTCAGTTATTAAGGCAATCTGAACTTCTGGTGAACCAGTGTCAGAGGGATGAAGTTTAAAACTTTCAATAATTTCCTTTTTTCTTTCTGGAGAAATTCCCATCCTTTATTCACCACCTTTCCTAAAGGAATTAACTTTAAAAATTAACATAAAACTAAGAGTTTAGTAAAGTTTTAGAGATCTCTATTTAGTGAAATTAAGTAAAAAGAACTTTTTAACTCCTCAATAAGCTTTAATCTATGTTGATGGCAACTAAGTATAATTACCTGATTTGAGTTTGCAATTTCTTCTATTAAATATTTCATCCCTTTGATAAATCTCTCATCATCTGAATGTGCAAAGGGTTCATCCAGTATAAAAGGAATTTTTCTACCTAAACTTAGCAGCTCAGCTATAATAAGTCTTACAGCAAGATATATCTGTTCTGTCATACCTCCGCTAAGTCTATTTTCAATTTCTGTTTCGGGCAAGAAAAAATCTATCTCTGGGACCTTTACATTGAAAGAGAGATCTTTGTTAAATGATATAGATATTTCTTTATTTGTTATCTTACTTAAAAGTGTTGAGGCTTTCTTGTTTAGTTTTTCAGCCCATATCTCATGATGTCTTTTTGTAATGGTTTCAAGCACTTCAAAAGATTTTTGTAAAGCTTTCTTAAATCTTCTTAGAGTTTCTATGTTTCTTGTGATAGACTGTATCTGTTCATTTATTTTTTCTATTTCCTTTTTGTATTGCATAATTTTGTCATATTCTGACTGCATTTTATAAAGTTTGTCTTTTATTTCCTCTCTTAGTTTAATTAGTTTTTCTCTGTTTTGTTCATATTCTTCAATGTTGTTGATATTAATTTCATTATTTTTATAGGTAATTTTTGACTCATAAAAATCTATTTCACTTTCTGAAAGTAAGATTTTTTTTAATTCTTCAATTTTCCTTGAGTTTTCAATAAATTCCTTAATTTCACTTTTATAGGTATTCATTTTTTCAAAAAGAGTAAAAAACTCCCTTTTGTCCTTTATTGGTATATTAAATTTGGATATTATATCGTCTATTCTTTGAGAAATATCATCAAGTTTCATTTTTAGTCTTTCTATTTCATTAGTTATTTTCCTATTTTCGCTATTAAGTTTAATTTGATAAATAACGACGGCAATGACTAAGATAGCTCCTAAATAAAATAAGTTATTTATAAAAATTCCTCCTAAGAGACTAAGGATAAATGTTGGAATGCTTATCAAGTATAGATTTTTTAAAAACTTCTTTATTTTTTCTTTTCTTTCTTTCTTGAAGGTTAAATCTTTCTGTAAGGAATTAACTTCGTTTTCATATAGCATAATAAACTGTTGTTCTTGTGGTCTTAGATTGTCAAAAAAATAAAAAAAATGGATAGGTTTTTCGAGCTCTTTAAGTAATTCTTTGTTTCTTTCTTCAAGATTTTGAATCTCTTTACGATAAAAGGTATCTTGTTTAATTTTCCATGTAGCATAATCACTTTCAAGTTGCATGATTCTGGTGTTTAAGTTTTCTAATTCAGAAAGTAGATGTGCATAAGTTGTTATAATTTCTGTTTCTTTTTTTATTAAATCTTTTAAATATGATTTTTTTTCTTCATACTCAGAAAGCTTTTCCTCCCAAATTTTTATTGCTGTATCAAGCTTGCCTTTTGTAGTAAAAGGGAATAGCGAACCACTATGGATATTGTCGTATAATGCCTCTTTTATTTTTAATAAAGCTGAAGAAGCTGATGTTTCTTGAAAACCTGTATCAATAGCCTTTTCTAAAAAAGATGTCACTTGATATAACTGCTTTGTATTTAATCCTGATTTTTGAGCTAAATAAGAGGTATTAATAAAGATTTCTTTGGGTATTTTAAAAATAATTTCTCCAGGCAGTTTTTTAACTATTTTCCCTTTACTCTTAGTTTCGTATTTTAATGGATATCCATTTTGAAATATCTGATATCCTTTGTAGTCTCTTATGATTTGAAAAAATTTATCTTCTGCTTCTATCTCAAGTGTAATTTTTCCATTATTCAAAGATACTAAAGGCTGTTTTGAAGGATAAAGAGTTTCAAATATAGCTTTTGCAAGAACTGATTTTCCAGTTTCGTTTTTGTCTACTACTAAATTACAAGAATCTCCAAAAATAAACTCTTTATTTTTATAAGGTCCGATATTTTCTATTAATATCCTTTTTATCTTTATCATGATAAATTCTCTTCATAGTATCTTGGAACTATTTGTCTGCCAGCAAAGGCATCAAGTCCATATATTAGAGCATCTTCCAATATTTCCTTTTCTGGGCCGTATGAATTTTCAATAAGTTTTAGCATTTCATTAATAAATCTGCCCATAGTTGTATCTGGAGAGGTTTCTTTTAGTTTTTCAATATCAAGTTTTGTAAACTCAGAAATATCAAAAATAATTTTGTATTCAGAGAAAAGTTCTTTAAGATGCAATATATTTAAATTGCCTGTGCCCTTTATTTTGAAAACAAAGAGAGTATTTTTGGGATTATTGCTCTCGGAGATTTCAGATGATATAATTTTTTTAATCTTCTCAATATCTTGTGCTGGCGAAATCTCAATTCTTTTAACTGAAAGTTCGCTTAATTCGACAAACTCTAACTCAATAGATATATTTTTATTTTCTTTTTTAATTTCGACGATAACTCCGCCTCTTTTATCATACTCATATAAAGAGGCTGGTACCATACTTCCAGGATAAACTGCCTTAATTTTAAGACCATCAGAAATTTCTGAGTAACTATGATAATGTCCAAGAGCGATGTAGTCAAAGTTAGATTTTAAAACATCACTATCATCAAAGGGATGCCATATTTCTTTTTCATGTGGACAAAAGTTAGTTCTTGATGCATGAATAACTGCTATGTTAATTTTTAATGGATTGATATTGATATATTTATCAAAGGCTTGAGATTCTCTACTAAGACATGGTTTTCCATAAATATTTATATCTCCGAATGAAAAATAAGAGAACTCTGGTTTTTTAAAAATTTTTACATTTTGAGACCACTCTTTAAGCTTCATTATATTAAGAAAACTTTCGTTGTAGGGACAACTAAACTCTAAGAAATCATGATTTCCTGGTGAAATAATCACCGGTGTAGGATAGATTGAGTCAAAAATATCAATTAAAAATTCTATATCTTCTCTGTAAATTTTGTCATTTTCAAAAAGATCTCCTGCAATCACCAAAGCATCAAGATTATTTTCTTTAACTGTATTGATTGCTTTTAGTAATGCTTTTTTACAGTAGTTAACTCTATCTATTTCCTTGATTTTTAAGCCTAAATGAAGGTCTGAGATGTGTAAAAGTTTAAATTTCATATTTTTATTATAAAAAATACTTGACATTATATGAAAAATTTGGTATTGTTTACATCAAATCCTTAATTTATCAACAAAAAGGAGGTATAGGTTATGACAAAAGCAGAATTGGTAAGCAAGATTGCAAGCAAAGCAGAGCTTACAAAGGCAGAGGCAACAAAAGCACTTGACGCCACAATTGAGGCTATTAAGGAAGCACTCAAAAAAGGTGAAAAAGTTACTCTTGTAGGATTTGGTAGCTTTTATGTCTCAAAGAGAAAGGCAAGAAAGGGAAGAAATCCACGAACTGGAGAGGAAATCAAAATTCCAGCAACAAAAGTTCCAAAATTTACAGCAGGAAAATCCTTAAAAGAAGCAGTAAAATAATTTTTTAAAATTTAGTCTGAGGGGGAGTTTTTTCTCCCCCTTAAGTATCAATTTTCTAAAAGTGCAAAACTTTTCTGAAGTTATATTAAAACTTATTTTTAAAAATAAACTTCCCTCAAAACATCAATTAAAAAATCTAATCTTAAAGACTTCTGATCTTTTTACATTTTTAGATCTAAAAAGACCTGAAAATTACATGAAAGATCAAGATTTTCTTAAAGGTTATACTGCATATTTTGTTCCTGTTAATTTGGCAAAAATATATAGCATTTTAAAGGAGTTTTTTAGATATCCATCAATTATTAATAAAAAAGACATCAAAATAATTGATATAGGATGTGGTCCTTGTCCTGCGATTTTAGCTGTTTTTAAGCTATTTAAAGAAGGATTAATTTCTTTCAACTATGTGAGATATATAGGTGTAGAATTACAAGAGGAAGCTATAAAGTTTGGAAAACAAATGATTGAGCAATTTAAGCCAGAAACTCTTAATGTTAATTATGATTTTTTAAAAACTGATGCATCAGATATGAAAACATATATTGAATTGAAGGAATTGAAACCTGACATAATGATTTTTTCAAATTCCTTAGGAGAAATATTTGATAACAAAGGAATTAGAAAGGAGGATTTTATAAAGTTTATAAAATATTTTACCTATTCTGATGAAAGTTTTAGTTTAATTATCATAGAACCAGGAACAAAGAAATCAGCTTCAAGACTTCACGAACTGAGAGATAGTTTGATTGGAGATTTAGGGTTTTATCCATACAGTCCCTGTATTAATAATCTTCCATGTGCAGCCCTCATGGCTAATAACTGGTGTTATGAAGAAAGAAGATGGATTCCTCCAGAGTATTTAAATTTTTTAAGTTCTATGGGATTACAAATCAACTATCTTAAGTTTAGTTATGTCATATTAAGAAGGGATGGTCTGAACATAAGAGATACCTTTCTTACAGATGGTATAGTTATAAAAAACACTTCTCATCTTCTTAAAGAAAAAGGAAAAAGCAGACTGTGGGGATGCTGGGATGGAAGGCTTGTTGATATTGAAAGACTTAAAAGAGATTACACTGACGAAGATGAATGGCTTAAAATTAAAAAGGGATGTTATTTTTCTTTTGATAATTTTATTAATCTTTCAGAAACCAAAATTCGTCTTCCTCGCTCAACTTCAGTAAAAATTATTTACTGTCCTGAAGTTGTTTCTTTTAATTCTTTATAAGCAAGGCGTGCAATCGCTCCTGCTATGTGAATCTTTAGCTCTTTTTCAGCTTTTTCTATGCCTTCTTCTAAATCTTTAATCTTTTTTAAAGCTATCTCAGGTGAAGACTGAAGTATTACTTTTACTGTATTTTTTGTAACTCCTACTATTTTTGCTATCTCTTCATCAGTTTTAAAAAAATCCTCCTTAAGCACAACTACATATGATGCTCTTGCTAAGGCTGGTAGCCATGTAAGACTTCTGTATTCAGCCAGTTTTCTAATTCCTCCAAGAAGTTCAATCGTTTTAAAAAATATCTTCTTGGTTTTTTCTTCTATATCAGAAGATTCATCTTTATGAGGTTTTACTTCTATAACCATCTTATCCACCTCCTATTGGTTTAAGAATTTTTACAAGTCCTGTCTCTGTTATTTCAAGAAAATGTGTTTTTGTGTCATGACCTGAAAGTCTACAGCCGTCAATTCTAAAAAGTCTTACAATATCTCCGATTTCCTTTTTATAGAGCTTAGCTTTGTATGATGAATCAACGAGTTCCTTCGCTAAAACCATTGTTCCATCAAGAATATGTCCAACAGCATATCCTCCTGCAGCCTCTGCTGTTAGTTCTTCATGTCCACTTCTTTTCTGAGATACAAGTAGTGCTGTTTGATACCATTTTTTAAGGAAGTTAAAGATCTGCCTTACAACAACTCTTGCAAGCATTTCTCTGTTTTCAAAAAGTCCTGTAACTGAATCAATTACTGTAAATTTAACTTTGTAATTTTGAATTACATAGGCAAGGGTTGAAAGAAGTTCTGGTATGTTTTCTCTTAAACTTCCATGAGATGCTGCGTCTATTAAAATTATATTGTCTTCAAATTTTTGAAAATCATATCCCATTGCAGATGCTCTAAGTTTAAGTCCAGTGACAAGAAAGTTGGCAGGAGTCTCAACCGTAATAAAAGCTATTTTATACCCCTTTTTTGCCTGTTCAACTGTGAATTGTTCAACCATTAAGGATTTTCCTGTATCTGAAACACCTGTAATGTTGAATACAGCATAGGCAGGTATTCCTCCTAATGGCTGTTTAATAAGTTTTCCATCTTTGGAAATCACTGTATAAAAGAGCTCATCAAGTCCTTCAATTCCTGTTGACACTCCTTCTATATTGGGAGCTTTCTGTAAGGCTTCCTTTGCGGTAAATATAGCTTTAAGAGCAGGTTCAGGATATTCTCTTAAATCTACTTTCTCAGGTTCTTTTTTCATTCTTTTAAACTCTTAATTAATTCACTTACTTCAATGGCTGGCATTGTCATAAGCTGAACAGTACCTCTTGAACCGAGATTTACAGACATTTTCATTACAGTTATATTATCAGGTGCTTCCACAATGTTTACGAAGTCATATGGGCCAAGAACAGCATACTGTTGAATTACTTTAACTCCCATTTTTTCAATTTCTTTGTTGACTTCAATAATTCTTTCTGGTTTTTCTTTTAATGTTTCTCTTCCTTCGTCTGTAAGAGTGCTTAAGACAACATAATAAGGCATAATACACCTCCAGTTTTTTTTAATTATACCAATTTTTGAAAAATTTCTTATAATTTTTTTATAATTAATTATGAGTTACATGGTAGTCTTAATAACAGTACCTAATGAAGATGAGGCAGTAAAAATATCAAGAACTCTTGTGGAAGAAAAACTAGCTGGTTGTATAAACATTATAAAAAATGTTCGTTCTATTTATTTCTGGAAAGGTAAGATTGAAGATGAACCAGAAGTTTTAATGGTTGTAAAGACTAAATCAGAGCTCTTTGAAGAACTTGAAAAAAGAGTTAAGTCACTTCACTCATATACTGTTCCCGAAATTATTGGATTAGAGATAAAGAAAGGTTCTGAGAGCTATTTAAACTGGCTTAGTGAGGTTACAAAATGAAAGAAGAGCCTTATACTTCTTTAATTTGTAAGAGATTTTGTAACTATTACAAGCCAAATAGAGAAAATGAACTTTGTGGAGGATATTTTTATATTCAAAAATATTTAACATCCCGTGAACTAAGTGAAATAGTTAATACATTTCATCTAAGTAATCAAACAATGACAATTCAAAGCTTATCTTTCATATGTGACAATTGTGATTTTAAAGAAGGCGATTGTGATTTTTTTGTTAATAAAAGCAAGACTCCATGTGGAGGATATTTGATAATTAGTAAACTATTTAATTATCTCAATCTGTAAGCTTGGAGGTTGTTATGTCAAAAAGACTTGTTGAGAAAGAATTAAGAAAGAGAAGACTTCGCAGAGAAAAGCTAAGAAAGCTTAGAGAAAAGTTCAAGATGGCAAAAACCGAAGAAGAAAAGAAAAAGATTCTTGAAAAAGTATCAAAAATTGCTCCTACAGTAAAAATAGAAGAATTTATTGCATCTGTTAAGTAGTTTTTCTTACCTTTACTGTATTGGCATGGGCATTTAGTCCTTCAAGACTGGCAAGTATTTCTACGTAAGGAGCAAGTTTTTTAAATCCTTTTTCTCCAATTTTGACTAAAGAGCTTTTTTTGACAAAATCGTACACTCCGAGCGGAGAGAAAAATCTCGCTGTGCCAGAGGTAGGAAGCGTATGGTTTGGTCCTGCTACATAGTCTCCTATAGGTTCTGGAGTCCATTGTCCAAGAAAAATAGCACCAGCGTTTTTAATTAAAGGTAAAACTTCGTCAGGATTTTCAGTAATTATCTCAAGATGCTCAGGTGCAATTGTATTTGCTATATGACATGCTTCCTCAAGAGATTTGACAATAATTATTGCTCCAAAATTTCTTATAGACTCTTTTGCTATAGATGCTTTAGGAAGGCTTCTAAGTTGTTTTTTTATTTCCTTTGCTACAGATTGAGCTAAATCTTGAGATGTAGTAATCAGAATACTACAAGCCATTTCATCATGTTCAGCCTGAGAAAGCATATCTGCTGCTACAAAAATAGGATTTGCAGAATTGTCAGCTATTATAAGTATCTCACTTGGTCCTGCAATCATGTCTATATCTACTTCACCAAAGACAAGTTTTTTTGCCGTAGCTACATATATGTTTCCAGGTCCAACGATTTTATCTACCTTCTTAATTGTCTGAGTACCATAAGCCATAGCTCCTATTGCCTGTGCACCACCAACTCTGTAGACTTCTTTTATATTTAAAAGTTCTAAAGCTATGCAGACTACAGGATTTATTTCACCATGGGGAGTAGGAACGCATACTATGATTTCATCTACTCCTGCCACTTGTGCAGGAATAATATTCATGAGCACAGTTGAAGGATAGGAAGCTTTTCCACCAGGAACATAGACTCCAACTCTTTCTAAGGGTCTTACTATTTGTCCAAGAGTTATATCACCTTCTTCGTACTGCCATGATTTTTCAATTTGTCTTTCATGAAACTTACGAATTCTCTCTGCGGCAAACAAAATAGCCTCAACTACATCTTTTGAAACTTTTTTTGAATTTTCTCTAATTTCATCAAAGGTAATTTTTATCGGAAGGTTGTGTTTATCAAAGATTTTATTATATTTGACTAATGCTTTATCTCCTCTTTTTATTACTTCATCAAGAATTTTCCTTACTGTTTTTTCAATCTCTGGATTAGAAGTTGTTCTTTTACGAGTTTTCTTTAGGAAGTTTAAAAACTTCTTACTTTCTCTGATTATTCGCATAAAAAATTATACAGATATTTGCTAAAAAAATGCTACTTTTTATTTTTAGCTTATAAAATTTAATTTTGATTAATTTGTCACATCTTGTTTATTATCTAATTTTTCCGTATGTTTGGCTGTTTTTGATGTATTATTATCCTTGTCTGATAAAGCTTGCCATGTAGATCGTTCAAGAAAACTTCCTTCTACATTTTGTTCTAATTCATTAAAAAAATTAAAAGGTAAAGTAAAAGTAAAAATATTATCACCAAGATATTTTCTTACTTGTTTTCTTGCTGAAGGATCAGTAAGTCCTAAAACTGCCTTAGGTAAATCTGAATTAGCCTCCTTATATGCAAATATTCCTATTGTTTGACAGCCAGCACCCCATGGAACGATGACATTTTCAAAATTTTCCCGTTCATAATTAGCGAGAAAAACAAGAGCTGAAAGTTGATGAGAATTAACAGGAAAAACTATAACTATCGGTCTTTCTTCTTTTAAAATTACCTCCTTCAGAGGCTTAAAAATAACATATTCTGCAGGAACTTCTGTTATGGGTAATTTTTCAACAAATTTTTTTACAAGCTCTGGACTTTTTAGATATCTTTCCCCTTCTAAAAAATCTTCATAGAATTCTTTTGTTACAAAAGGTTTAATGTTTTCCGCTATTGCTTTACCTTTATCCCAATTTTTGTTGCCAGAGGATAAAAAATAATAAAAACAATCAATTCCTCCTAAGAACTCTAAATATTTATTTCCAAAGCCAAGACCAACTGCTCCACCCCAGCATCCATAGGTGTTCCTGTCAAATACAGCAGTCTTACCCTTAGCTGCACTTGCAAAAAGCCACATAACACAACCCCATTTGCCTTCTTTAAACTGTAAAGCATTTTCAGGTTTTTTATTGGAGAAAATTATGGCTACAGGATTTAACTTCATCTTTAAAGCTTTTGCAATTTTGCTTTCCATAATTTCAAACCTCCTTCATTTAATTAACTTTTGTGAATTTTTTCTTTTGAATTAATATTTAGTTTATCAAAAAGATTAATGAAGTATTGAACTCTTATACTTAAATAGGTTACACTTCAATATAAGTTTGGTTTATAAATCCTAAGGGGGTTATCATGGATACAGCATTGGTAGTAAGTGAGAAAAAAATAGGTGGAGATAAAAGAATTCTTCAACTTGTCACCTTTACTTTGGGGGGTGAAGAGTATGCAGTTGATATACTTAAGGTTCAGGAAATAAATAGAATGAAGGAAATAACAAGAGTTCCGAATGCTCCTTACTATGTTGAAGGAGTAATTAACCTTAGAGGTAAAGTTATTCCAGTTATTAGTTTAAGAAAAAAGTTTGGGCTTCCTGAGGAAGAGGAAACTTCCAAACAAAGAATTATGATCATGGATATTCAAGGAGTAACTATAGGGTTAATTGTTGACTCAGTTTCTGAAGTTTTGAGAATATCTACTGATATAGTTGAGCCACCTCCTCCTATGACCTACTCTGTAAGTTCAGAGTTTATATGGGGAATTGCAAAACTTGAAGACAGGCTTATCATATTGCTTGATATGGATAAACTTATTGGAAGAGAGGAAACTCAAGGAATGGTTGAGGCTACAGAAAAAGCAGCTATTGAGGGATAAATCTTCTTTGTCCTTTCCCTCGCCAACATGGTTTCATAGATTCATCACGGAAAGAATATATCTTTCCATTTGATATATTATGAATTGACTTTGCAATAATAAAAATTTCTCCTTTTTTTGAGAAAAACTTTGAACCATGTACTACTAATTCATCACCGAGATTAAACTCTATTTTTTCCTGTTCAATATACCATCTTGGAGCAGTCAAAACAAAGTAAATTCTTTCTTGTTTTAAAATGCCTATTACTAAAGGTCCGTGCTTCTTTTGAATAAATTCAGTAATCTTTCCTTTAATAGTGATTTCTGTGTTTGGGTCATAGAGTTCTTCAAACTGCTCTGCCATTACAGTTTGTCCAAGGGTTATTAAAAAAATTGTTATAATTATGCTTAGCTTCATCATTTCAACCTCTAAAAGAGGGGCAAAGCCCCTCTTATTTTACCAACATCTTCCGCAATTTCCAAATCCATGCATTCTACCAAATCCTGAAGCATATCCAATTCCGTATTCATGGGCTTTTTTCTGAATCTCTGTCATAATTTTTGCTATTTCCTGCTTTTTCTGAGATATGGCATTCCAGTCAGGATTTGGTTGTGCATAAAGCTGCATTAGTTCTCCTCTTAACTGGAGCTTTTTCTGTCTGAGAGAGAGAGTATCATTATAAAACTGTTGGGCTTTTTGAGGATCAACCGAGGCATAGCCAGGACATCCATAGGGACCATATCCAAATCCAGCACCCTTCCAGGCATAGGCAACTCCACCTAATAAGGCAACTAAAAATACCGTAACCATTATCATGGTAACAGTTTTTTTCATCTTTTTTCACCTCCTTTCAGTGAATTTTTTATTTTTCAATAAAACAATTTATATGCCAGAATTATAAGTATTTGAATTTTAAGAAGTTTTAGAAAGATTATTAGTCTTAGGCTTAATCTATCTATGCAATTTTTGCATTATTTTTTGCAAATTTTGCAAGCTCATTAGAAATTAAAGCAAAATCTTTAATTGAAAGTTCTTCCGGTCTTTTTGTTGGTTCTATACCAATCTTAGTCAAAAACTCCTTTGGTTCATCAACTATTGATTTTAAAGAGTTAGATATTATTTTTCTTCTTTGACCAAAAGCTGATTTTACAACTCTAAAAAAAAGTTTTTCATTTATAACTTCAACCGGTGCTTTATCTCTCTTTTCCATTTTTATCACTGCAGAGTCAACCTTTGGAGGAGGACTAAAAAAGCTTGAAGGAATATAAAATTTTATTTCAGGTTTGGTATAGTACTGAGCTATTATGCTTAAGGCAGAGTAAGCTTTTGTAGAAGGCTTTGCTATAAGTCTTTCAGCTACCTCTTTTTGAATCGTAAGAGTCATAGATATGAGATTTTTAACCTCAAGAAGCTTAAAAATTATAGGTTTGGTTATGTAATAGGGAATATTAGCAACAACTTTAAACTCTCCAACCTCTTCATATGGAAAATTTAAAGCATTTTGATTAATAAGTTTAAGATTTTCCTTCCCATAGAATCTCTCCTTAAGAATTTTAAAAAGCATGGGATCAATCTCTATAGCTATTACCTCCTTTGCATTTTTTAATAAAATCTCTGTTAAATCTCCCATTCCTGCTCCAATTTCAACAACTTTATCATTTGGATTGATCTCTGCAACCTTTACTATTCGCTCAAGAATTTCAGTGTTTCTTAAAAAGTGTTGTCCCAGTTTTGGTTTTTTATGCTTTGTGGTTTTATGCATTTTTGATGTTTATTTTCTCTATTTTTATTCTGAGAGTTCTATTTTTGTAAAAGACAGAGATTGAAAAAGGCATGTTAAGTATGGTGCCATCTTCTGTTTGAATTTTTTTGTGTTCATCATAGGTTATTGATATAGTTTTATTGTCCACAATAAAAGTTTGTTTTAAAGGCATAAATCCATCTTTTTTTAAAATGATAGTTCTTTCTGCTTCCCTTAAAATAAAGTTTTCAGATTCTTCAGTTATTGTAAAGTTTCCATTCCACCATATAAAGCCCTTTCTGATTCCGATTGCAAGCTGTTTTAAACGGTCTTTTTCAATAAAAATATTTGATGAAACCTCTCCATTTTCTTCGTAAATCTCACCCACTGGAAATCCTAAATAGTAAATCCTCAATAAAAGTTCATTGTTTGAAATCTTTAATAAAGCATCACCATTTAATATGCTATTTTTTGCTTCATACTGAAGATTTAATACTGCATCAATGAAGTTGTAATTTTCCATTTTTTTTATAAAGTCTTCAATGTTTTCAGCATAAAAATCCTTAATTGTAACAGGTTTTTTTTCAGCGCAACCAAAAAGTAAAAAAATAATTAGGCTAACTGCTAATAATCTCAATAAGTTCATTTATTGACCTCACACCTTTTATTTTTAAATTAAATTTTTCTTTGAGTTTTTCAAGATTACTTCTTGGTATTATGGCATGTTTCATTCCTATTCGGGAGGCTTCTTTTAATCTCATCTCTGTTTGAGAGACTGCTCTAATTTCTCCACTTAAACCAACTTCTCCAAAAATAACCAATCCTTCAGCTAAAGGTGTATCCCTAAAGGAAGAAACAATGGCTGAGATTATGGCTAAATCAGAGGATGGCTCTATAATTTTAAGTCCTCCAACAACATTTACAAATATATCTGCGCTTGCAAGATTAATTCTTCCTCTTTTTTCTAAAACAGCAACAAGCAGATTAACTCTTTGATAGTCAACACCAATAAAGTTTCTTCTTGGCATACCAAAGTTTGAAGGTGTAACGAGTGCTTGTATCTCTGTAAGAATTGCTCTTGTTCCTTCTACAGTAGCAGTTATAGCAGAACCACTGTTTTGAGAATGCTCTGTAAGAAAAATCATTGATGGATTCTCAACTTCAACAAGTCCTGTTGCTGTCATCTCAAAGACACCTATCTCATTTGTAGGACCAAACCTGTTTTTTACGCTCCTTAAAATTCTGTAAGCATATCCTCTATCACCTTCAAAATATAAAACTGTGTCAACAAGATGCTCAAGAACACGAGGACCTGCAATTGCTCCTTCTTTTGTTACATGTCCTATAAGAAAAACGGGAATACCCTTTTGTTTAGCAAAATTCATAAATTTTGTAGCAGACTCTCTTATTTGACTTACAGAACCTGGTGCTGAAATAGACTCTTCAGTATATACTGTCTGAATTGAATCAACTATTAATGCGCTTAAACTTTCTTCAGATGCCCAATCAAGAATGCTTTCTACCAAGGTTTCACTAAGCAGAAAAATATTTTCTGATAAAGTACCAAGCCTTTCAGCTCGTAATTTTATCTGAGTTAGAGACTCCTCTCCTGAAACATAAAGAACCTTACCATATTTTTTCGCAAGATTATCAGCTGCTTGCAATAGCAGTGTAGACTTACCAATCCCTGGGTCTCCTCCAATTAAAACAAGAGAGCCTTTTACAACTCCACCTCCAAGTACTCTGTCAAGCTCAGAGATACCTGTTGAGAGTCTGTCTGAAAGAGTAAAATTAATTGAGCTTATAGAAACAGGCTTAATATTTTCTGATCCTTTTAATCTTGAAAGATTTGTTTTTTTAGTTATATTTTCAATTTCTATTACTTCTTCAATAAAGCTATTCCATGCTCCACAGTCAGGGCATTTACCTATCCATTTAGGAGAAATATATCCACAACTTTGACATTGAAAAACTCTTTTTAGCTTTGGCTTCATGAGTTAATAATAATTTATTTTGCTCAGTTTTTACAAA
>JANXCZ010000054.1 GCA_025060075.1 Thermodesulfovibrio sp.
AAATCTGATATAGTTTTTACAGTTTTAAAGAAAATAAGAAGGGTAAAATTCCTCAAAGAAGAAAACAGAAGATTAAGACACCTCACAGAAGAAATCCACAATCTTTTATCACATTGCGATAAACACCTCTACCTAATTATGTTTACTGCACTTAATACAGGCATGAGAAAAGATTAGACACTGCCTCTCAAATGAGATAATGTTGATCTTAAGAATGGCTATATCCATGTAGAAAAGACTAAGAACTCAGAAAGAAGAGATATCCCTATTAATTCACACCTTTTAAACCTCTTCAGAGAGCTTTTTAAAGGAAGAAAAATTGAAGTTGATTATGTTTTTGTTAATCCAGAAACTAATACAAGATACTACGATATCAAAAAAGCTTTAAGCACGCATTAAGAAAAGCCAAGATAACTGATTTCAAATTCCACGACTAAGACATACCTTTGCAAGCCATCTTGTAATGAGCGGTGTTGACCTTGCAACAGTAAAAGAACTATTAGGACACAAAGACATTGAAATGACCCTTAGATACTCTCACCTCGCACCTGAACACAAAAATAAGGCTGTATCCTGTCTAAATAAGATTTTTACAACTTCGAAAAAATTCAAGTGCACAAAAACTGACACAGTCGGAATTTTTTCAGATGTTTCAGTTTGCGGAAACCCTTGATTTTATTTGGTGGAGCTGAGGGGAGTCGAACCCCCGACCTCTTGAATGCCATTCAAGCGCTCTCCCAACTGAGCTACAGCCCCGTTTCCTAAACATAACATAATTCGATGATATTTTGTCAATTATTAATTTTTATTTATTTTTTAAGGTATAATTTAAGAAAACTTTAAGCAGGAGAGGTATTGGTATGTCAAAATTTCTGATTTTCATGGTGCTTATTTTTCTTACAATTATTGGATTTTTTGCGATGGAAAATAGAGAGACTGTGATTCTAAAAATACCTTTTGGTGCATCATATGAAATGCCAAAGATAGGATTAATGCTTCTTTCTTTAAGTTTCGGAGCTTTCTTTGTTTTCCTTGTCTTTTTTATTAGGGATGCCTCTAATTTAATAAACAGACTTCAACTGCAGAAAAAACATAAAAAAGAGGAGAAAATAAAGGATTACTATGCAAAAGCACTAAATGCCATAATGAGAGATAAGGTTACAGAGGCAAAAGAAGCTCTACAAGAGATTTTGAAAGAGGACCCAGAGCATATAGATGCCCTAATAAGACTTGGAGACCTTTCAATGAAGGAGGAGGATTACAAAACAGCGCTTAAATATTACAAAAAAGCTTATGAGCTTGACCCTAAGAATATAGTTCCTCTTTTTTCTCTTGAAAATGTTATGGAAAAAATGAATGAAAATGAGCTTGCACTTAAATATATAGAACAGATCATCAATCTTGAACCAGACAGCCCTATAGCCCATTATAAAATGAGAAATATCTTGGAAAAACTTGAAAAGTGGGAGGATTTGATTGTACTTCAGAAAAAAATTCTTAAGATTGTTCCTGAGTATAAAAAAATAGAGGAGGAAAAAAAACTTGTAGGATATACATATGAATACGGAAGAGTGAGTCTTGAATCAGGAGATATTGAACAGGCTGAAAGAGTTTTCTCAAATCTTATTAAAACAGCTCCAGATTTTGTCCCTGCCTATCTTGGAATGACAGAGGTTATAATCTCAAAAGAAGGTCCAGAGGCAGCAATTGAGTTTCTTAAGAGGAATTATGAAAATCTAAAATCTAAAATCTTACTTATAAGGCTTGAGGATTTACTTATTAGCATGGGAGATCCAAAAAGACTCATTCAGTTTTACCTTAAAATAATTAATGAAAATCCAGATGATATTGAGCTTAAGTTTCTTCTTGGAAGACTTTACTATCGTTTAGAAATGGTTGATGATGCTATAGAAACTTTGTCATCTATTGATCCTGCTATATGCTCTACTGCAAAACTTTATTGTATAAAAGGATATCTTTACTTAAGAAGAAATCAGATTGCAAAAGCTGTTTCAGAGTTTAAAGAGTTATGTCCTGAAAATAAAATATCAAATCTATCATATCTATGCAAAGAATGTCATTCAACATTTGAAGAATGGACTGGAAGATGTTCTGTTTGCAACACATGGAATAGTTTTGAGGTGGATTTAAGAGGCTGTGAAATCTTAAAATGATTAATTTTTTTCGTAAAAAGAGAAAGATTGTTATTGATACAAGTGTTTTTATTAATCCAGACATAAGAAATTTTTTCGGGAAAAATCCAGAAGAAGCCATTGAAGAGTTTATAAAAATAGCAAAAAAAGCGAAAACTCTTGAGTTTTATATGCCAACTACTGTATTTAAGGAGTTAATGTATTTTTTGGATGAGGAAAAAATTCCAAGAGATTTTTATTTCTTAATGAGAATTAAGTCTCCTGATAAGCATAGAAGTGTATGTCCTGTAATATTTTTTTATGAACTTGTTGAAGAAATAAGACAGAGAGTAAACAAGGGATTAAGAGTTGCTGAAAGTGCAGTAAGAAGTGTAACTCAGAAAAATACTGAGGAAGTGATAAAGGATTTAAGAAAAAAATATAGGGAAGCACTTCGTGAAGGCATAATTGACAGCAAAGAGGATGTTGATTTGATCTTTCTCTCTATGGAACTTCAAGCAACATTGGTTACAGGAGATCAAGGGTTAATTAAATGGGCTGATAAACTTGGTATTGAATGGATTGTACCAGAGAAGTTTAAAGATTTCTTACTTTCTGCGATCCAATGAACTCCAGAAGTTACCTATTTTTCTGAATTTTTCGTATCTTTTTTTAATAAGCTCCTCTGAAGGAATCTTTATAAGTTCTTGAGTTACACTAAGTATCTTAGCTTTAATTTTTTTGCCAACTTCTTGAGGGTCTCTATGAGCCCCTCCAAGGGGTTCAGGAATGATATCGTCAATAATTCCAAATTTTTTTAAGTCTTGTGCTGTAACTTTAAGCTGTTCAGCTGCTTTTGCATATTCTTCTACTCCTACTTCAGTGTCTTTTTTCCAAAGAATAGCCGCACATCCTTCGGGTGAGATAACTGAATAAATTGCATGTTCAAGCATAAAAATCCTATCACATACGCTTAAAGCAAGAGCTCCTCCGCTTCCACCTTCACCTATTACAAAACCAATTAGAGGTGTTTTAATTAGAGACATCTCCATGAGATTGGTTGCTATTGCTTCAGCCTGTCCTCTTTCTTCAGCACCTATTCCTGGAAATGCTCCAGGAGTGTCAATCATTGTGATAACAGGGATAGAAAATCTTTCTGCTAATTTCATTATTCTTAATGCTTTTCTGTATCCTTCTGGGTGAGCTTGTCCAAAATTACGATGAATTCTTTCTTTTATTGTCCTACCTTTTTGGTGTCCTACAACTGCATAGGAAATGCCTTCTATTTTGCCAACTCCTGCTATTATAGCAGGATCATCACCAAAACGACGGTCTCCATGAAGCTCAATAAAATCCTCAAAGATCATTGAAATATAGTCAAGAGTATAGGGCCTTTCTGGGTGTCTTGCAATCTGTGTTTTTTGCCATGGAGTAAGATTTGAAAAAATTTCGTTTTTTAACTCTTTTAATTTTTTATTAAGTCTTTTTATTTCCTGTGTTAAATCAATATCACTGTCATCAGATAACTTTTTTAACTCCTCAATCTTTATCTCTAATTCCTGTATAGGCTTTTCAAAATCAAGATAATAAGTCATAATATCCTCACCTGACAGTCTTTTATTTTTTGTATTCTTGTTTCAAAATCAACGCATGGTTCAAATGGACTAAAAATTATAACATGATACTTAGGAAAATTTAAACACAGATATACATTACCCTGTCCATTTTGACTTTTTTTGAGGCATTGTTTAAGTTCCTTTAAAACTCTCTCTGCTTTTTCAATGTCTGAACAGTCAATGCTAATTTCATATTTTAGCTTTAAATCTAAGCTTTTTAAGTCTTCTATCTCTTTTGCAAGAAATTTTGTTGAATCCTGAGACCTAAATATTACTCCTTTAATAATAATTGCATTTTTTTCTGTTAAAATATCGCCAAATTTCTTGAAAAGCTCAGGATATATAACTACTTCTACTCTGCCTGTTTCATCCTCTATTGTTACATAGGCAGTTACTCCCTTTTCTTTTGCTTTAGTCTTTACTTCCTCAACAATTCCTGCTATTTTTATTTCTTGCATTTCTTCATTGTCTTCAATGAACTCTTCCTCATCCGTATCAAAAATCTCAGAAATACTAGAAATATTCATTTTACTCAAAATCGGTCTAAGAGGCTTCATAGGATGACCTGTAAGATAAAATCCAAGTGAAGCTTTTTCTTCTTTTAACAGTGTCTCACTGTCCCATACTTTTACATCTTCACTAGTATAAAAAAGTCCTTTTGAAGCTATTTCTCCTTTAAATGATAAGAGTTCCTGCATTGCTATAGCTCTTGCTTGATTTGGAGTATACTGAGGATATAAAGAATCAAAGGCTCCAGCCTTTATAAGTGACTCTATAACTTTTTTATTAACCTTTCTTGTGTCAACTCTACTTAAGAAATCCTCTAAGGATGAAAATTTTTTCTTTGTTCTTTCGTTAAGAATACACTGAAGAGCCGAAGATCCCACACCTTTTACTGCCTCAAGTCCAAACCTTATAGAGTTTTCTTTTACAGTAAATGCTCTGTCACTTTCGTTTATATCAGGTCCTTTAATCTCTATTCCCCATGCTTTGCATTCATTTATAAACTTAACAATTTTATTTGTATCGCCCATCTCATTTGAAAGGTTTGCCGCAAAAAATTCCTGAGGATAGTGAGCTTTTAAATAAGCTGTTATATACGCAAGATAGGCATAGGCAGTAGAATGAGATTTATTAAAACCATACTCACCAAATGCCACCATTATGTTAAATAGAGATTCTGCTTTGTCATAGGGAATTCCGTTTTTTTGAGCACCTTGAATAAACTCTTCTTTAAGGCTTACCATTAATTCAGGAATCTTCTTGCCCATTGCTTTTCTTAAAATATCTGCCTGTCCCATCGTAAAACCTGCAATCTTATTAGCAATTTTCATAACTTGTTCTTGATAAAGAATTACTCCATAAGTTTCATCAAGTATATCCTTTAATTCAGGAATATCATACTCAACAGGAACTAATCCCTTTTTTCTTTTGATAAAGTCATCAACCATTCCACTTCCAAGGGGTCCTGGCCTGTATAAAGCAACAAGTGCTATCAGATCTTCAAATCGTTGTGGTTCCATTCTCTTTAACAACTCTCTCATTCCTCTACTTTCAAGTTGAAATACACCAGTTGTTTGCCCAGAGGAAAGAAGCCTATAAGTTTCAACATCATCAAGTGGAATGTTATTTAAATCTATCTCTTTGCCCTGTGCTTTAGCATATTTTACAGTTTCATCTATAACTGTGAGTGTTTTTAATCCTAAAAAGTCAAACTTAAGAAGGCCAACATCTTCTAAAGCTTTCATATCAAACTGAGTTACCACAGTTTCTTCACCTGGATTCTTATAAAGCGGCATTAAATCTTGAAGGGGCTCTGGAGATATAACGACTCCAGCAGCATGCTGAGAGGCATGTCTTGCAAGTCCTTCAAGTCTCAAAGCTATATCAATCAACTCTTTAACTGTCTCGTTTTTGCTGTATAGTTCTCTTAATCTCGGTTCTAAATTTAAAGCCTGTTCAAGAGATGGACAGGCAAAAGGTATCATCTTTGCAATTTTGTCAACTTCCGCATATGGAATGTTTAGTGCTCTTCCAACATCTCTTACTACTGCTCTTGCTGCCATTGTTCCAAAGGTTATAATATGAGCGACTTTGTCTTTCCCATATTTTTCTGCGACATATTGAATTACTTCTTCTCTTCTGTCTTTACAAAAATCAACATCAATATCAGGTAGGCTTATTCTTTCTGGATTTAAAAATCTTTCAAAAAGAAGTCCATATTTTATCGGATCTATATCTGTAATTTTTAATGCATATGCTACAAGACTTCCTGCTGCAGAGCCTCTGCCGGGTCCGACAGGTATATTTCTTTTTCTTGCATAATTTATAAAATCCCATACAATAAGAAAATAGGAAGCAAAACCCATCTCAGTTATCACTTTAAGTTCTTCTTCAAGTCGCTTTATGTAGTCCTCTGGAACATTACCTTTAAATCTCTCTTTTAATCCCTCATGAGCAATTTTCCTTAAATATTCTTCTTCAGTATATCCATAAGGCACATTATATTTTGGTAGTTTATACTCACCAAGTTTTAGTTTAAAATTACATCTCTCAGAGATTTCTAAAGTGTTCTTTATAGCCTCTGGAGTCTCCTTAAATGCTAAATACATTTCTTCAGGAGATTTAAAATAAAACTCATCAGTCTGAAACTTTAGTCTTTTTTCATCTTTTATAGTTTTTCCAGTTTGAATGCAAAGCAAAATTTCATGAGCTTTTGCATCGGATCTATGAAGATAATGACAATCATTTGTTGCCACAATAGGGATATCAAGTTTTTTTGATATTTCTATTAGTCCTTTGTTTGCTATTGTCTGTTCAGGCAGGCTGTTTGATTGAACTTCAAGAAAGAAGTTTTCTCCGAAGATATCTTTTAAAATCTTTGCTGTATTTTCTGCTCTCTCAATGTTTTTATAGACTATGTTGTAGGGTATTTCTCCCTTAAGACATCCAGAAAGAGCAATAAGCCCTTTATGATGCGAACTTAAAAGTTCCATATCAATTCTTGGTTTGTAATAGAATCCTTCAAGATAGGAAAGAGTGACAAGTCTGGTAAGATTTCTGTATCCTTCTTCGTTTTCTACTAAAAGAGTAAGATGGAAAGATGCCTCTTCAGGCATTCCTGGGTCTTTGTTTATTTTTGTTCTATCAAAACGACTTTGAGGAGCTACATAGACTTCGCAGCCTACAATAGGTTTTATCTCTGCTTGAGTGGCTTTTTTGAAAAACTCTACAACTCCAAAGAGATTTCCATGATCAGTTATTGCCACCGCAGGCATGTTATATCTTTTTGCCTGTTCAACTAATTCATCAATTCTTATTGCACCATCAAGTAAGCTATACTCTGTGTGGATATGAAGATGAACAAACTCTGAAGCGCTCATACTATGAATGTTAAAATTTTCTTTTACACTAAGTCAATTTAAAAACTGCTTTAAGTAGAGAGGCTGGTTCTGTACCTATTTTTAAAGATTTAACCTGGAGAATTCTTTCAATATCACCAATTGTTAGATCATCAATAAACATATCTTCAGAGTCTTTCATTGTAACATCAGGGATGAGAAGTAGATCTTCTGGTTCAACATATGAGGCTAAGCCTTTAATTATATCTTCACCAGCTAAAAGTCCTGTTACCGATACTGTTTCACCAAAGAGATTGTTCTTTATAGGATAAACATCAATAGGAATATTCTTTTTTCTTAGTTTTTCAATAAATTGAAGGAGATAGGGATAAAAAGAAGTGCCCGTAAATGTTAAAACTCTCCTTTTTAGTTTTACTGAAGGTATACTTAAATTCATTGCTTTATTCATAAATAATGGAACCATTCCTACTCCATTTTCAATCTGGGGAAAATCATCGTAGGTACTTAAAGGTGGAAACTGTTTTTCAGATTTAATGTAAAACTCATCTGCAAGATATACGAAACTAAATCCATGTTTTTTTTTGAATCTCTTCTGAATTTTTTCAATAAATGTAATCACTTCTTCTGCTTTGCTTTTTGTTACAGGTTTTAGACCATTTTTATGGTATTTTGTAAGTCCTACTGGAACAACAGCGATTGAAGATACATAGGGATAAAGTTTGTAAAGATCTATGATAGTTTTTTCAAGAACTTCTCCATCATTTATCCCAGGACAAAGCACAATTTGGGTATGCATTTTTATTTTCATCTTAGCAAGTTTTTTAAGTTCAAACATAATAGGTGGAGCTTCATAGTTTCCCAAGAGAGTATTCCTTATCTCTGGATCTGTGGCATGAACAGATATGTAAAGAGGAGTCAGTCTCATAGTTTTTATTCTTTGATAGTCTTTTTCTGTGAGATTTGTCAGAGTAATATAGTTTCCATAAAGAAAGCTTGCCCTGTAGTCTTCATCTTTAACATACAAAGATTTTCTTAAACCTTTTGGAAGCTGATCCACAAAACAAAATAGGCATTTATTTACGCATCTTTTTACTTTAAAGGGTTCTGCTACGATTCCTAAAGGTTTATTATTTTTTTTAACGTTAAACTCTATAGTTTTTCCATCTCTTTCAACTATAATTTTAAGAAACTCCTCATCTGCATAAAACATTAAATCAAGAACATCTTTAATAGGATGTTTGTTTATTGAGAGTATTCTGTCTCCTGCTTGGATTCCTACTTTATGGGCAGGACTCTTAGGTAAAACAGACTCAACTTTAACTCCTCTTTTTATCATCCTTTAAATCTTATCATCATGTATTGGAATAGTGATAATAAAGCGAAAAAACTTACTAAAAAATATCCAAAATTAGGCATAGAAGGAATCTGAAAATTTACCGAAAGAAGAATATAAACAAAGATAATTACCTGTAAGGCATTGCTGATTTTTCCAAGAGTTGTTGGTTTTGTTATTCTCTTTTTTCTTAAATACATCTCCAGCCATCCAAAAGTCACAGTAATATCTCGTATGAGTATTAATAATAAAAACCATTTTGGAATAAGTTCATGAATATAAAAAGTTATCATAATAGTTAAGAGAAAAATTTTGTCTGCTAAAGGATCAAGAAAAGTTCCAAGTTTTGATACTTGTCCACATTTTCTTGCAATAATTCCATCAAGACTGTCTGTTAAGCCTGCCACAATAACAATCTTCAATGCAAGGGAGTAATCTTTTGAGTTCATTGCTATTATAAAAAATGGCACAAGAAATATACGTAAGGAAGTTAATATATTGGGTAGAGTTATTATTTTTGTATTCACCATTTTCAATTATACTCTAAGGAATATTATAAGGTTGAGTGTATTTACCGGTAAGTAGATTTTGGGCATATTTTTTTTCAAGGGCAAAATCATATTTTTCTGATTCATTGAAAGCCTCTGAAAAGTATTTCTTAGCAAGATATTTTTTTCTGCTCATGTAATAAATCATTCCTCTCTGAAGCTTACAATAGATAAGGCCTCTTGGATCATTGCATTTTTTGAAGTTTTTTTCAGCATTTTTAATATACTGTAAAGCTGTTTTGTATTGTTTTCTTAAAATATTTATCATCGCCATACTCCATAAAGTGTATGATGAGCTTACAATCTCTCCAATTTTTCTATAAATTTCTAAAGCTTTCTTAAAATTTTTTTCAGCATTTTCTAAGTCATTTACCATTCTATATGCATTACCGATTCCACAGAAAGAGTATGCTATACCAAATCTGTCTTTTATTTTTGTAAATATTTGATTTGCCATTTTGTAATACTTCATTGAATCCTTATAATTACCATAAACCCTTGAGCTTCCACCAATTCCACAGCAGACATATCCAAGCCCTTGTTTGTCTTTGAGTTTTTTAAATAATGTTAAAGCTTTATAAAAATACTGTAATGATTTTTTTATTCTTCCTCCAAATCTCCATATAGTTCCTTCAGCCCAAAATGTAAATGCGATTCCTCTTTTGTCTTTGTTGTCTTCATAAATTTTTCTTGCTTTTCTAATAAGTTTTAAGGCTTCTTTCCAATTTCCTGTTGCTTTCTTTGAAAGTGCAAGTCCTGATAGAGCATCTGCCTTAGAGATTTTATTATCTAAAGCATCTGAAAGTTCTATTGCTTCATTGTAATAAATCTCAGAATTTTTAAAATCTCCAAGTATTCTGTTAAGGTCTCCAAGAACTATAAGACAGTCAACTGTCAGTGTAGTGTCATGATTTTTAACTGCTTTTATATAAATTTTTTTCCAAAGTTTAAGGGACTCTTTGAAATAACCTTTTAGTCTTAACTGCTCAGCTTTCTCTGCTATTTCTTCAATTTTCATATAACTCTTTTCTTAGTTTTTCCATAAATATTTTATAATCACTCTGTCCAAAAAATTCTGAGCCCATAACCAAAATATCAGCACCTGCTTGAACTATTTTTTTTGCATTTTCAAGTTTAACTCCTCCATCTACCTCAATAAGTGTTGAAATTTCTCTTGAAAGAATCATTTTTTTTATTCTTTTTATTTTGTCAATTGAAGATGGAATAAACTTTTGCCCACCAAATCCCGGATTAACTGACATTACTAAGATTAAGTCAACATCATTAATAATCTCTTCAATTGCGTTTATGGAAGTTGCCGGATTTAGAGAAACACCTGCTCGTATACCATGTTCTTTTATTTGCCATACTATTCTGTGTAGATGTGTACAGGCTTCCACATGAACTGTAAGAATATCTGCACCTGCTTTAACAAAATCTTCAATGTATTTTTCAGGGTTTACAATCATTAAATGAACATCAAGAGGAAGAGTTGTTGTTTTTTTTACTGCATCAACTACTAAGGGTCCCACTGTTATGTTTGGAACAAAAATTCCATCCATAACATCAATATGAATCATGTCTGCACCTGCTTGTTCTGCAAGTTGAATTTCCTCTGCAAGCCTTCCAAAATCAGCAGAAAGTATTGAAGGTGCTATGAGTGTCACTTTTCTTCCTCCTTTTTACCAAGGCTAACAATTATTTTTATGGCTTTTCCTCCTTGTTGTGGTTCAGGAGATTGAGCAATAACTACGTTTTCAGGATATTTCTCTGAGTGAATCTTAATAACCTTTTCTATCGGAATACCTTTTTCATTTAAAATTTTTTCAGCCTCTTCATAGAGAAGTCCCCTTATATCTGGAAAAGCTGCAAACTTTAAACCTTTACTTATTATCACTCCAACTTCTCTTCCTTTTTTAACAGTAGTTCCTGGTGGTAGAGTTTGTCTTGAAACTGTTCCTGTTGGAGTATCTGCATACTCTTCTCCGTCAATTCTTATATAAAGCCCTCTTTCTTTAAGTATTTGATTGGCTTGCACAATATCTTTACCTCTTAAATCAGGAACTTCCACTGTTCCACTTGAAACCAATAGAGTTAATGAAAAATATCCAGCCACAAAGCCCATAAATATTGCTATTATTATGTATAAAAATTTAATCATTTAGTTCCTTAAAAGTTTAGCAATGAAGAATCCGTCCATTCCATCTTTGTGTGGATAAGTTCTCAATTTTTTTATACTAATAAATTCATTATGCTTCTGTAAAAAACTTTCGATTACTTCCTCTCCTTCTTCAGGCTCAGTTGAACATACTGAGTAAACAAGAATGCCTTTTTTAACTAAAAAATGTGAGATATTTTCAAGCATTATTTTTTGAATACTTGAAAGTCTCTTAATTTCTCTTTCATTTACTCTATATCTTACATCAGGATTTCTTCTTATTACACCAGTTGAAGAGCAAGGTGCATCAAGAATAATTCTATCAAATTTGTTGCCATTGAATCCTAAGGAAGTTAAATAGTCTTTAAACTTCATCTTACAAATATCTGCTAATATTAGCTTTATTTCTACCTGAGGAATAAACTTTTTAACCCTTGCTATATTTTCCTTTAGTTTTTCTAATCTTTTTTTATTGTTTTCAACGCAGACAATAGTTCCTTTTTTAATTAACGCTGCAGTAAGAAGAGTTTTACCTCCAGGACTTGCACATGCATCAAGAACAAAAGCACCTTCAAAGGGTTCTAAGAGAAAACATACAAGTTGGGAGGCTTCATCTTGAACTATCCAAAAAAAAGGTGCTTCAAATAAAGCTTTTCTTATCTCATATCCTTGTCCTTCAATTATTAAACCAGAATTAACATGTTTAGAAAAATTAACATTAAATCCTTTTTGAGTAAAATACTCTGCTACAGTTTGCCTTTCTTCAGGTTTTACAGCTACTGTTATAGGAGGCTTTTCATTGTTTGCCTTAAGAAGTTCTTTTAGTTCATCTAATGAGAATCTTTTAGCCCATCTCTTAATGAGCCATTCTGGATGGGAGTATAAAATAGACAGGTTCTTAATGTCAGTTTCCATATCCTTATTAATATGCAATAATTCATCTTCGTTATATTTTCTTAAGAAATTTCTTAGTATGGCATTTACAACCTTAGGTTTTCCATTAAAGGATTTTTCAACATTTACTGTTTCATTTGTGACAGCATAAGATGGTATATGCATAAAAACTAATTGATATATTGCACATCTTAAATTGTTTATTGTATAAAGAGAAAGTTTTTTCTTGTCTTTAAAAAATCCATTTAATAGCCAGTCTATGTAATAAAGATTTCTCAATACACCATAGACTAATTCAATGAGAAAAGCTCTGTCGGCTTTTTTAAATATTGAAAGAATATTGTCTGTAAGAGTAAACTTTAAAGGTTTTTTTCTTTCTAATACAGTAGTCAAAACCTCTACAGCTACTTCTCTTGGTGATTTATGAACCATTTAAGAGCATCCTCTATTTGTTTTAAACTGACTGTAGTATCAATACATGGTCCAAAGGGTCTTTCATTTAAAATTCCAATAACTGGTATAGGATAGGTGTCGACTATTCCACTTGATAGGTCTCTTTCGCAGGCAACTGCAATAATTGCATCTGGTTTTACTTCCTTTACAACTTTTCTTGCGATTGTTCCTCCTGTTGCGATAGCTATTGATATATTATAGTTTTCTGCGATTTCAATTAAATCTTTTATTTTACATTTTCCACATCTACGACATTTAAAAACATCAAAGGTAAGCCTTATATCGCATTTTGAGTTTTGAATACAGTGAGGAAGTAAAAGAAGAATTTTTTTTACATTTATATTATTACGCATAACAAGAATGTTGTTTAGCTTTACAATGTATGCCTGAAATTCTTGTTTTTTTGATTTAAAAAATGCTCCTATAAGCATTAAAACTGGATATACAACTTTAAGGATAAAACCTCTAAGAAAATGAGTCTTTACCTTCATTTATCTTTCTTCCAGATATAAACTCTTTTGCTGTCATTACTCTTTTACCTTCTGGTTGAATAAGTAGAATTTTGATTAAGCCATCTGCTGTACCAACAACCAGCTCATCTTTTGCCTTTATAATCAATCCTGCTGATGCATTACCTTTTAATACCTCTGTTTTAATTATTTTAACTCTTTCATCTTTCAAAAAACTGTATGCACAGGGCCAGGGATATGTTCCTCTTACAAGGTTAAAGATTTTTATAGCAGATTCATTCCAATTTATCTTTCCATCCTCTTTTTTAAGTTGAGGAGCATAAGTGGGCTCTCCAGTTTGGGGTTTTGGTATAATATTTCCTTTTCTCATTTTATCAATGGTTTCAATAACTAATTCTGCACCAATTATAGAAAGTTTTTTAGAAAGACTCTCTGCATTATCTTCATCATCTATTAAGACTTCTTTCTGTAAGAGTATAGGACCTGTGTCAACTCCCTCATCCATAAGCATTGTTGTTACTCCTGTTATTTTTTCTCCTTTTATTAATGCCCATTGAATTGGTGCTGCTCCTCTGTATTTTGGTAATAGCGAGGCATGAAGATTTATACAGCCTTTTTGGGGTATCTCAAGAATCTCTTTTGGAAGTATTTTTCCATATGCAACAACTATAAAAAACTCAGGATTTAAAGATTTTAAACTTTTTATAAAATCTTCATCTTTGATCTTTTCTGGTTGAATAAGAGGTAATCCATAATTTATTGCAACTTTTTTTATCTCCGATGGTTGAATTATTTTTCCTCTACCTTTTGGTTTATCCGGCTGGGTTACAACAAGCAATATCCTTTCGCCTTTTGAAATCAAAGCCTTAAGGGAAGGAACTGCAAACTCTGGAGTGCCAAAAAAGACTATTCCCGATGGCATGATATGTTTATTTTTTTGTTTTAAATTTTTTTCTAAAAAGCTCTCTTTTAAGAGGGCTTATTTTATCAATGAGAAGAATACCATCAAGATGGTCTATCTCATGCTGTAATGCTCTTGCAAGAAGTCCAGTGGCTTCAATTTCTATTTCTTTGCCTTTTCTGTTTAAACCCTTTACAAAGACCTTTTCTTTTCTTTTAAGCCTTGTTATAAAACCAGGCAAACTTAAACATCCTTCTTCAGAAAGAATTTCTCCTTCTGAGCTTATTATTTCAGGATTAATTAGCACTATAAGAGACTGATTTTCTTGTCTTGGTGAAGTATCAACAACAATAACTCTTTTTAATACACCAACTTGAGGAGCAGCTAAACCAACGCCATTGGCATTATACATTGTTTCAATCATATTGTCAATAAATCTCTGTAAATCGCCATTAATATCAGTAACAGCCTCTGCTTTTTTCTTTAATACTTCATCTGGATATTTTTTTATCTCAAGAATTGCCATAAAAAATTATAACTTAAAATATGCTGAATTTGAAAAATTTCTTAGGATTTTTTTTAATCTCCTCAATTAGACTTCTAAGCTCAATTATACTTTGCTTTAATTCATCAGCTAAGGTTTTATCGCTTATTAGAAGCTTTAAAGTTCCTTCAGATCTTTCAATTTCCTGTAAAAAATTATCAAGTTTTTGAGAACTTCTAAGTAAAGATTCATACAAGGAAGGATCATTTATTATCTTACCTAAGGTTCCTTGTTGTGTATATATTTTTTTTGAAGTTTCTTCAAAGTTTTTTAAGGTATTTGAGAGTCTCTGATAAAGCTCTTCATCCCTTGCAATCATTCCAATGCTTCCACTTTTTATTTCTTCCAAGGTTTTTTTTAGGTCTAAAACTAATGAGTTTAAATTGTTATAAAGGGAAGGATCATTGATTAACTTAGCAATACTTCCTTGCGAGTTTTCTATTTTTGTTATTAGCGAATCAACTCTTTGAATTAATCCTTCAATTTTTGTCATGGTGGAAGTTGCCACTGTTATTATTTCTCTTATTTCTGTTTGAGGATATCCATATAAGCCCTTAGATACATCAAACTTTTCTTGAGAGTTACCAGGAAATATCTCAATGTATTTGTCACCAAGAAGTCCTATTGTTTGAACAGTTGCTTTTGCATCTGACTTTAAGTATTCTAAGACTTCTTTTTCTATGGAGACCTTTACTACCACTCCATGCTCTTTACTGAGTTTTATTTCCTTGACTGTTCCCACATCAATTCCTGCTACTCTTACAGGAGCTCCTTTACGAAGTCCTTTAACATCTTCTATGTAGATATTAAGTGAAGTTTTTTCCTTTAGAAGATCTTGTATTCCTCCTGAAAAAACTACTACAAAAAATATAATGAGAAGAGTTAAGGTTATAACGACTCCAACTTTTAAAGAAGCCCATTTAAGCTGTTTTTTTCTGTCAAACATTAATTTATCCTATTTAAAACTTCAACATATTTATCCACCATTTCTGCAATCTCTCTTTCAACTCTTTCATCGGGTTTTCCGATTGCTACAGGTCCATAATGGCCAAGTCTTGTAAATCCAAGACATATACATCCATGAATTAAAAATGCTTTTAATATATCAATGCAAACTGTTTCTCCACCACCTCCAATCATTCCTGTTGATGTAAAAGCTGCTACCAGTTTTCCTTCAATCTTTCTGTAGTATTTAACACTTTCATCAATAAATTTTTTTACTTCTGCTGCCATTGTTCCAAAGTAGTTTGGTGAACCTATTATATAGCCGTCATACTCTGGTAGAGTATCAATATTTATCTCTTCAACTCTCTTTAAGTCTACATTGACTTTTTTGTCTGCAAGTCTTTGAGCAATTAGTTTTGCCATCTTTTCCGTGTTTCCTGTTCTTGAATAATAAGCAACAAGAACTTTTTTCATGACTTTACCTCCTAAATATTATTTTTCTTTCATTTTATCATACTCTTTATGAAAATGGTATTTAAAAGAAGAAATTTTAATTTCTATGCCTTTTGTATTGTGCTATAATTATGATATGAAAATCGTTACATCCTATGAAATGGCAGAAATTGACAGACTAACGATAAATTCTTATGGAATTCCTTCTTTGGTTTTAATGGAAAAAGCTGCCTTAAGTGTAGTTAAACATGTCCTTAACCTTAGTCCAAAGAGTGTTATTATCCTTGCAGGACCAGGAAACAATGGTGGTGATGGTATTGCCTGTGGAAGAATACTTCACAGTAAAGTTAAAAGTGTAAAAATTTTTCTACTTTTTCCAGAGGAAAAACTTTCAGAAGACTGTAAAACTCAGCTTAACATAGCTAAAAAATTTGGAGTTCCGGTAGTTTTAGGTTATCCAGAAGATGAAGATATAGAAAAAGCTGATTTAATTATTGATGCTATTTTTGGAACAGGACTTAAAAGAGAAATAGAGAATAAAATTGCGAAACTCATTGAAAAAGTTAATTTATTTAAAAAATTTACTTTAGCTATTGATATTCCCTCTGGTGTGTCTTCTGATACAGGAGAAGTTCTTGGAGTTGCTATAAAAGCAGATATAACAGTAGCATTTGGTCTTCCAAAGAGAGGACACTTACTTTATCCTGGTAAAGAGTATACAGGCAAGCTAATTATTGAAGATATTGGATTTCCAAAAGATTTAACAGAAAGTGAAAATTTAAAGGTTTCACTTATTGAAGAGGATTTTGTTAAGGCACTCCTTCCTCCAAGACCTAAATATTCTCATAAAACGAGATATGGACATGTTCTTGTAGTTGCAGGCTCTACAGGAAAGACAGGTGCAGCATTAATGACTGCAAAGGCTGCATTAAGAACAGGTTCAGGATTAGTAACACTGGCTATTCCTCAAGCCCTTAAATTTATTTTTCAGAGTAAAGTTCTTGAGGAGATGGTTCTTCCACTTCCATCTAAAGATGACACTCTTTCTAAGGAAGCTTTACCAGAGATTATGGAATTTATAAGAGAAAAGGCAAACTCTGTTGCTTTTGGACCTGGTGTAGGAGTTAATGAGGATATTGAGATTATTTTGAGAGAACTCATTTTAAACTCTCCTCATCCTGTTGTAGTTGATGCTGATGGACTTACTGTGCTTAGTAGAATCTTGAATGTTTTAAAAGATTCAAAATCAGAGATTATTCTTACACCCCATCCTGGTGAGTTAAGCAGACTGATAAATATTCCTGTAAGGGATATTGAAAAACAAAGAATTGATATTGCTCAGAAGATAGCAAAAGAGCTTAATGTAGTTATTGTTCTTAAAGGTGTTCCAACAGTTGTTGCAGAGCCTCAAGGAAGAACATACTTAAACACAACAGGTAATCCTGGAATGGCAACAGCTGGCTCAGGAGATGTTCTTACAGGAATTATTGCTTCACTTATTGGTCAGGGACTTTCTCCCTTCTATGCATCCATAGTTGGAGTTTACATTCATGGATTAAGCGGAGATATAGCCTCTCTTAAGAAAGGATTTCATGGGCTCATAGCAGGAGATATTATAGAGACTCTTCCAGAGGCATTTATTAAGCTTACATATGAAAATAATTCAAAGTCCTGATAACCCTCTGATTAAAGAAATCAAAAAAATAAAGAAAAATCCTGAAAATAAAGTTTTTTTTGAAGGTCTTCATCTTTTGGAAGCTGCACTAGTTTCAGAGTATGTTCGGATTGAAAAGGTTCTTGTTACAGAGGATTTTGTTGAAAAATATAGCAATTTTTTTAAAACTCTTAAGGATAAAGACCTAATTTTAGTAATGATATCAGAAAAAATTGCAAAGAGTATTGCTGATACTGTTACACCACAGGGAGTTTTTGTAGTTGCCGATGTTAAAGTTAAAAATATAAATGATTTATCCCTACAAAATCCTACTCTTATAATAATTGCTGATAGAATTCAGGATCCTGGAAATCTTGGAACAATTATAAGAGCTGCAGAGGCTTTTGGTGCAGAAGCTATTTTGACTACACCAGGAACATGTAATCCCTTCTCAAGCAAGACTTTAAGAGCTTCCGTAGGAAGTATTTTTTTCATTCCTGTGATAAAGACTACAGTTAAAGAAATTGAGGAATTTGTCTTAAGGTATGGGCTTAATTTGGTGATAACAGATTTGATGGCAAAAGTTTATCCATTTAATATGGATTTTACAAAACCTTTAGCGATTGCCTTTGGTAATGAATCTCATGGAGTAAGTCAATCTTTAAAAGCAATAAAACATGTTGGTTGCAAAATTCCTCATAGGGGCAAAACTGAAAGCCTCAATGTAGCTATGGCTGTAACTGCAGTTCTTTATGAAGTCCTTCGTCAAAGATTTTTAAAATCTCCTTAAGTTCATTGATATATAAAGGTTTATTAATGCAGAAACCCTTTCTTTCAAAGCCCTTTCCTTAGGACAGTCTGTAGTTTATGTAATTATGATAACTCTATCTGAGGCTATTTTTGTTGTGCTTTCAATAAAGTTATAGTCTAAACAAGGAATTAGTACTTATTATAGTTTCTGCTTAATAGCCCAACGAAATAAGACATTCGCATAGGAACTCTTTAACCAGTTCATCTTCTTCAAGGGATTAGTATATATAAAGTCAACATTTTTAAACTAAAGATTGATAGATTTTAAAAGACGTTAAGTTTTAATGTTTTTAAATTGATGAAAACAGGCGAAATAATAAAAAGACTAAGAAAAGCAAGAGGATTTTGTCAGATGAAGCTTACCGAGAAAATAGGAGTAAACTATAAGCATCTTAAAAAGTATGAAAGGGGAACATCAAAGATAAAGGTAGAAAGTATCCAGAACTAAAGAAATCTCTTTTAAATATTTTGAAAAAGCTTGCTAATACAGAAAAATAGACAGTAAACGATTAGCCTAAAATTATGGTATGATATATTAAGTTAAAAATTTTCTGTGAGGGGGTAGAATGAGAATAATTCTTAAGGAAGATGTCCAAGGATTAGGTAAGGCAGGACAGATTGTTAATGTAAAAGATGGATATGCAAGAAACTATCTTTTACCAAAAGGGCTTGCATTAATTGCAGATGAAAAGAACTTAAAACTCCTTGAGTATCAGAAAAGAAAAATTGAAGAGGAAGCAAAGAAAAAGCGTCAGGATGCAGAATCAATAGCAGAAAGACTCAGTACTCTTGAGCTTAAGATTCAGGCAAAAGCAGGAGAAGATCAAAAACTTTTTGGTTCTATTACATCAAAAGATATAGCTGAAGCATTGCAAAAAGAGGGATTTTCAGTTGATAAAAAACAGATCAACATCTTAGAGCCAATTAAAAGATTAGGAGAATACGAAGTGGAAGTTAAACTACTTCAAAATGTAACTGCAAGATTGAAAGTAGTTGTAGTTTCAGAATAATGGCTTATTTAAGAAAGATAGAAAACTCTATTGATAGACTTCCACCCCAGAGCCTTGAAGCTGAACAGGCTGTATTGGGTGCAATCATTCTTGAAGGAGAATCAATAACAAAGGCAATAGAGATACTCTCACCAGAGGATTTTTATAGTGAGCGTCACAGAAGAATATATCAGGCAATGCTTGAACTTTTTGACAAAAATGAACCGATTGACATTATAACTCTCACTGAGCACCTAAGGGACAAAGGAGAGCTTGAAGAAGCTGGAGGAGTTGGTTACTTGAGTAGTCTTGCAACAGTTGTTCCTACAGCTGCAAATATACGATATCATGCAAAGCTTGTAAGAGAAAAGGCTCTTTTAAGAGCTCTTATTCGTGCTTGTACTGAAGTCATTACAAAGGTATATGAAGAGCCTGAAGATGCTGAGGAAATGATTGATTATGCAGAAAGACTAATCTTTGAGATCTCAGAAAAAAGAACGAATACAAGTTTTTATCAGATGAAAGATGTGATTAAGCAGACTTTTAAGATAATAGAAAACATGTATGAGAGAAAGTCAGTAATAACCGGAATTTCCTCAGGTTTTAAAGATCTTGATGAGTTGACAGCAGGATTTCAACCGGGAGATTTAATAATTATTGGTGGAAGACCTGGAATGGGTAAAACAGCCTTTTCTCTAAATATTGCCCAACATGTAGGAATAGAACTTGGAGAGCCTGTTGCATTTTTTAGCCTTGAGATGTCTAAGGAACAAGTAGCAATGAGACTTTTAAGCAGTCTTGCAATGGTAAACTTTTCAGCTTTAAGAAAAGGGTTTATAAGTAAGAAAGAGTGGGAAAGAATTACAGATGCTGCAGTTAAACTTAGTGAAGCTCCAATTTACATAGATGACTCTTCTCAGATGAGTGTTCTTGAGATAAGAGCAAAGGCAAGAAGGCTTAAAATGGAGAAAGGTAGACTCGGGTTGATTATTATAGACTATCTTCAACTTATGAGAAGTAGAGGTAACTATGAGATAAGAGAACAAGAAATAGCTGAGATATCTCGTTCTCTTAAGGCTATGGCAAAGGAGTTAAAGGTGCCTGTTATTGCCTTAAGTCAGCTTAATCGTTCAGTTGAAAAAACTTCTGATAGAAGACCTACTTTAGCAAATTTAAGAGAGTCTGGAGCTATTGAACAGGATGCAGATGTAATAATCTTTCTTTACAGAGATGAGGTTTATAATAAGAAAAACCCAGCAAATAAAGGAAAAGCAGAAGTAATAGTGGCAAAACAGAGAAATGGACCAACAGATGTAGTTTATCTAACATTTTTGAATGATTATACAAGATTTCTTGACTACACCGATAAGTATACAGGCACAGAAGTAGAAGAGGAAGTATAAGATGAATAAAAGAAGAGCGGTAGTAGCAGGATATTTTTATCCATCAAATCCAAAAGAGCTTTTACAGGAACTTGAAGAGTATATGCCTCCAAACACTAAGATAGAGGCTATTGGAGCAGTATGTCCTCATGCAGGTTATGTATACTCCGGTAGTGTTGCAGGTTCTGTATACTCTAAGCTTAAATCAAAAGAAATATTCATTATTATAGGTCCAAATCATACTGGATACGGACCTAATGTCTCTGTAATGGCAGAGGGAGAATGGGAGATTCCTCTTGGAAGCATGAAGATTAACAGTGAGGTTGCAAGAAAGATTATTGAAAAAAGCCCATATGCAGAAGATGATATAAAAGCTCATCTTCATGAACACTCACTTGAAGTTCAACTTCCATTTATCTATAAACTTAATCCAAAAGCAGAGATTGTACCAATAACACTTAAAATGCTTTCAGTTAGAGATTGTCTGAGTTTGGCACAAAGCATTGCTACTTCTGTGGAGGAACTTAATATTAAAGATAAGATTATTTTAATCGCCAGTACAGATCTTAGTCATTATCTGCCAGATGATATGGCAAGAAAGGTTGACTCTTTAGTAGTAGAAAAAATTAAAAATTTTGATCCAGAAGGACTTTACAACACAGTAATAAAACATAATATATCAATGTGTGGTTTTATTCCTACTACTGTTATGCTTTATACAACTAAACTTCTTGGTGCTAAAGAGGTTCAAATCATAAAGTATGCAACCTCTGCAGAAGTAAGCAGAGACTATGATAAAGTAGTAGGTTATCTTGGTGCTATTGTCATCTAAGCTTTCTCTTACTGGAGTAATACTCGCAGGTGGAAAATCAAAGAGAATGAAAACTAACAAATGTTTAATCTCTCTAAATAATGAAACTCTCATTGAAATATTACTTTCAAAGATAAGAGAGATTTTTGAAGAGATTTATATAGTTACAAATGACCCAGAACTTTATTTTCATATGGGCATTCCTATGCTGGGTGATATCTACAAATTTAAAGGACCAATGGCAGGAATACATGTTGCTTTAAAAAACTCAAAGTATGATGTATTTGTCTTTGCGTGTGATATGCCATTTATAAAAAACTCTATCGTATATAGCATCTCAGAAAGACACTTAAAGAGACTAAATAGTGCTACTGTTACATCATACAGTGGGAAGATTTATCCATTACCTGGAGTTTACTCAAAAAAAACTTTTGATGAAATAGAAAGATTAATATTACAAGATAAACTAAGCATGACAAAACTGCTTAATGATATAGGAGCAGAAATAGTTGAAGTTGCAAATTTGGATAAAGAAGGGTTATCTTTTATTAATATAAACACAGAGGAAGATTTAGAAAATTTGAGAAAGGGAGGCATAAAATGTTTGGATTAGGCACAAATGAATTATTACTTATTCTTTTGATAGTAATTGTTTTATTTGGAGCAACAAGACTTCCTCAAATTGGCAAAGGAATTGGTGAGGCAATAAGAAATTTTAAAAAGGCAACAAGTGAAAAAGATGATAGTGATGTAACTTCTAAGAAAAATACTCCAGAAGAGAAAAGATAAATGTGAGTAGATTTTTACAAGCAGAGATTAATTTAAAGAGTCTTGCCTATAATTTTCTCAGAATTAAGTCGTATCTAAGAAGGATAAAGGCAAACTGTAAGATAATTGCCATTGTGAAAGCAGATGCTTATGGACATGGTGCAGTGGAAGTTGCTCGTACTCTTGAGTCTGTTGAGGTAGATTATCTTGGTGTAGCTTTCTTTGAAGAGGCAGTAGTATTAAGAGAATCAGGTATAAAATCTCCTATAATTGTGTTATTTGATAGAGAAGTAAATGGAATTTTTAGATACAACCTAATACCTGTGATATTTGACTATAAACAAGCAGAAATTCTCTCTAAAGAAGCATTTTACCATGGAGTTGTTCTTCCTATTCATATAAAGATTGAGACAGGAATGGGAAGATTGGGTATTTATGAAAATATTTGTGAT
>JANXCZ010000066.1 GCA_025060075.1 Thermodesulfovibrio sp.
TACTGCTTTGCTAAGTGAATACTTTATCTCATACTTTGACTGTAGTTTCTCTAACATTTCATCTAAGTTTAATTTCTTCCATACTGCCTCTATTGCAAGTATCTGCCCAAATATGTATGTATCTAAGATGCTTTCTTTTGTCTTGTCTATAACTATGAGTCTATTTGAAAGGGCTGCAAACTTCTTTGCAAGGGATGCTGAAAGTTCTGAATTTATTATGTCTTCTTCTCTTCCCAGTGTGCATAAAACCTTATGCCTTGGTATTCCTCTTTCATCTCTGTATGAATGAACGAGTTGAAGATAGGTTATGGGTTTTTATGAGAAAAAAATTGAGGAATTGAAAAATGAAAATGTAGAAAAATCAAAGGGTTAGATTTTTGAAAGAGGCTTAAATTGTCTCTTGACTGTCAAAGTCGGGACAGGTTGAAACAGCTTGCTAAATTTTTCGCCTATTTCCTATATCGGGTTACTGTGCCATCGGGTTTTATTATAGCTTCAAAGCCTCCTGGGATAATAAAAGTCTGTTTATTTTTTGTGATTGTAACTTCAACTTCTCCTTCCAATACTGAAAGTTTGGCTTTATTTTCATCTATTTCGTATGTGAATTCAGTTCCGCGGGCACCAATTGCTATCCAGGGTGCTCCAGTAGGTCCTTCAGGACCACATACTCTGCCTTTATGAAAAAATTCACACAACCATATAGAAAATTTCTTTCGTTTATCTCTCGCTTCCCTTTTTATTTTTTCTATCTTTTCTTCTGTCCAATCCTTGATAGTTTTCAAATCTTCTTTATAACTGTTAAGAATTTCTTTTATTTTGTTGGAATGCTTTTCAGAGTTTTCAATATTGACATGCATTTTTCCCTTGACTAATTCACCAATTTCTTCTTCAGTGGTGTTTTTAGTAATAATATATCTTGAATTTGGCTCAACAGTGAGCTTGCCTCTACCGTCAAGCATTGTTATATCTGCTTTTCCGTCAGAACCTGTGATTATCATATCTCCTTCATTTAAGGTTGAGTATAATGAACAGTAGCTATATTGGTTATTCTTCAAAATCCTTACATCTCCTGAACAATTTCTAATAACTCCTACAGTTTTAGGTGATATCAATGTCTCATAGAGGTCTTTTAGCTTTTGTTCTTCCATATTAATTCTATTCAATTCCATTAATAATTCCAGTTTCTGGTTTTTTAGTATTCTTTGTGTTTCCTTTGCCTTTGCCAAGGCTTGCTGTGCTATTGGTTCAGCAAGGGAGGCATCTTTCTTTTGTTTTTCAGTTCCTGTAATCTTTGTTTTTTGAATATCAGCAAGAAGTTTATTTAGTTCTTCTATATTTTTTTGATTGCTTGCAATTTTTAAATCAATTTCTTTTATTCTTTCTTTTAATTTCATTTTGAGATTCTGGATATCAAAATATACAGAAAGCCACACTCCATAAGCCTTTGAATCTTGTTGAGAGTATAAAATTTCAGGAAATAGGACTGAAGCTAAAATCATTATAATAGAGAAAATTTTACTCTTCATCTCATTCCTGTCTTTCCAGCTCAAATTCCCATTTATATATTTCATCCTTTGCAGCCCTTGCATCAGGTGCATCTGGATAAAGCTCAAGATAAAGGTTCATGTTTTTTATTGCAAGTTTATAATCCCTTAGCTGGGCATAGTTTAACGCAAGGGCTTTATAAAGGGCAGGAAAGAAAGGAGAAAACTTAAGAGCCTTTTTATACTCCTCAATTGCTTTTTCAAACTTTCCTTCAGAAGTGAAGGCCTCAGCTCTTATTACTAACTTTCTTGCCTCCTCTGGAAGGGTAAAAAGATGGGGATATTTCATTATTAATTCAGCAATATGAGAGCGCACTTCTTTTGCCTCTTTTTCATTTGCAAGGATAAGATATTCTTGATACTCCTTTAAAGCTTCTTTATACATCCACTTTGCTTCATATTCCTTGGTAGTCTTTAATTTGGATTCTTTGTAGGGTTTAAGGCTATTTTGAGCAAGGGTTATGTATCTTTGTTTAAAAGCACTCTTGGTAATAAAATATTCCTCAAGGATTTGACTGTAGGTCTCAGATGCCCTTTTCATGTTTTCAAGCCTTGCATAAATAATAGTTTCAAGAAGCCTATCAAAATTCGTCTTTTCTTCAGGCAGAATCTTTAAAGCCTCACTAAAATTACCCTTATCAATTAAAGCCACAACCATAGCCCTCCTTGCCCAAGTATCGTTGTGATTTATTGAGTAAGCTTTTTCAGCATCTTTAAAAAAGTCTTCTTTGTTGCCGAGTTCTCTTCTTGCAAAAGCTCTTACAGCAAAGGCAGAGGCTGCTTTTTTATCAAAAATAGTTTCTCTAACAACTACGAAGTCCTTTGGCTTATCCCATCCTTTTCGTTCTATAGTTAGAACTACTTGTGACCCTTCTGGTCCTCTTAGGTTTTGAATAATTTTGTTTCCATCCCAACCTTCTGTTGATTGTCCGTTAATTTTTAAAATTCTGTCGCCTACCTCTAAACCCGCTTTTTGAGCAGGAGCGGATTCAGTAACTTCACGGATAACCGGATATTTTCCAGCAATTTCAACCCTTGCTCCGATACCAGAGAATTGCAAAAGCTCAATTACTTTGGTAGAAGAATTTAATGATCCAGCGTAGTTACCCAAATCTAAATCTAAAATTGATACAAAAAGTAAACTCGGTGCAGCTTCAATAGATTTGTCGCCTACTCTTTCAATTTCTTTTAAAAATGCTTTTTGGGCTTCTCTAAATTTTTCTTGCTCGGCTAAAATTACTCCTATTTCAAAATTAGCTGTAGTCTCTTTTGGGTTAATTTCTAATGCTTTTTTAAAATTGTCTATTGCTTTAATTTTTTCTCCCTTAGCGCTATATATTCGTCCTAAAGCCATATAGGCAGTTGAATTCTTTTGAATTTTAAGAGACATTTCAGCATACTTTATAGCCTCATCAAACTTACCAGTAGCATGGTATCCGTGAGCTAAAATGGCATAAGCCTCAAAACTATCTGGTTGTCTTTTCAAAACCTCATTTGCCAGAGATATTACTTTTTCATACTTTTTTTCTAACCAAAATTGCGCAGTAACTTCTAGTATGAGCTCGGGTAAAGCTTTCTCAGCCTTATTGATCTTAGCGATAACCTCTTGTGATTCATCTATTCCTAATTCCGTTACAAAATTTTTCCACCTTTGTAATCCACCATAAGTTCTTTCTATATCAGTTCCAGCATAGATCAAAAATTTAGCTACTTCCCAATGTTCATTTACAAGGGCATTACATAATGCATTTCCATAACCAAACATTTCGATATTAACATCTGCTCCTTTAGATACCAAAAACTTTACTGTTTCTAAATGTCCTGCACCAGCTGCATATATAAGAGGCGTGCCCCACTCATACCGATTAATATCTTCTCCTTGCTTTAGGAGTTTTTCAATTTCTTCTATATCCCCTCTTTTTGCAGCCTCATGAATTTCAGGTAGCGTTGCACACCCAGTTATATAAAAAATGAAAAGAATAATTATTAACTGCAGCTGCCGCATGAAACCTCCTTTTTTACAATTTAAACACATTTGGAACTGTAAAATTTATTTTTTTATCGCACATCCCCTACCATAAATTTATTTTTTATTTCATTTAGTTCCTTTTCTATTTTTTCTCTTTCCTGCATAAGTTTTTGCTCATTCTGAAGAGCATCTTGATACTCTGCCTCTGTCTTTTGTTTTAGAGTAATTGCTTTTGCAAGAAGACCCTCCATCTCTGTTTTCTCCTCTTGAGTCTTAGCTGTTGTCTTCTTTGTATTCAATTCTTCTATTTGAGCATTAATTTCTTCTATCTTCTTTTTTAATTCTTCCTTTTTAGTATTTAGTTCTTCTATCTTGAGTAAAATATCCTGAAGATTTTCAATCTTTGGCATACTTATACGGTAAAATTTGGACATTTGAGTTAACTTTCTGTTCATCTCTTCTGTCTTTTGGTTATCCAAAGCTTCAATAAGTTCCTTAGGAGGATGATATTCTATAACTCTTGGTGAATTAGCCCCTCCATCAAAGGCAAGACCTGCATAGAATCTTGCTGCTTCAAGGTCTCCTGACTGAAGAAAGGTCTCTGCCATTTTGGAAAAATACGCAGTTCTTAGAAGCTCCTCTCTTACACTTTTTGTATTTTGTGTATATACAGAAGCAGCCCTTGGATTATTCCAATCAATTGACTGAAGAGTTTGTCTTTCTTGTACTCTTGGACCAATAATGGTGTAGCTTCCAAATGGTCCGCTTCCTATTCTTATTTGTGAGAGTATATTCTGTCCTGCCATTTGTCTGTTTAGAGCCTCCCTTTTTGCCTGTTCTTCTGCCTCCTTAAGATGTCTATTCCATGCCTCTATTGCCTTTTTTTTCTCTTCTTCCCATCTTCTTCTCATCTCTTCCTGTTGTCTTACTAATGCATCTTGGTGAGAGGTTTGAGGGGGGGCAAAAAGACTGCTAAAATCAGATATTGACTTAAACAAGGGTTGAAGTATGCTTTGAAACATTTGAAGTTGCTTCTGCTGACTTGGCGATAAACCAGGAGTTACTGACCTTGAAGGTTTTTGGAAAGGCACACAAACTGGTATACTCTTAGGATTTGGACAATAACAATCATAGGTTGCTAAAAAATCTCTCATACGGATATTCACTTTCCAGCTTTCTAATGTCCCATAACAATCTACTACCATCCGAGGTTCAGGAATCTGCCAGGCAAAACTACTTGCAGCCATTCCTATATAAATACAAAATAATACAGTGCCGACGATTAATATCATTTTTTCAGAATTTTAAAAAAAAATTTTAAGTTTGTCAAGGTTTTTATAGCTTTGTGGTTACTATATCAAAATGTCACACATAATTACTAAAGAGAAATGTCACATATATGTTAGCCTTCTTTTATAGTTTAGCTCTAAAAGAAGGTGGCTTAATGAGAAAAATATATATTTTTACGGAGGAAGAGTTGAAAAGAGTAGAGGTAATGAACAGTGTAATTTCAGGCAGTTTAAGCCTTAAACAAGCTCAATAGCTCTTAGGACTAAGTTACAGGCAGACTTTAAGAATAAAAAAGAGATTT
>JANXCZ010000089.1 GCA_025060075.1 Thermodesulfovibrio sp.
TCATTTTCATTGATTGCAGAAGGTATAACCTTGTGTCCTATTCTAATTTCTTCTTCTGTTGAAAGAAGAGTATAAGTCTTCTCTCCTGAAATAGGATCAATCTCACTGACACAAGAAAGACAAATAAAGGATAGGAATATTAAAAAGAAAAGTTTAAAAAATCTCTTTTTCATCTACCACCTCATTTTTAATTTTTCCAACAATTTCTTGAAGCGCTGGAATAACATCATTCCTTAACCTTCCAGCTACGAGCACTATCATTATATCATCTCCAACTTTTAATTCACCTTGATTAATCCATACTCTAACATCAACAATTCCTTCTTTACTCTTTATATCCTGAATTATTTTCTCAAGTTTTTCAGAGTCATAGGAAAGTCTCATACCTTTAACAGGTCTGCCATCTTTTGAGGTTTCTCTTACAATTCCATTATGAATTAATATCATTCCAGCAGATTTAGATTTGGGATTTTCTTTTATTTCTCTGAGCCAATTTTCTATCATATATGTAGTTTAACAAAAATATATTTTTTAGTTAAGATATCCCTATAAAAACTCAAGGAGGTGTGTCATGGAGGAAAAAAAAATTGGGAATAAAATCATAAGAATAATGATTGGAGATATCACAGAAAGAGATACCGATGCCATAGTAAATGCTGCAAATAATTATCTAAAACATGGAGGAGGAGTTGCTGGAGCCATTGTCAAAAAGGGCGGTTCTATAATACAAGAGGAAAGTGATAAAATTGGATTTGTTCCAACAGGCTCAGCAGCTATTACAACAGCAGGTTCTCTCAGAGCAAAATATGTAATTCATGCTGTAGGACCCAAATGGGGTGAAGGAGATGAGGAAAATAAACTAAAAAGTGCTATATTAAGTAGCCTCAAAATAGCCGATGAATATAAACTAAAAAGTATCTCTTTTCCTGCTATAAGTTCTGGAATATATGGATGTCCCAAGGATATGGTAGCAAGAATTCTTTTTAACACAGCAGTTGAGTATCTAAAAAACCAATTAACTTCTATTGAAACCATAGAGTTTTGCCTTTTTGATGAAGAAACATATCGTTATTTTAAAGAGGAGTTTGATAAAATATAAAAGTTAGCCGGGATAGCTCAGCGGTAGAGCAGTCGATTCGTAATCGACTGGTCGTGGGTTCAAATCCCATTCCCGGCTTTTAATTTGTATGTCTGTCTGCTACTTTTGAGGCTCCAAAGGAGTCAGGCTTAGTTACTGCTGTATAGCCTGAGCCTATAATCATTTTGATAACTTCTTTTACCAAATTTCTTGTTGCACCGTTTTTCCCTACATCAAGATGTATCTCTACTGGCAGACGAGAAAAGCCATTTTCAGAAAGTTTTTTTCTTAAAACTTCAGCAACCTCTAAACTTAAAGAAGCCTCGGTAAATATCCTGAGCTTTAAACTTTCTATCTTACCATATCTAAGTTTTCTATAAAAGTATCTACCCCCTGCTCCTTTACGGTGAATTATTATTGCAGTTACAAAGATAGTTTCTTCTCCTTGGAAGGAATCACTTCCTACGATTAAACTATATTTTCTATCTGGTTCTTCTTTTACGAACTCTATTATTTTTTCAAATACTTGCTCAAATGATAAAGAACCAGATGTTGGACTATTAAAAACCGATTTCTTTAACGAATCAGGCTCCATTTTTTTATCTTACCAAATTTTTAACAACATTAACATAGTAGGTAAGGTAAAATCCTTATAAGATACTGTAAAACATGCAGTATGACACTCTTACTTTCTTTACATTAAGTATTATTTTGAAAAAAATTTGACTAAACTTTATCTTTTTAATTAAACTTTCTAATTATGTTTAAAAAGTTTATCGTTGCCAACTGGAAGATGCATAAAACAATAAAAGAAGCTCTTTTATTCCTTGAGCAGTTTATTCCATTAGTAAAAGATGTAGATGATAGAGAGATTGGAATAGCTCCTACATTCTTATGCATTGAAAGTGTCGGTAAAGCTATTAAAAACACTAATATAAAACTGTGTGCTCAAAATGCCTTTTACAAAAATGAAGGAGCTTACACAGGAGAAATCTCTCCATCAATGCTTAAGGACTGTGGCGTTGAGTATGTGATAATTGGACACTCTGAGAGAAGAAAATATTTTTTTGAAAGTGATGAAATAATAAACAAAAAAATTCGTGCTTGTATTAAAGAAGAAATGAAAGTAATATTTTGTATAGGTGAAACTCTTGAAGAAAGGCAGAATAATAAAACTTTTGACATATTAAAATCTCAAATAATCATGGGTCTTAAAGACATAGATATGCCAGATTTCATAAACATAGCCTATGAACCCGTATGGGCTATAGGCACTGGAGTTGTGGCAACAGAGTCTCAGATAAAAGAAGCTCATATTTTTATAAAGGAACAAATCAAAAATCTTTATGGAGACTCAGCAGATAAAATCAGAGTTCTTTATGGTGGAAGCGTTACTCCTGAGAATATTAAGTCTATCATGACAACAGAAAATGTTGATGGAGTTTTGGTAGGAGGAGCAAGCTTAGATGCCTTAAAATTTTCAAAAATTGTAAAATATGAAAAATCAATTTAAATAAAGAAGGAGGAGATTTAATGGAAACTTTACTTTTAACATTTCATATATTAATCTGCATTGTAATGATTGTAGTAGTCCTTCTTCATAGAGGAAAAGGGGCTGAGCTTGGTCCAGGCTTTGGAGGAGGCTCTTCACAAACTCTCTTTGGACCAAGAGGTGCTACTACGTTTTTAAATAAAGTTGCTACTGTGGTGGCTATTTTATTTATGCTTTCCTCAGTCTTATTAACATACATTACAACAAGAACTAAATCAGTTGTCTCAGATGTTAATATCCCTGTACAAAGTGAACCCATTCAGCCTACACAACAACCAACAGAAAAACAGCCCTCACAAAAATAGATGTTCAAGAAATATGTTAGTATCTTTCTTCTTTTATTTATAGTTTCTTGTGAAAAAGCTCCTGAAATAAAAGAGCCCTTCTCTCTTACAGGTGCTTCATCAGCTGACGGGAAAAGACTTCTTCCATTGTTTGCCTCTGATAGTGCAAGTGCTGATATTAGCGGAAAAATCTTTAATGGACTTACAAAGTATGATAAAAACTTAAACATTGTTGGCGATCTTGCTGAAAAATGGACAATATCAAAAGATGGTAAAGAAATAATATTTTATTTAAGAAAGGGAGTAAAATGGCATGACAACAAAGAATTCACCGCAGAAGATGTGGTATTTACCTACAAAGCTGTTACAGATCCTAAAAATCCCACTCCATACAGTAGCAACTATGGTCCTGTAAAGGAAGTAAAAGCAATTGATAAATACACTGTAAAGGTCGTCTATTATAAACCCTTTGCTCCTGCTTTAGAGTCTTGGGGAATGGGTATCATACCTAAGCATCTACTTGACAATAAAGACTTATTCAATTCTCCTCTTAATAGAAATCCTATTGGGACAGGCCCATACAAAATGAAAGAATGGATTACTGGACAAAGAGTAGTTCTTCAAAAAAATGAAGAATACTACGAAGGGGCACCTTTTTTTGAAAAATTTATTTCTCGGATTATTCCTGATCCTTCTACAATGTTTCTTGAATTAAGATTTGGTGGAATAGATTTTATGGGACTTAATCCTGCTCAGTATAAATACTACAGTGAAAAACCTTACTTTAAAAAATACTTTAACATTTATAGATATCCTTCTTTTGGCTACACATATATAGGATATAATCTTAAGGATCCTTTATTTTCTGAAAAAAAAGTCCGTCAGGCAATTGCCCATGCAATAAATAAAAAGGAAATAATTGAAGGAGTATTACTTGGTTATGGGACTCCTTGCACAGGCCCCTTTCCCCCTACTTCATGGGCATTTAATCCTGATGTAAAAGACTTTGAATACAATCCTGAAAAAGCAAAAAAAATTCTTCTTGAGCTTGGCTGGAGACCAGATAAAGATGGAGTGCTAACAAAAGATGGTAGAAAATTCTCATTTATTTTGCTTGTCAATCAAGGAAATGAAGCTAGACTAAAAACAGCTCAGATTATTAAGGAACAACTAAGAAAGATAGGAATTGAACTTAATATAAGAGTACTTGAATGGCAGAGTTTTCTTGAACTTGTTACAAAAAGACAGTTTCAAGCAGTTTTACTTGGATGGTCTCTTTCTCGTGACCCTGATCTTTATGATATATTTCATTCATCTAAAACTAAACCAGGAGAGTTTAATTTTGTAAGTTATAGTAATTCTGAAGTTGACAGACTCATTGAGAAAGCCAGAGAAATTGTTGACAAAGAGGAAAGAAAAAAACTTTACAGAAAAATTCATCAATTAATTACAGAAGACCAACCTTATACATTTCTTTATGTTCCAGACGTTATAATTGCTGTCAATAAAAGAATAAAAGGCATAGAGTTAGCTCCTTCAGGGATATGGCATAACTATATTCACTGGTATGTACCAAAAAATCGTCTTGACTGGTATAATTAAAAATATGAAAATTTTACTGTCAATTTTAATCTTTTTCTTATATATAAACTGGAGCTTTGCCCAACAGACTCCAATTACAAAGCTTAATTATGCCTACAAAAGCATAAATGATGCCTTCGGAGGATTTATTCAAACAAATTACATTAAAGACTTAGATAAGACTCAAAAATTTAAGGGAAAGTTTTTTATAAAAGGTGACAAAATTAGATGGCAGTATGAAGGAGAATTTTCTCAAGTTATTTATATCAATAAAAATACATTTACAATTTATGACAAAACAAAAAAACAGGCAATACAAAGCAGTTTTTCAGAAGAAAAATTTGGACAACTTCCCCTTGCTCTTCTTTCAAGAATAGCTGATATTGAAAAAGATTTTGAAATCATAGAAAAATCAGAAAATAGAATCACACTAACTCCCAAAGCTAAGATGGGAAATATTAAAAAAATTGAGATTACTATTCATGATGAAGACTTTCCGATAAAAAGTCTTAAAATTACCGATACTCTAGCAAATACAATAAAGATAGACTTTTACTCTGTAAAAATAAATACTAATCTTAAAGACTCAATATTCAGATTTGTTCCCAAAAAAGATGATACAGTTTTAACACATTAATAAATTTTTAAGGTAGAAAAAAATGGATTTATTCAGTGAAATACTTGGCAAAATAAAGGCTGACTATATCGATATATTTTTTGAAGAAAAAACTACAAATCAGCTTCAAATGGAGGAAAACAAAATACAGAAATGCTCTCACCTATTTGACAAAGGTTTAGGAGTCAGACTGATTATAGATGAAAAAATAGTATATGCATATACAAATGACCTTACAAAAAGAGGAATTGATGAATTATTATCAATACTAAAAAATTACAGACACTACGAAAGTTCTATAAATCTGAAAAAATCTGTTCCGATGAATAGTTTTTTTATAAAAAATAATCCCCAAGAGATTAGCACATCAGAAAAAATTAAATTTGTAAAAAGAGCAAATGACATATCATGGCTACAAAGCAAAAAAGTAAGACAAGTAAAAGTTTTTTATAGTGATACAATACAAAACATAAGAATTGCAAACTCTGAAGGTTATTTCACTGAAGAACAAAGATGTTATATACTGTTTTTTGTACAAACAGTTACCTCAGAAGACAATACTATTCAGACAGGCTATGAAGTAGTGGGAGGATTAAAAGGAATAGAGATTTTTGAGGAGATATCACCAGAAGAAATTGCTCTTAAGGCTACTCAAAGAGCTCTTATGATGTTAAAGGCAAAAAGAATTAAAGGTGGAAGGATGCCAGTTGTAATATCTTCAGAAGCTGGTGGAACAATGATACATGAAGCTGTTGGACATGGTCTTGAAGCAGACCTTGTTCAGGAAGGAATCTCAGTGTACAGTGGGAAAATTGGTGATAAAATTGCCTCAGATCTTATAACAGTAATTGATGACCCTACTCTCTCAAACATGAGAGGCTCCTATATTTTTGATGATGAAGGAACTCCATCTCAAAGAACAGTTTTAGTTGAAAAAGGAGTTCTTATTAACTATCTTTATGATAAATATACCTCAATGAAGGAAGGTAAGTCTTCCACAGGAAATGGCAGAAGACAGTCATATGAACATTATCCAATTCCAAGAATGAGCAATACCTTTATTGCTCCTGGTGAGCATTCTCCTGAAGAGATAATCCGTTCTGTGGATAGAGGACTTTTTGTAAAAAAAATGGGTGGTGGCCAAGTAAACACTGTAACAGGAGAGTTTGTATTTGAAGTTCAAGAAGGATATTTGATTGAGAAGGGTTCAGTTGGAGAGCCTGTAAGGGGAGCTTTACTAATTGGAACAGGACAGGAAATTTTAAAAACTATTGATATGGTTGGAAATGATTTAGGATTTTCTATAGGAACATGCGGTAAAAACTCTCAAGCAGTTCCTGTTACTGATGGAATGCCAACCGTAAGAATTCCTGAAATTGTTGTAGGTGGTGAAGCATAATAGAATGTCTTATTTTTTCTATAGATGTATCATATTTACCACATTAAAAATCTTATAAACCATTAAAATTACGCTAAATAAAATTTGGCATATTCTTTGTTTGTATTTATTTGATGCCATTTCAGAAAACTATAAGATCAGAAGTATCACTGACAGGAATAGGCATACACTCAGGTAAAAAGATTAATCTTACTCTAATTCCTGCCCAAAGAGATACAGGAGTCGTATTCTACAGAAAAGATAAAAACTTTCCAATTAAGGCAAAACTTCCATTTGTCATTGATACATCTTTTGCAACTACCTTAGGAGTTGATGGAATAAAAGTAAGAACTGTAGAGCACTTACTTGCCACATTGTATGTTTTTGGAATAACCAATGTTATTGTAGAGATTGATAGCTCAGAAGTTCCCGTAATGGATGGAAGTGCTGTTGATTTTGTAAAAGCAATCTTAAAAGCAGGAATTGCAAAACAGGGTAAGAGCATACCTTTACTTAGAATTACAAAACCTATATACTATGAAGAAGCTCATTCACAAATAATTGCAAAGCCTCACAGAAGTTTTAAAATAACATATAAAATCTTTTATGAACATCCTCTTATCATGGAACAATCTTTAAGTATAGAAATTAATGAAAAAAACTTTCTCAATGAAATAGCTCCTGCAAGAACCTTTGGATTTTTAAGAGATATTCTCTACTTGCTTAAAAATGGTTTTGCAAAAGGAGGCTCTCTTGAAAATGCTCTTGTGCTTGATGAAAAGGGAGTTGTTGGAGGAAGTCTAAGATTTAAAGATGAGTTTGTAAGACATAAAATTCTTGATGCAATTGGTGATTTCTCCTTAGTTGGCTACCCTATTCAAGGCCATTTTATCATTGAAAAAGGTGGTCATACATCACATATTAACTTTTTAAGGAAGCTTATTGAAACTGGATGTTATGAGTTGGTAGAGGAGCCATATTTTAATTTTCAACTTACAACTCAAACTGTAAATTTTTAAAAAATTCTAATCCTCTGTCCAGTGTCTCGGATCAGTCGCATCTCTTAAAGCTTCTCCAACAAGATTAAATGACAATACTGTTAAGAATATAGCAATTCCAGGAAAAAGGCTTAACCACCATGCAACAGTAATGTAGTCTTTACCAATGCTTAGAATTCCACCCCAGCTTGGTTCAGGTGGTTGAACTCCAAGTCCTAAAAAACTGAGTCCACTTTCAATCAATATTGCACCACCAACTGAAAATGTGGCAGCAACAATAACAGGATATATAGCATTTGGAAGAATATGTCTAAAAATAATTCTAAAAGAGCTTGCTCCAATTGCTCTTGCAGCAAGAACAAACTCTCTTTCTTTTAAGGATAATACTTCTGCTCTTACAAGCCTTGCAACATCCATCCATCCTGTAAGTCCAATTACTATCATGATTATATAGATACTTGGCTCTAAAAAAGCCACTACAGCTAAGATTAAAAATAAAGTAGGGAAAGAAAGCATAACATCAACTACTCTCATTATGATTGAGTCAATCAAACCTCCATAGTATCCTGCCAAGGCACCAAGAATTGTTCCAGTAAGTATGGCAATACCCATTGCAAGGAATCCTACCTTTAATGAAACTTTTGCTCCGTATATAACTCTTGACAGAACATCTCTTCCAAGCTCATCTGTTCCAAATGGATGTTCCTTTGAAGGTGGTTCAAGAACTTTATAAACATTAATCTTGTATGGATCATATGGTGCAATATAAGATGAAAAAATTGCTACAAAGACGATAAAAAATATAAATATTAAACCAGCCAAAGCAAATTTATTTTTTAAAATCCTTCTAAGAATTATTTTAAACATCTCTTTTTACCCTTATTCTTGGATCAACAATAAAGTATGCGATATCAGCAATGAGATTGCCAATCAATGTCAGTAATGCACCAATTAATAATATTCCCATTATTGTTGGATAATCTCTTGCCATAGCTGATGAATAAAAAAGCTGTCCCATCCCCGGAATAGAAAAAATACTCTCAAAAATAACACTTCCTCCAATAAGCCCCGGTATTGAAAGACCTAAAAGAGTGATTACTGGTAGCAAAGCATTTCTTAATGCATGTCTAAATATAACAACTCTCTCTGGAACTCCCTTTGCTCTTGCAGTACGAATATAGTCTTGATTTAAAACCTCAAGCATACTTGAACGAGTATATCTTGACATTCCTGCAAGTCCAGAAAAAGACATAATTGTTACAGGTAAAATAAGATGTTTTATATAATCAATCACTCTTTCATGAAAAGGCATTTTTTCTACTCCAATACTTTGAATTCCCGAAATTGGAAGCCATCCAAGATTAACACCGAAAACAATCATAGCAAGTAAAGCAAGCCAAAAAGTAGGGACAGAAAACCCTGTAAAAACAAAAAATGTAAGAGCTCTATCAAATATGCTTCCAGGTCTTAAAGCTGAATAAACTCCAATAGGAATTGCTACAATAAAGATAAATATAAGAGAAAGTAAGTTTAAAGTTATGGTAATTGGAAGTCTTTCTTTTATTTTATCCTCTACTTTTCTTCCGTCAACAAAACTCTTACCAAGATCTAATGTAAAGACCATTTTAAGCCAATTAATATATCTTTCATGAAGTGGTTTATCAAGTCCATAAAGCTTTTTAAGGGCTTGTACAGCCTCTGGAGAAGCTTTTGGAGAAAGCTCTTCTTGAAACATAGCAGGAGAACCAGGTGCAAGATTTATTACAATGAAACATATAAGAGTAATCCCAAAGAGAATTGGAATCATAAGAAGAAGTCTTTTTATTAAGTATGAAAGCATAGTTAAAATTTTACAATAAATAAAGCTTTAATAGAAACACTTTGCTAAATTTCATATACTGTATTCATTTCATCAGTATATGTGCCATCGTTGTTATAAATAAACAAAGGAGGCTCAACTTTTAATCCCACTCTTCCTCCCTTTACTGCTTCAATTAATACCATCTTTGCAGGAGTCTCTCTTTTGGAATGAACAAAACGAACTCTTTTTATTTCAAGAGAATATTTACTCATTATTCTTGTAATCTCTGTAAATCTTTCTGGCAGATGAATCACATATAGACGTCCACGATGTTTCAAGACTTTTTGAGAGATTTTAGCAATATCAAATACATTAAGAGTAATTTCATGTCTTGCCACAGCTTTTTTCCCTTCAGGACTAATTCTTCCAGTGCCTGGTTTTCTAAAAGGTGGATTTGATACTACAACATCGAACTTATGATGAAAAGACTCTGAATGAATCAAATCCTTTGCATCCATGCATATAATTTCTGCTTTTTTATCAAGATTGTTTAGCTTTATACTTTCCTCAGCAAGTTTTGCAAGTTCTGGCTGTATCTCAACCATCGTAATATGGGATTCACTGTATCTTTTTCCAAGAATTACTCCAATTATTCCTGTCCCTGCTCCAATGTCTAAAGCTTTATTAAGTTTTTTTAAATTAACAAAATGAGCAAGAATTAAAGCATCTACACTAAAACGATAACCTTCTTTGGGCTGGCAGATTTTAATACTTCCTATTGAGTCAATAGTATAATCCATCTTTAACTTCTAATTCTTTATTTGTAGATTATACCATAAACGCAAAAATTAGTATTTTTTAGGAAAAATCTTATACAAAAAATCTAATTTTTTGATATACTTTAAAATGAAAACACTTACAGATTAAAACAAGGAGGTGTAAAAATGATTGACAGAGAAAAAATTGAAGAGGAAATAAGACAAGTTGCTTACGAACTTTATGTAAAAAGTGGATGCATA
>JANXCZ010000009.1 GCA_025060075.1 Thermodesulfovibrio sp.
ATAATCTGAAAGTTTTTATAAAGAAACATAGAGGTCGTAACTAAAATCCTGAAGTCTCCTCTAACTAATCTTTCCTTATTTATTTTTTTAGTTTTTGCTCCCTCTTCATTGAAAGTTAAAACATAGTCCTCTGAAACAAAGTTCTTTAAGCGAAAGGATACTTGTTCAACGAGAAGTTTAGTTGGAAGAATTATGTAGGATTTTTTTCCCTTTTCTGCAAAGTATGTAGCAGTACATACTCCAAAGGAAGTTTTACCAACTCCTGTAGGAGCCAATAAAGCAAAGGATGAACCTGAAAAAACTCTTTTTGCCCATGCTGTTTGAAGACTCCAAGGTTTAGAATGAATGTGTTCTTCAAAGTGTTTTTCCCATTTTTCTTTTTCTTTTTGAATATCACAGTAGTGTTTAAAATTTCCAAACTCAATATAATCGCACGGATTTACATTTTCCTTAGGAAGACAATTTTCACAAAGAAGCCCGTTTTGAAGTCTCTGATAAGTTATGTCTGAACCACAGTTTGGACAAAGATTTTTAAAAACACTGCAAATCATAATTTAATACTATATCACATTTTTCTCAAATTTTGGTCATTTTTTAAAAACTTAAAGAATAATCTTTTATGAAAAAAGAACTTTGTATTATAATTAAAACAAAAATTTAAACTGGAGGTTTAAGATGATTAAGGGTTCATGTGTTGCAATTGTTACACCTTTTAAAAACGGAAAAATTGATGAAAAGGCTCTTGAAGAATTAATTGAGTGGCATATTCAAGAAGGAACTCATGGAATAGTGCCATGTGGTACAACTGGTGAAGCCTCAACTCTTGATTATGAAGAACACTACAGAGTGATAGAAATTACTGTTAAAGCTGTAAATAAGAGAGTCCCGGTCATAGCAGGTACAGGCTCAAACTCAACAGATGAAGCAATTATGATTACAAGAAAGGCAGAAGAACTTGGTGCAGATGCAGCTTTAGTTGTAACACCTTATTATAATAAACCAACTCAGGAAGGATTGTATCGTCATTATAAAGAAATTGCTGATAAGACAGGACTTCCTCTTATTTTATATAATGTGCCAGGTAGAACATCAGTTAATCTACTTCCTCAAACAGTAGCAAGACTTGCAGAGCATCCACGAATTGTTGGAATAAAAGAAGCTACTGGAGACATGAAGCAAGTAAGTGAACTTATAAGACTCTGTGGTGATAAGATTACAGTTCTAAGTGGAGATGACTTTACAAATCTTCCACTTCTTGTGCTTGGTGGTAAGGGTGCCATATCTGTTACAGCAAATATATGTCCTAAGGAAATGGCAGAGCTTTTTAATGCCTGGGAAAGAGGAGATATTGAAACTGCAAGAAGTATTCATTACAAACTTGAACCACTAAATAAGGCTATGTTTATTGAGACAAACCCAATTCCTGTTAAGACAGCTCTTGCAATGATGGGTAAAATAAGAGAAGAATTTAGACTTCCTCTTTGTGAGATGTCTCAATCAAATAAAGAAAAACTTGCAGAGGTTCTAAGAAGCGCAGGTTTAATTAATTAGTATTTTAAATGATTGAAGAGTTAAGAATTAAAAATTTTGCTATAATTGATAGTTTAACAATTCCATTGGGTAAAGGTTTTAATGTTCTTACTGGTGAAACAGGAGCAGGTAAATCTATAATTGTAGATGCTATTTCTGTTTTACTGAAGGAAAAAGTGTCTGCATTAGATTTTGTTAAACATGGTAAAAATGAAGCATACATTGAAGCTGTTGTCTATATACCGGGCGAAAAAGAGTTTGAAATTAATGATGAAGTAATAATACTAAAAAAGATTCTAAATATTCATGGTAAAACAAAAACGTATATAAATGACTCTGCCTTTACAGTGCATGAATTTGCAAAAATAGCTTCTAAACTCATAAACATTCATGGCCAACATGAGCATACTTATCTACTAAAAAAGGAAAATCATATTTTATTTTTTGATACTATAGCGAATTTAAGAGAGGAAGTTGAGAGATTCAATCAAATATATATGGAAGTTCAAAATCTTAAGAAAGAATTAGAAGAGACAAAGAAAGATATTTCATTAAAAAAGCAAAGAACAGAACTTTTACAGTTTCAAATTAATGAAATAAGAAATGCAAATTTAAAAGAAGGTCAAGAAGAAGAACTTTTAAAGCAAAGAGAGATTCTTAGAAATGTTTTAAAACTTAAAGAATTAGCTGAAATGAGCTTTAGTCTTCTTTATGGAGATAAAGCATCAGTGTACACAAATCTATCAAAGGTTTTAAGTTTTCTAAAGGAGTTATCTAAATTTGATTCAAAGGCAGAAGAGGTAAAAAATCTAATTGAATCAGCCTTTACACAAACAGAAGAAGCTATCTATATTTTAAGAAGGCTTAAGGATAGTTATGAACCAGACCCTAAAGAATTAGAGAAAATTGAAGAAAAGCTTACGCTAATTAATAAGCTTAAATTAAAATATGGTTCAACAATAAAAGAAATAATGGAGTATGCAAAAAAAGCTGAAGATGAGCTTAGTAATATTTTTTTTTCTAAAGAAACTCTAAAGAATAAAGAAGAAAAGCTAAAGAGACTCTCAGATGAGATGATTTCCTTGGCAGATGAAATTTCTTACAAGAGAAGATCTTTAAAAAGTAAAATTGAAGATGAAATTATTAATGAGCTTAAATTTCTTGGTTTTTTAAATCCTTCCTTTGAAATAAGAATTAATGAAAAGGAGATATCATTACACGGAAAGGATGAAATAGAGTTTTATTTTTCATCAAATCCTGGTGAACCTCCAAAACCCTTGGTTAAGGTAGCCTCTGGAGGTGAACTTTCAAGGCTAATGCTTGCACTTAAGTGTGTTGAACTTAAGTTAGCAAAGGATTCTATAAAATCTATGACTCTTATATTTGATGAGATTGATGCAGGAATTGGAGGAATTGTAGCGGAAAATATTGGCAGAAGACTTAAAGAGCTCTCCAAACATCATCAAGTACTTTGTGTGACTCATCTTCCTCAAATAGCTGCTCAAGCTCAACATCATCTAAAAGTAGAAAAGTTCATTTTGGATAATAAAACTTTTGTAAAAGTAGAAGTATTGAAAGGAAAAAAAAGAAAAGAGGAAATTGCAAGAATGTTAAGTGGACGCATAACAGAAAGCTCACTTTTTCATGCAGAGGAACTTCTTGAAAATCAATAATAAATAAACTTTCCTTAAAAATTAAAAGCTGGAGGAGAAAAAATGGGTAAAAAGAGAATTGCCATTACAATGGGAGATCCTGCAGGCGTTGGTCCTGAGATAATTGTTAAAGCATTTGCTCAGGAAGACATATATAAAATCTGTAATCCTATTGTAATAGGTGATAGAGCAGTTATTAAAGAGGTAATAAGAGCAGTTGGTATGGATTTTGATCCTGATAATATTGAAATATTAAACTTAAATGAAATTAAAGATCCATCAAGACTAATAAAGGGAACTCCCTCGGAAGACTCAGGGAAAGCGTGTTTCTCTTATATAAGAAAAGCAGTAGAACTTTATAGACTTGGTATAATACATGCAATTGTAACATGTCCGATTTCAAAGACAGCTTTAAGAATGGCAGGACTTCCATGGTTTGGACACACGGATATGCTTGCAGAGCTAACAGAGACAGAAGATTATGCAATGGCGTTTTATAGCGAAAATTTGAAAGTTATTCTTGCAACTATTCATGTTCCCTTAAAAGAAGTTCCCTTTTTGATAAAAAAGGAAAGAGTAATAAGAACAATTCTTTTTGCTAAAAAAGCCTGTGATATGCTTCATATTGAAAATCCTCGAATTGCAGTATGTGGACTAAATCCTCA
>JANXCZ010000077.1 GCA_025060075.1 Thermodesulfovibrio sp.
TTCATGAAGGAAAAGGCATAGGAAACTCGGACATCACAGTAAAAAACACAACTACACAGGGTTTAAGCCTTCAGAAAGTATTCTTAGTTGATGAACATAGATTTATTATAGGAGGACAGTGGGATAGGGTAAAGGTTAAAAGCTCAAGAAGCACAGGTGCTCCTTATAATCCAAATTCAGAGTATGATAGCTATGGGTTATTTTCTGAGACAAGATTAAGCTTATTTAATAAAAAGCTTTTACTAAATTTTGGCGTTCGTTATGACTACTTTGAAAATGAAATACTGCCAACAGAGGGTATTACAGCTTTAAAGCCAGGAAAAGAAAATCTGGAACATGTTACTGTAAGAGGAGGAATTGTATATAAGCTTACAGATAGTTTTTCCATAAAGGGTAATGCGGGAACTGCATTCAGAGCTCCTGCTCCAGATGAGCTTGCAGCTGATTATGTCTCTTCCAGGGGAACCCATTATGTAGGGAATCCTGATTTAAAACCAGAAAAAAGCAGATCCTATGACATAGGAGTTGCCTATATAAAAGATTTATTTAAGGGTGAGATTGCATTTTTTCACTCAATATTCAAAGATAAAATTCTGAGATATTACGATAGCGCTCTTAAAGCTTGGACCTTTAAAAATGTTGATGGAGCAACAATTCAGGGTATAGAGGGAATTTTTTCATATGATATTGGATTGGCTGCAGGCTTAGACTTCTCTCTTGAACCATTTTTGAACTTTACCTATCATACAAGATACTCAAGTAAAGATGAAGATGAGATACAAAAGTATGGAAAAACTCTTCAGTATATTCCGAAATCCGCTGCATCATTTGGAATAAAAGCAGGAAAGGATAAATGGGATTTAAAGCTAATAGCAAACTATGTGGGTAAGGAAAAAGTAGTTGACTGGAATCCTTCATCAAAAAATTATGAAAAAGTTGTTGATAAAAGTGATTTTATGGTAATAAATCTTAAAGGTTCCTACAGACCGATAAAGAATCTTGAGCTTACATTTTCAGTAGAAAATCTCCTTGACAGAGCCTATGAGTATGTTCAGTATTATCCTATGCCAAGAAGAACAATTACTGGAGGAGTGAAATGGATATTTTAAAGGCTTTTGTCTCATGGAGTGGAGGCAAAGAAAGCTCATTAGCCTGTTACAGAGCAATAAAAAGCGGAGTTAGGATTTCTTTCTTTGTTAATATGATTTCAGAGGATGGATTATACTCAAGGTCTCATGGAGTAACTTCAGAATTAATAAAGGCACAGGCTGAAGCAGTTGGAATACCTATTATTCAAAGAAAAACAACATGGGAAAAATATGAAGAAGAGTTTAAAAATACCATCTTTAAACTAAAAGAAGAAGAGGATATCAATGCAGGTGTATTTGGAGATATTGATCTTCAACAACACAGAGAATGGGTTGAAAGGATATGTAGAGAAACTGAAATAAAGGCAATACTTCCTCTTTGGAATGAAAAAAGAGAAATACTTCTTAATGAGTTTATAAAATCTGGTTTTAAGGCTATAGTATGTACAACAAATGCGTCTTTTCTTGGAAGTGAATGGCTTGGAAGAGAGATTGATTTTGATTTTATAAGGGATTTGAAAGATTTAAAAAATGTTGATTTATGCGGTGAAAAGGGTGAGTATCACACCTTTGTCTATGATGGTCCTATATTTAAAAAAGCAGTTAGGTTTATCGTAGGCAATAAGATTTTTAAAGAAAATAAATGGTTTCTTGAGATTAAAAAGGATTTGTAAAGATTTCTTATTATAGAGGAATTATGATTAATCTTAAGATTGAGCCAGTAAAAAAAGAGTTTATTGATTTGGCATGGAGAAGGCTTGATAATCTTACTAAACCTCCAAGAAGTCTTGGAAGACTTGAGGAAGTTGCAGCAAGGCTTGTTGCTATATATGAAGATGCTATGCCTGAGATAAAGAAAAAGGCTGTTTTTGTCTTTGCCTCAGACCATGGGGTCACTAAAGAGGGTGTATCTGCCTATCCAAAGGAAGTAACTGCCCAGATGGTATTTAATTTCTTAAGAGGTGGAGCAGGAATAAATGTTTTAGCAAGGCACGTAGGAGCAGATGTTTTAGTTGTTGATGTTGGTGTTGACTATGATTTTGGAGAAGTTGAAGGATTGATAAATAAAAAGATAGTAAAGGGAACAGCAAACATGGTCTTTGGACCCGCATTAACCTATGAGCAGGCATTAAGATCAATTCAAATTGGGATTGATCTTGTAAGACAGTATTTTCAACATGGTTACAATCTATTTGCAACAGGAGAGATGGGAATTGGAAATACGACGCCTTCATCAGCAGTTGTAAGTGTTCTTACTAACTCTGATGTTGAGGAGGTAACTGGAAGAGGAAGTGGCATAGATGACATTGTATTTAAAAGAAAGGTTGAAGTAATAAAGAAAGCAATAAGTATAAATAATCCTATTTCATCAGATCCTATTGATGTTTTATCAAAGGTTGGAGGTCCTGAGATAGGTGCAATGGCAGGAGTTGTCTTAGGCTGTGCAGAATTGAAAATTCCAGTTGTAGTTGATGGTTTTATATCTACTGCAGGAGCATTAATTGCCTATTGTATAAATTCAAATGTTAAAGATTACATTTTTGCCTCTCATAACTCTGTTGAAAGAGGACATAAAAAAGTTCTTGATTTTATGGGACTTGAGCCTTTACTTGATTTAAAACTAAGACTTGGTGAAGGAACAGGTGCAGCCCTTGCAATGACTATTATTGAAGCTTCTCTTAAGATTTATCGTGAGATGGCAACCTTTGAAGAGGCAGGTGTATCTAAAAGTGATAAATAGATTTTTGATAGCTCTTTCCTTTCTTACCTTATTGCCTTTAAAGCCAAAGAGAATAGATGAAAAGGAGATAGTATCCTCTGTAGTGTTTTTTCCTACTGTTGGATTCATAGAGGGGATTTTATCTTTTGCTTTATCTTATACCTTAGTGCAGATTTTTCCATCATCAATTATCTCACTTATTTTACTTCTTTTTTTTCTTATTATGAGAGGAATACTTCATCTTGACGGACTCTCAGATACCTTTGATGCATTCTTTTTTAAGTCAACTGGTAATAGGGAGAAAGATGTAAAGAGAAGACTTGAGATTATGAAGGACAGCAGTGTTGGAGTCGCAGGTGTAGTGGTTTTAGTGTTTGCCATTCTTTGTAAGTTTATTCTTTTTAAAGAGATTCTTGAGCTTAAACAATATTTGATTTTTATTTTTACCTTTTGTCTTTCAAGATGGATAATAATTCCTCTTATGTATTCAGGAAAACCTGCAAAAACCACAGGGCTTGGTTTTCTATTTATCGGAAAAATAAAATTAAGACAGCTTTTTTTGTCAACTCTCTTGCCCCTGATTTTATTTCTTTATTTTGTCGTATATGAAAAATATGTATTTTTAGTTGCATCTTTGTTGCTTATTTTTCTTATTTTTCTTTTTCTAAAAAAAGTCTTTGAAAAGCTCTTTAATGGAATAACTGGAGACAATCTCGGTGCAACAGTAGAGATTATGGAAATAGCATTTTTGATATCCTTTATATTTTTTGAAAGAATATGGCTAAGTATCTGATGATACAGGGAACATCTTCAAACTGTGGAAAAAGTTTAATTGTTACTGCTCTTTGCAGAATAGCTAAAAAAAGAGGTATAAGAGTTGCACCTTTTAAGGCTCAAAATATGAGTCTTCAAAGTTTTGTTACAGAAGATGGAGGCGAGATAGGTATTGCTCAGGCAGTTCAGGCAGAGGCAGCTTGTATAACTCCTACTGTGCATATGAATCCTGTCTTGCTTAAACCATCAGGCAGACAGGGAGTTCAAGTAGTTGTTCATGGAAAGCTTTATAAGACTTTGAATTCAAAGGATTTTTACTCTGAACATAAAAAACTCTGGGAAAAGGTAGTATGTTCACTTAACTTTCTAAGCAAAGAGTATGATTTTTTAGTAATTGAAGGTGCTGGAAGTCCTGCAGAGATAAATCTTCTTGATAGAGACATCGTAAACATGGCTGTAGCAGATTATCTGAAAGCACCAGTTATTATTGTAGGTGATATTGACAGAGGAGGTGTCTTTGCCTCTCTTTATGGAACTGTAAAAATTCTTAAAGATTATGACAGTTTAATTAAAGGTTTCATAATTAATAAATTCAGAGGTTACAGAGAGATTCTCCTATCTGGAATCAAAAAACTTGAGAATATGATAGAAAAACCCTGTCTTGGAGTAATTCCCTACATAGAGGAAACAGGAATTCCCGATGAAGATGGAGTATCCGTAAGACTTTATAACTATAAATCTTTTAAAATGGATGCTACAGTAAAGGTAGTTGTTTTAAGGCTAAGATACATCTCAAACTTCAGTGACTTTGAGCCATTAAGATTTGAACCTGATGTTGAGTTGATATACTCATTAAGAAGAGAAGACCTTCTTAATGCTGACATAATAATAATTCCTGGTTCAAAGAAAACATTTGAAGATTTAAGGCTATTGAAAGAGCTTAAGATTGATGAAACATTAAGAAAACTCTCTAAAAAAGACATTGAAATAATCGGAATATGTGGTGGATTTCAAATGCTCGGAGAAAGACTAATAGATCCCTATCAAGTAGAAGACTCAATCAAGGAGATTGATGGCATAGGTTTACTTCCTATGGAAACAGTATTTTATCCTGAAAAAATAACAACTCAGGTTGAAGGATATCTATGCTTAGAACCTTCAATAAAAATAAGAGGCTATGAAATTCACAAAGGAGTAAGTTATGGTCAAACAGGAGTTTTTAAAGTTACAAGAACTTCAATGAATGAAACTTTATTTGAGGGTGTATCTAATGGAAATGTTTGGGGAACATATATTCATGGAGTATTTGATAGCGATAGCTTCAGAAGATGGATTATAAACAGACATAGAATTAAAAAAGGTTTAAGTCCTATTAGTCATAGTTTTTCATGGATTAAGCTTAAAGAATCTTTTATAAATAAAATCGCAGAAACTGTTGAAAGAAATCTGGATATTGATAGAGTATGGGAAATAGCTGGTTTATGAAGATATTTTTTGTTGAAGACTTGATAGTAGCTGGAGCATTTTTAGTTGATCTTTTAATGGGAGATCCTAAGAGATATCATCCTATCAGAGCAATAGGTAAACTCATTGAAAAAACAGAGAAATTTTTAAGAAATAGAAATCTTAACAACAGATTTGGAGGTTTCCTACTTTTTTTATTCGTGACAGTCTTTGTCTTTTTACTCTCCATTTTATTCGTATACTTTCTGAATATATTTGGTAGTATATCATGGGTAACATTTTTATTTTCTTGTATTGCTTTAGTATTAGTAGGAAGCCTATTTATTGCCTTAAGAGGTTTGATTGAAGAGGCAAAAAAAGTTGATAAACTTTTAGATGAATCAAATCTAACACAGGCAAGAGTTTCATTAAAATCTCTTGTAGGAAGAGATACAGAAAATCTCTCACCAGAAAAAATAAGAGTTGCAGTTATTGAGAGTCTTGCTGAAAATCTATCTGATGGAGTTATTGCTCCATTGTTTTATTTTTTCATAGGTGGTTTTCCTCTTTTAGTTCTTTATAAAACTGTTAACACACTTGATTCAATGGTTGGATATAAGAATGAAAGATATATAAAATTCGGATGGTTTTCAGCAAAAATGGATGATGTTTTTAACTATATTCCAGCGAGAATAACGGGATTTCTAATTGTTTTAAGTTCTCTTATACTTTTTGGTTTTTCATATGCAAAAAGATCATTAAAAATTATGCTTAGAGATGGAAAAAACCATAGTAGTCCAAACAGTGGAATTCCTGAGGCAGCAATTTCTGGAGCAGTTGGAGTAAGATTGGGAGGTCCTAACTACTATGGAGGAGTATTGGTGGAAAAACCTTACATTGGAGATGACTTTGAGAGTGTACAGTCAAGACATATTAAATCCTCTATAAAAATTGTTATTTTAAGTAGCTTCATATTCGTTTTTTTGTCAATCATGATAAGAGGGATTTTTTTATGAGACATGGAGGTGATATTTATACTGCCTCAGAAATTATCAATAAATCGCCTTATGAAATTATAGATATGAGTTCCTCTGTAAATCCTTTGCCTTTACCTGAAAAGATAAAGAGAAAGGCAATAGAGAGATTTTCACTTTTACACAAATATCCAGATAGTGAAGCAAGATCCTTTATTAAAACTTTTTCAGAACTCTATGAAATTCCAACTGAAAATATAATCTGTGGTAATGGCTCAACAGAACTAATTTATCTCGTAGTTAAGGCGCTAAAGCCAACATCTGTTTTGATCTTAGAACCCACATTTACAGAGTATGAAAGAGCCTGTAGAGTAAATGATATATATAATGTGGAAAAGATTTTTGCTCTAAATAAAGAAAAAATCCTTGAAATACTTAAGGAAAAAATGAGTACAAGAAATTATGAGATGGTTTTCATCTGTAATCCCAATAATCCAACAGGATGGTTAATAGACAAAAGAGAAATCCTTAGCCTTGTTAATAATTACCCATATACAGCCTTTGTAGTAGATGAAGCATTTATAGATTTTACTCCTGATCAAACTCTTATTAAAGAGGCAATTTCCTCAAATATTATTGTTTTGCGCTCTCTTACAAAGTTCTATGGACTTGCAGGAGTTAGATTTGGCTATGCTGTAGCTTATAAAAAGATAATTGAAAAAATGAAAAAATATAGGCAACCATGGAGTATAAACAGTATAGCCCAATGGATAGCAGAAGAAATAATCAAAGATGAAGATTTTAAGGCTCAAATTTATGAGTTTTTCATAAGGGAAAAAAATTTTTTTGAAGATTCATTTAATAAGCTCAATATTAGATATTTTCATTCTGTAGCAAACTTTTATCTTTTTGAAGCTCATAAAAAAGGAATTTTTAGATACATGCTTGAAAGAGGCATTCTTATAAGGGAGTGTTCAGACTTCTATGGACTTAATGAAAATTTTATAAGAGTTTCAGTAAAAAGTAGAACAGAAAATGAGATATTTTTTAAAGAACTAAGTGAATTTTTAAGGATTTGATATGATTACCTTTATAATTGGTGGAGTAAAGAGTGGAAAAACCAGCTTTGCTTTAAAGAAGGCAGAAAATAAAGGAAATAAAAACTGCTACTATATTGCAACAGCAAGAGCCATTGATGAGGAAATGAAAGAACGTATTGAAAGACATAAAAGGGAAAGAGGTAGCCATTGGACCACTATAGAGGAGCCTATAAAGATAGGTGAGATAATTAATAAACTGCCTGAAAAATCTATCTTAGTTGTTGATTGTCTTAATACATGGATTACCAATCTATTAGTTGAAGGTTTTGAATATGAAGATTTTGTTGAGTCATTTATAAACTCAGTTTTAAAAAATAGAGAAAAAATTGAAATATTTATCGTAGCAAATGAGGTTGGATTAGGTATAGTTCCTGAAAATGAACTTTCAAGAAGATTCATTGATATTGCAGGAACACTAAATCAAAGAATAATGAACATATGTGATAAAGCTTATTTTATGATTGCTGGAATTCCGTTGGAGATAAAATGAGAGTTTTTTTCTTTCTGGTTTTAATAATTTTTTCTTTCTCTTCTGTGTGTTTTGGTCAAGTTCAAAGGATAGTATCACTCGCACCATCAGTTACAGAAGCAATCTACTATTTAGGTGCTATTGATAAAGTTGTTGGAGTATCAAACTACTGTAAATGGCCAGAGGAGATTAAAAACAGAACTAAGGTAGGTGGAATGATTAATCCATCTTATGAAAAAATATTGGCTTTAAAACCAGATATTGTAGTAATCTCTAAGGAAGTTACTCCTAAGGAAGTATATCAGAGGCTAATAGAACTTGGTCTAAAGGTTCATGTTTATGCTCCTCAGAGCCTCAAAGATATACCTGATGAGTTAATAAAATTGGGAAGAATTATTGGCAAAGAAAAGGAGGCAGTTAGTGTTGGAAATGAATTTTTGAAAAATATTAATAGAATAAAAAAAAGTTTTAAAGGGCAAAGGGCTTTGTTTGTAATATGGGCTGAGCCTCTTACAGTTGTAGGAAAAAAATCTCACATAAACGAAGTTATGAATCTAATAGGGCTTACAAATATTGCAGAGTCATCTTCAATAAACATTGAAAGAGTAATCAAAATGAATCCAGAGATTATATTCTTTGGTGTTGCTCATAAATCAGCTTACTCTGAAAGTCTTATTTTGAAACTTAAAGATACTGATGCAGTTAAAAATGGTAAAATCTACTGTGTAAGTGATAAGATCTATCACTTAAGTCCGAGAATAATAGATGGAATCGTTGAGATGACATACAGGATAAGCAAATGTACAAAATATTAATAATAGCTCATGGAACTCAAAAAGCAGAGACAGATGATTTAGAGTTTATCGTTAAAGAGTTAGCAAATCTCCTTAATAAAAAAGTTTATGATGTACAATATGCCTATTTAAGATATGGAAATCCTTCAGTGGATGAAGTAATAAGTAGCCTTAAAGAAGAAAATATAAAGAAAATAATAATTCATCCCTTTTTTCTTTCCTCAGGGATTCATGTCGCCTTTGATATACCTAAGATTATTGAGAGGATTCAAAAAGAGTATTCTGATATTGAAGTTCTCTGTACAAAGCCTTTAGGAAAAAGTAAAGAGTTAGTTTATATAATTAAAAACTTAATTGAAGAAGTTCATCAAACTAAGAATGAAAAACATTGAGACTTGTAAAAAAATCTAAAATTTGCATAATATATCTTTTAAGATTAAATCCTAAGAAAGGAGGATTTTATGCTTAGAGCAAAGGTAAAATGGACAGGTGGAATGCAGTTTGTTGGTCAGTCTGGCACAAATCATGCAATTGTTATGGATGGTAGCCCTGACTTTGGTGGTGAAAATACAGGAATGCGTCCTATGGAACTTTTACTTGTAGGTTTAGGTGGATGTAGTGGTATGGATATTGTATCAATTCTTACAAAAAAGAAACAGGATGTAAGAGGTATAGAAATAAATGTTAAGGGTAAACAACCTGATGATTATCCAAAGAGATTTACTGAAATAGAGATTGAATTTATAATAAAGGGGAAAAATTTATCTGAAGAGGCAGTAAAAAGAGCTATTCAGCTTTCAATGGAAAAATACTGCTCTGTTAAAGCAACACTTGAACACTCAGCAAAGATAATTCATTCATATAAGATAGAAGAGGTGGATTAATCTCTTCCATATTTATAGTAAGCTGCACAACTACCTTCAGAGCTTACCATACATGCACCTACCGGATTTTCGGGGGTGCATATTTTCCCCGACTTTGACAGTAAAAATTTAAAAATCCTTTATTTTTAATATATTAACACACACCTTCCCCATCTACTGCACTACTTCCTTCTCTTTGACTACTACTTGCGGGATTTTACTCCTAATGCCCTCAATATCTTATTCCTCTCTCCACTTATCTCTGTCCTCGCATATACCTTCGCTCTGTCTGTCTCTATCTCCACTACCCTTACTCTGTCAAACTCCTTCAATGTTTCCTCTGCCTCTAATAAAAATCCCTCCTCTGTAAGTTTCCTCTGCATTACTCTTAATACATAAAAACTCAAAAAACAACATATATGTATCTAAAATACTTTCTTTTGTCTTGTCTATAACTATGAGTCTATTTGAAAGGGCTGCAAACTTCTTTGCAAGAGATGCTGAAAGTTCTGAATTTATTATGTCTTCTTCTCTTGCTAATGTGCATAAAAGAATGAAAATTTAGAAAAATCGAAGATTTAGATTTTTGAAAAGGGTTTAAAATGTCTCTTTACTGTTAAAGTCGGGTAAAAATATAAAATTCAGGGGAAGACTTTAATCCTCCCCTGAATATGAAATTTATTCGTTAGATTTTTTAGCAAGATATTTTATAAACGAAGAAGTAGCTGAATCGCCTCTTCCTACAAGCGTTCTTAATACAGAACCCCAAAATGCAACAGACTCCGATATTCTTGGATTCTCTGCAAGTTTGTAAACCTTTGGTGACTCTGTGAGAGCAAATACTACTCCAAGTCCACCAAGTTCTGTCTCTCCATAGAGTTTGTATTTTTTTGCCTTTGCCTCTTTAATAAGTGCGTCCCTGTCTCCATATTTAATTGCTCCAGTTGGACAGGTCTTTGCACAGGCAGGAATAAGTCCTGCACGAACTCTGTCTATGCAAAGATGACATTTGGCTATCTTACCTTTTCCACCCTGATCATATCTTGGAATATCAAAGGGACAGGCAGATTTACAGGCATGACAGGCAATACATTTGTTTTTGTCGTAGTATACAATGCCTGTATCTTTATCTTTAATTAAAGCACCAACTGGACATATCTGAACACATGCAGGCTCTCCACAGTGCATACATCTATGGCTTACGAAAAGCCATTTTATACCTTTCTGATCAGCATACTCAATAAATTTAAGTCTGTTAAAGTTGTTTGCATCTAAGTCTGGTGGATTTTCATGGGTTCCATTGTTTTTAGTCTTTGATGCAGGAAGCTGATTCCACTCTTTACATGCTACCTGACAGGCTCTGCATCCTATGCATAAATCTGGTGTTATTAACAATCCCTTACGTGCCATGTTTTATCCTCCTATGCCTTCTCAATGTTTACCATAAAAGTCTTTGTTTCTGGTGTAAGAGTATTGGCATCACCAATTGTTGGAGTAAGAAGATTTGCACTATCACCACCTGAGCCATCTTGAGGCCAACGCCATCCATAATGCCATGGTAAGCCAACTAAATGAATTGTCTGTCCAAGAACTTTAAAGGGTTGAAGCCTTGGAGTAACAATCGCTATAGCCCAAACTTTTCCTCTTGCCGATGAGACAATCACTTTATCTCCACTCTTAATACCCTTTTCCTTAGCAAGAACAGGATCAATCTCAACGAACATTTGAGGCTGCATTTCTCTTAGCCAGTCAGTATTTCTTGTCATTAGCCCAGTCTGCCAGTGTTCTGTGACTCTGTATGTAGTTCCTACATAGGGATATCTTGTGTCACAAAACACGAAGGCATCTGCATCAGTACCAAATATTTTTACAGTTGGATTGATTCTATGTTTTTTATAAAGAGGATTTTCTTGGAATGGACATTCAAGGGCTTCATAATGAACAGGGAATGGTCCATCACCTAATCCTGAGCCAAATATGGTTCCAACACCCAATGGTTTCATTATAAATGGCAGTCTTCCTCCTTCCATAGCAAGTGGAGGTGCAGGTCCATCAGGAATATCTCCAATCCATTTTTTCTCCTGAGGATCCCATTTTATCACTGCTCTCTTAGGATCCCATGGATTTCCATTTGGGTCCACACTTGCACGATTGTAAACTATTCTTCTGTTTAAAGGCCATGCCCATGCCCAGTTAGGGAATAGTCCTAAACCAGTTGGATCTTCTTTGCCTCTTCTTTTCTTCATATTCCCAGCATCTGTATGACTTCCACAGTATATCCAGTTACCACAAGCAGTTGTTCCATCATCTCTTAGCAAAACAAAACTCGGGACCTGTTGTCCTTTCTTATAAGACTTCTTATCAATGGGATGCTCAGCAATATCCATAGTGAAGTATCCATTCATCTCTTTTGATATTTTTTCAATGTCCATATGTTTTATCTTTCCATTTATATCCTTTTCACCATAATCCCATGTTAGTTTTAAGATAGGATCGGGAAAAACTCCCTTCTCTTTTTCATAAAGTTTTTTAACTCTAAAGTAAAGCTCATTTATTATCTCTGCATCTGGCATTGCCTTTCCTGGTGGATTTACTGCTTTATATCTCCACTGGACAATTCTACCAGAGTTTGTAACGCTTCCTTCCTTTTCAACAGAAGATGCTGCAGGAAGTAAGAAAACTTCTGTTTTAATTTTCTTAGGATCCATTCCAGGACCTCGCCAGAAAGAGGCTGTCTCATTATCCCAGAGATTTACACATACAAGCCATTCAAGTTTAGCAAGAGCATTTCTTACCTTTCCTGCATTTCCGCTTGAGCATGCTGGATTTTGTCCCCAGGCAAAGAAGCCTTTAATTTTTCCTTTATACATTTCATCAAATATTTCAAGCCAAGAACAGGACTGTCCATCATCTCTTTTAGGTAGATAGCTATAACAGAAATCATTCTCTTTTGTGGCACTATCTCCGTATATTGCTTTTAAGTAACTAACGATATATTTAGGTCTGTTTGACCACCAGTTTACACTCTTAGGTTCCTTTGTTGTGGGTGTGTATTTTTCAATATATTTTTTCAAATCCACATCGCTTGCTACAGGTGTAGGATTGTATCCTGTAAGAATATGGAATAGTAATCCTTGATCAGTGGAACCCTGAACATTTGACTCTCCTCTAAGGGCATTTACACCACCGCCTGCCATTCCGATATTTCCAAGCAAAAGCTGAACAATTGCAAAAGCTCTAATGTTTTGCACTCCCACTGTATGCTGAGTCCATCCCATAGCATAGCATACAGTTGCTACCTTATCAGGTTTTCCTGTTGATGCAAGTATCTTATAACACTCTTCAACTTTGTCCTTTGGTGAACCACATATATTAGAGACTGTATCTATAGTATATCTTGAGAAGTGTCTTTTTAGAAGCTGGAATACACAATTTGGATTCTGAAGTGTTGGGTCCTTTTTGGGAATTCCATTTTCATCAAGTTGATATTTCCATGTGGAACGGTCATATTTTCTTGTTTTTTCGTCATATCCTGAAAATACTCCGTCAAGCTCATCAGGAAGCTTGAAATTAGGATCTACAAGAAAAGAAGCATCAGTATAATTTACAACATAGTCTTTGAAATACAAATTGTTATCAATTATGTATTTAATTAAGCCTCCAAGAAATACTATATCTGTTCCTGGACGAATTGGAACGAAGAGATCTGCTTTTGCTGCTGTTCTTGTAAATTTTGGATCAACAACAACCAGCTTTGCTCCTCTTTGTTCCTTTGCTTTCATTATCCATTTCATTGCAACAGGGTGATTCTCTGCAGGATTACCTCCCATTGCTAAAATTACATCAGCGTTTTTAAGGTCATTGTATTGGTTTGTCATTACTCCTCTGCCAAACGACTCTCCCAGAGCCGGTACAGTAGGAGCATGTCATATTCGGGCTTGATGTTCAATATAGACAAGCCCCCATGAACGCATTAATTTTTGAAGTATGTAACATTCTTCAACATCTAAGGCAGCAGAACCAACATGAGCAATAGCATCAACTCTGTTTACAATCTGTCCCTTCTCATTCTTTGTAATAAAATATTTATCCCTTGTCTTTTTTACCAGTCTTGCAATTTTATTTAAAGCTTCCTCCCATGTAATTTTCTTCCACTGATTTTCACCAGGGGCACGATACATTGGCTCTGTTACTCTGTAAGGATTGTTCGCCATCTGATAGATGGACGCACCTTTAGGACAGAGAGCTCCTTCATTAATTGGACTATCTGGATCACCCTCTGTGTTAATAACTTTTCCGTCCCTCACTGAGACAATTATGCTACAACCTACTGAACAATATGGACATATAGTTGTTATCTCCTTGGCACCCTTTGTTCTTAGCCCTGTTGCATAGGCTTTTGCGGGTTCAAGATTGAGGCCTAAGGAGCTAAGAAGAAAGGCACCTGTGGAAACCTTCAAAAAACTTCGTCTTGTAAGCTCCATATAAACTCCTCCTTTTTTAATTTTTTAAATTAAAAGGGGATACTTTAAGGCTTCATGCCTTAAAAGCATCCCCTTCATACCGATTAAACTCCTCAGGGGGCTGTATAAAAGATTTAATCGGCTCATCTAAAATTTTTTATTATAATCAATAATCATGCCATGAATTTGCTAAGGAAATTTAAAAGTTTGATGATTAAAATGGGTGAAACTTTTTTTGCACCAACCTGATTTTGAAAAAATTTTTTCAGGGGTTTCTCTTCTTATGTAGTCTCTTATTTAGTGCCTGCCTTGTTATACCAAGCATTGAAGCTGCTATTCCTTGATTGTTCTTCGCTCTTCTTAATGCCTCAATAATAAGTATTTCTTCCATCTCTTTTAATGTGGGAAGTCTTTCTGGAAACCTCATTTGAATATAAAACTTTATTATTTCACTCTTTAATTCCCTATCAATAGCATTACTTATATCAATCATGTTTTTAAAAACATCTAAGGACAAAAAATTAGATTTGGTTCTCGCTACCGCATCGTAAACTATCATCTTTAATTCTCTTATATTACCCGGGAAGGAATAGTTCATTAAAAGTATTATCAATTCTTCAGGATATTTAGGAGGTTTCTTACCAAGAGACAGAGCAGCTTCTTCAATAAAATATTCAAGTAGAAAAGGAATATCATCCTTTCTCTCTCTAAGTGGTGGTAAATGGATATGGTGAACTTTAAGTCTATAAAAAAGATCTTTTCTAAATTTTCCATCAGCAACCATTTTATTTATGTCTTTATTAGTTGCCACAATCAGTCTTGTATCGGTATGCTTGGGAAGGTCAGAACCAAGAGGATAGTAGACCTTCTCTTGAATAACTCTTAAAAGCTTAAGTTGAGAGGCTTCCGATAGGTCTCCTATCTCATCAAGAAACAGTGTGCCTCCCTTTGCTCTTGAGATTAATCCCTCTCTGTTTGAAAATGCACCTGTAAATGCTCCTTTTTTATGTCCGAATAAGGTATCTGAAAACATAGTATCATCAAGTCCTGCAACATTTACTGCTACAAACTCTCCTTTTTTATCACTTATTTTATGTATTGCCCTTGCAATAAGTTCTTTTCCTGTTCCCGTCTCCCCTGTAATTAAAACAGGTTGATCTGTTTTTGATATTACTTCAATGTATTTAAAAATCCCTCTCATTTTCTGATTTACAGTTATAATTTCTGAGAAGGCATCCTCTTGTTCCAGTTTATCTTCAATCAATCTGTGTTTTAATCCAGATATCTCCTCTTTTAATCTATTTATCTCTAAAGCTTTCTTTATAGAAGATATTAACTTGTTTTTCTCGATTGGCTTTACAAGATAATCACAAGCTCCTGTCTTCATGCATTCTACAGCAGTTTCTATATCTTTTATTGCTGTTATTATAATAACTGGAATTTCAGGATACTCTACTGAAAGATACTTTAGCAAATCAAAACCTGAAATATGCGGCATTGAAAGATCAAGCAGCAAAATAGAAAAGGTTCTTTCCTTTAAAATAATTGGAAGCTCACGAGGATCCTTAATTAAAACAATATCTTTTACCCCTGCCTGTTTTAATATGAGAGAATATGAGTATAATGCCTCCTCCTCATCATCTACAATTGCAACACTGTAATTAAACCTATCCATTTTCTAAATAAGGAAGATAGATTATTGCCTTTGTTCCTTTATTTTCCTCAGAATGAATAATAATCTCACCTCCAAGCTCCTCTACAATACACTTGGAAAGATAAAGTCCAAGACCGGCTCCACCACATGAATGCTTAGTAGAGAAAAAAGGCTCGTATATATAAGGCATAATAGTTTTTGGAATTCCTATCCCTTCATCTTGAATTTCAATATATATTTTATCTGAATTTATGCCTGTAGATATGGAAACACCCTTCTGTTTATTAGGCAGAGCTTGCAATGCATTCATAAGTAAGTTTATTATCACATGTTCTAACTTTTGGATGTTACCTTTAATCTTAGGTAAATCCTCAGTAGGATTAAAACTGAATTTTTCTGTATATGTAAAAATATGATGGTGAAGAATTCTTATCACTCTTTTTATAACTTCATTAATATCAATGATTGCATTTTCAGATTTTAAACCTTCCTTAATGTATTCTCTAAAGCTCGCTATTGAATCTGAAATTCTATTAATCCCATCTATCACTGACATCATAACTCTTGGTATTACTTTATCTAACTCTGATGATGGAATGCCTCCAACTAAATACTCTCCATTTTCCTCCTGATATTCCTTTATTATAGTAAAAACATCTTCCCAAACTTGAGAAAAAATCTGAAGATTATTAACCATAAAATTACATATATTATTTATTTCATGGGCGATGCTTGATGTTATTAAATCTATTGACTTTAGCTTGTGCTGTATTATAAGTTGAGCATTCTTTCTTCGCCTTTCTTCTTTTTTGCTAATCTTTTCTGTAATATCTTTGAATA